>CALWIH010000125.1 GCA_944380675.1 uncultured Clostridia bacterium | reverse complement strand
ACGCCCTGTCCGCAGGAGGAAGCGGAGGCCGCCGCCATCGCGGACGAGCTCTTTGCCGGCATCGCGCCGTGGAAGTTCAGGGGCACCATCCTGCACCTCGGCTTCTGGGATTTCCTGAGCCAGTGGGTCGGCGTCGAGAACTGCTACTTCAATCTCATCGACGAACCGGAGCTGCTGCACGCGCTCATGCGCCGCCTCACAGACGCGACGATCGAGATGATCCGCCAGATGAACGAGTACGAGCTCTTCGACACGCAGAGCTTCACCTGCCACTGCACCTACACCTTCTCCGACAAAACGGCCGGCGGGAAAAGTGTCTCGCAGAATGCGTGGGCGTTCGGCATGGCGCAGATCTTCTCCTCCGTCTCCCCCGACGTCACGGCGGAGTTTGAGGTTCCCTACGCTGCTTCCTGCACTCGCAAACATTCTTGAAACCAGCATCGACCTGCTTATCGGCATGGATATGATTCGCGCAGAGGAAACCCGCTGGCGCATTCATGAAAAAGCAAACGAGCTGCAGCGGCGCGGCGAGTATGCGGAAGCCGAGCAGGTGTACCGCCGCGCGCTGCTCATCTATCCGAACAAGCCCGGCATGATGCTCGGACTTGCGGGCGTCCTTGCGCTTCAGGGGAAAACAGAGGAATCCATCGACTGGATGGAACGCGGGCTTCCTCTCTCCCAAAACGAGAAGCAGAAGGCAACCATGCGCGCTGTTCTCTGCTTTCTGTATCTGAAAAGCGGGCAGGAAAGGCGGGCGGCGTCGCTGGCCGCGGAGCTGCCGCATCAGCGGGAGAGCCGGGAGGTCATTCAGCCGCTGATTGCCGGGAGGATTGGCGAAAACGAGTTCAACGAGAACATCAGGACGATCCTTCTCGGTTCGCCTCAAGAAGAATCATGAACAGAGGTTCCTCTCGAAGGGTTCAATTTCGTGCCAATATTCCGCAGGGATTGCATATTGCTTTTTCCTGTGCTACAATGAACAGGAATTCTCCGCATTTTGCGGACACAGAAAGGGGTTCTGTCAAGATGACTGCCATGAAAAAGAGGATCGGCGCTTAAAACAGAACATCGGGCGCAGGAAACGCGGGGCGAGTGCCCTGAGCTTTGCTGTGCCGTGAGAAGGTAACCTTTCGCGATTCGCTGCCGAACGGCCTGCGGCGTACCTGCCAGGGGACGCCGCTTTTCCGCCGCGGAAAAGCAACTCCGGTGAGGGTTGCTTTCCGCGGCATTTTTGCGCCCATTTTTCCCCGCCGATTTTTTGAAAGGAGCGATGTACTATGAAAACGAACGGAAATGACTATCAGAAAAACAGAAATACGGAGGAATACAGCATTGCTTTTGGAACAATACGGCTTTTCTCCCGCGCTCCTGCCGAAGGATGCGCAGGGACTCCCCGCCCGGATCACCGCGGTGCACCGGGAGCGGTTCGCGCTCGTCTCTGAGGAAGGCGAGGGCTTCGGAAGACTCAAGACCAGAGAATACTATGTGGAGGGGCAGGAATTCCCGACTGTGGGGGATTTCGTCCTCGTGCGTCCCGTGCCGGGCGGCGACAGCCAGATTCTCCGCACGCTGCCGCGCAGAAGCTTCTTCTCGCGACACGACCCGGATCCGAACGGCGGCGAGCAGGCCGTCGCCGCGAACTTTGACGTCGTCCTGCTTTTGCAGTCGCTCAACCGCGACTTCAACATCCGCCGCCTCGAGCGGTATCTGACGCTGGCGTGGCAGTCGGGAGCCTCCCCCGCCGTCGTGCTCACGAAGGCCGACCTCGCCGGGGACCGCGCGCGGGCCGTGCGCCTCGCGGAGGAGACGGCGGTCGGCGTGCCCGTCTTCACGGTCAGCGCGAAGACGGGCGAAGGACTCGGCGCGGTCTCAGATCTGCTGCGCCCGGGCGTGACAGCCGTCTTTCTCGGCTCCTCGGGCGTCGGGAAATCGAGTCTCGTCAATGCGCTGGCGGGCGAGGAGCTCATGACGACGGGCTCCATCCGCGAGGACGACGACAGAGGCCGCCACACGACCACCCATCGGCAGCTGCTCCTGCTCCCGAACGGCGCGATGGTCATTGACACGCCCGGAATGCGCGCCCTCGGGATGTGGGACGTCTCGACCGGCCTCGGCGAAACGTTCGCGGACGTGGAAGCGCTGCTCGGCCAGTGCCGCTTCCGCGACTGCCGCCACGGCTCTGAGCCCGGCTGCGCCGTCCGCGCGGCGCTTGAGAGCGGCGCGCTCTCCCCCGATCGGTGGGAAAGCTACCGGAGCCTTCAGCGCGAGGCGCAGTACAGCGAGGATCAGAGCGCGTACCGGCGCGAAAAACAGCAGAGGAACAAAAGTATCGCAAAGCAGATTCGCCGGCTGGAACGAGGAGGCTGGAAAAAATGAATTTGATCATCAGAAAAGAAACGCCAAAAGACTATCGCGACGTCGAGGCGCTGACGCGCGAAGCGTTCTGGGGCGCCATGGGAAACCCCACCTGCAGCGGCGAGCACCTGATCGTGCGCAGGCTGCGGACGTCCCCCGATTTTGTGCCGGAGCTGGATCTCGCCGCGGAGGCGGACAGGAGGCTCGTCGGGCACATCCTTTACGCGAAGGCGAAAATTGTCTCGCCCGACGGGCGGGAGACGGAAATTCTCGGCTTCGGGCCGCTGAGCGTCCTGCCGCAATTCCAGCGGCACGGCGTCGGCGGGGCGCTGCTGCGCCATTCCATCCGCGAGGCCGCGCGTCTCGGGTATCGGGCCGTCGTCATCTTCGGCCACCCGGACTATTACCCGCGCTTCGGCTTCCGTCCGGCGTCGGCGTTCGGCCTCACGGCTCCCGACGGTTCGAGTCCCGACGCGATGATGGCGCTCGAGCTGTTCCCCGGAGCGCTCGACGGCATCACCGGAAAATTCTATGAGTCGCCCTCCTATGAGGTGACGCCGGAGGAGGTCAAGGCATTTGACCGGGAATTCCCGCCGAAGGAGCCTGCGCGCCTTCTGCCGATCGATGCGCTGGCCGAAAAGCTCCCGGAGGCGACGCTCGCAGCGTTCCGGCAGCACGGGCTGCGCTTCGTCGGGAAGCTGAGCTGCTTCAGCCGCCGGGAGCTGCTCGCGTGGGACGGCGTGGACGAGGCGGGGCTGCGCGCCCTCAACGAGGCGCTCGCCGCGCTCGGCCTGCCGGAAAAGGCGGACTTCTCCAAACGGGAGGGAGACCGATGAAACAAAAATCCCATCAACGGCGCGAGGGCTTCTCCCCCGCGAACCATGTGCGGTATCTGCTCAGAGGCATCTGGGAAAGCGACCGGAAGCTGATGGCGCTCATGCTGATTGAGACGGTCTGTACCGTCGTGACGCCGTTCGCGGCTCTCTATCTGCCCAAGGCGGGCGTGGAGCTCGTGACGAACCGCGCCGGAGCGGAAAGCGCCACGATGACGCTCGCCGTGCTGACCGCCGTCCTGCTGGTTTCGCAGGGACTCGGCGGCATGGCCTCCCGCGGGAAGACGAGGCGGCTTGACTGCGTGCGCAGCTATTACCGCGTCCGGCTGTTCTGCAAAACGCTTGACTGCGACTATGAGCACGCCGAAAGCCCCGAATGGCAGGAGAAATACGAGCAGGCGCGGCTGATGAGCGTCAACTGGGGGCCGTGGTCGGCGACAACGCTGCTCTCCGAGGGGATCGTGCTGCTCGGCAGCGCCGTCATCAGCGTCGTTCTGTACGGGAGCGTGATTTTCTCGGTGACGCCGTGGATGCTCCTGCTGATTCTCGCGCTCTCCTCCGTCAATTTTCTCATGCTGCGGCGCGCGCAGAAGTATGAGGTCAGCCGCATACAGGAGCGCAGCCGCCTGCAGAAGCGGCGCGGGTACATGGAAAACGCCGCCTCCGACATGAAATACGGCAAGGACATCCGCCTCTATGAGCTTGGCGGCTGGATCCGCGCGTGCTTCGAGCACTACAACAACGCGCATTTTCAGCTGCGCCGGGACGTGCAGCGCCGCTTTTTCGACGCCTCCTTCGCCGAGGCGGCGACCACCCTGCTGCGCGACGGCGCGGCGTACGTCTGGTTCCTGTACCTCGCGTCCTCGGGCAGGATCACCGTGGGGGAATTCGTCCTCGCCTGCGGGGCGGTGGCCTCCTTCTCGTCGCTCGTCACGCAGATTTCCAACAGCGTGGGACAGGTGATGCAGGCCGTGCCTCCGCTCGACAGGATGCGCGCGTTCCTCGACGCCGCGGACGAGCCGGAGCCGGAAGAGCCCGCCGCGCCGCCCGCGCGGGACGTCCCCCTCTCCATCGCGTTTGAGGACGTCTGCTTCTCGTACGGAGGTAAAAACCGCGTGCTCGATCATTTCAGCCTGACCATCCGGGCCGGAGAGAAAATCGCGCTGGTCGGCCTCAACGGCGCGGGAAAGACGACGCTCATAAAGCTGCTCTGCGGCTTCTACAAGCCGGAATCGGGCCGCATCCTCTTGGGCGGCACGGACATTGCAAGCTTTCGCAAGGAGGATCTGTATGCGCTCATCGCCTCCGTGTTTCAGGAGGCGACCGTCCTTCCCTTCACCGTGGCGGAGAACGTCGCGATGACGGACGAGCGCGTCGACCGTGACCGCGTGGAGCGCTGCCTGCGGCAGGCCGGCCTGTGGGACGCCGTCTCCCGCCTCCCGAAGGGAATGGACACCGGGATGACGAACGTCGAGGAGGGCGGCGTCAGCTTTTCCGGCGGGCAGCGGCAGCGCCTTCTGATGGCGCGCACTCTCTACAAGGGCGCGCAGCTGCTCTTCTTCGACGAGCCGACAGCGGCGCTCGACCCCATCGCGGAGAGCGAGACGTACGAGATGTTCCACGGGCTTTCCGGCGAGAAGACAGCGGTGTACATCTCTCACCGGCTCGCCAGCACGCTGTTCTGCGACAGGGTTGTCTTTCTCGACGGCGGCCGGGTAAAGGCCTGCGGGACGCACGAGGAGCTGATGGCCGGATGCGCCGACTATCGCGAGATGTACGACCTGCAAAGCCAATATTACAGGAAGGAGGCGGCGGTATGAAAACGAACCGGGAACGGCCCGCAAAGGGCAGCCTTCGGCGCTCCCTCGGCGAAATATGGAAAAGCGAGCCGCAGTCGCTCGCGATGGCGTTCGGCCTCGGCGCGCTGGAGGCGCTGATTCCGCTGCTCGCCTCCCTCCTCTCCTCCCTCTTTGTCGACGGGCTGGAGGCGAGCCGCGCCTTCGGCGAGCTGGCCGCTCTGGCCCTCACGGGCGCGGCGCTGCTTTTCCTGCTGAACGCCGCGATGGGAAAGCTCAACCGCTGTGGCCTGCCGCACACGGAACACTGCAACGATCTCGTCGAGTGGAAATTCTGCGAGAAGAACATGAAAATGGATTACGCGCACGCAGAGGGGCCGGAGGCGGCGGCGCTCCGCTCGAAGATTGAGAACGACTACAACTGGGGCTGCGGCGCGTACTTCATGATCCCCCAGTTCCAGCGGTGCTGCGCGGGCGTCGTCGGATCCGTGTGCGCGCTTGCGCTGCTGCTACCTGTGTTCGCGCAGGGCAACGTCTGGCTGCACTGGTCGACGCCCGTCTTTGCCGCGCTCGTCGCGGGGGCTGTCTTCTGCTCCGTCCGCTCGGAGGCACGCACGGGCCGAAAGCGCGAGGAGCTCAAAAACCGCTTTGACGCGAAGACGAGCCGCGCGAATTACCTGATGAACCGCGGCGTCACCTACCGGGAGGGAAAGGACATCCGCATTTACGGCGCGCAGCCGATGATCCGCCGCGCACTGCGGGAAAGCGAGCAGAACCGGATAGCCGCCGCGGAGAGCCGGCTGGACTGCCGCGCCGGGATTCTCGACGGCGCGCTTTCCGGCCTGCTCCTCGGCGGCGCGTACCTTTTCATCGTCCTGCGGGCGCTCGACGGCGCACTGACGGCGGGGTCCGTCGTCCTGTTCGCCGCGGCCGTGTACCGGTTTTCGGAAAGCCTCAAGACGCTTTCCAAAAGCTGGAACGAGATCCGGATGAACGCGCGCCGGATGGAAAGCTCCTTCGACTGGCTCGCCCTGCCCGACACGATGGAAAACGGCGGCGAGCCGGTCTCCCCGGAGGATGCGCGCGGCGTCATCGAGCTGCGCGGCGTCTCCTACTCCTATCCGGGTACGAGCACGCCCGCCCTCTCGGACGTCTCCCTGCGCATCGAGCCGGGGAAGAAGATTGCGGTGGTCGGGAAGAACGGCAGCGGAAAGACGACGCTCGTCAAGCTCCTGTGCCGCCTGTACGACCCGGACGCCGGGGAGGTGCTTCTCGGCGGGAAGGATGTCCGCCGCTATGACTGCGACGAATACCTGCGCCAGTTCTCCGTCGTCTTTCAGGACTTCCAGCTCCTCGCCCTCTCTCTGGGGCAGAACGTGGCCGGGGCGGAAGCATACGACGCGGCCCGCGTGACGGACTGCCTCGAAAAGGCCGGACTCGGGAAGCGCGTGCGGCGGATGCAGAAGGGGCTTGATACGCCGCTCTACCGCAGTCTCGACGAGGACGGCGTGGAGGTCTCCGGCGGCGAGGCGCAGAAGATCGCGCTCGCCCGCGCGCTGTACAAGGACGCGCCCATCGTTGTGCTCGACGAGCCGACGGCGGCGCTCGACCCCGTCTCGGAGCATGAGGTCTACAACGG
>CALWIH010000124.1 GCA_944380675.1 uncultured Clostridia bacterium | reverse complement strand
CAGCAGGCTCCCTTCGTTCCGCAGCAGCCGACGCAGCCCGCCGCGCCGTCTGATTCGCAGCAGCTGCCGCCGCAGCAGTAAAAACTCTGCGTACATAAAAATCCCGCCGCTTCACCAGAAAATGAAAGCGGCGGGATTTTTTTGCGGCAAGCAAGCTTACGAAACGCGTGCCCAGAGAAGCCTGTTGTCGTCAATCCGGGCGTCGACGCGGCCCGTGTCCTTGAGCCAGGAGAGATAGGAGCGCACGGTGCTCCCAATGAGGACGTACTGCTCGTACGTCATGGTCAGGCCGAAGCGGGCGAAGACCTGCTGAAGGAGGCTGTCAAAGCCGATCGGCTCGGCGCAGAGGGAGACGATGGCCTCGGCAATCTCGTGCACCTTGTCGATGTTGAGCTGCGCGAGCGGGGCGATGTCCTCCGCCGCCTCCGCGTGGGAGGGGACGAACACCTTCGCCTCGAGCGTCTTGACCAGTTCCAGCGTCTTGAGGTAGGCGGCGACGTCATAGATGTAGCATAGGCCGTATTTTTCCAGCGTCTCGCGGCTCGAGAGGCAGTCCGCGAGATAGACGGCGCCGTCCGGTGTGCGGTAGCCGACCATATCGAAGAAATGGCCGGGCAGCGGGATCATCTCGAAGCCCTCGGGAAGAGCGTCCGGCGTGAGCTCCCGCGCGCCGCTCTCCTGCGCGAGCAGGAATTTGTGCCGCAGCTCGCCGAACGGGTACCCGCCGTAGAGGAAGGACGGCTCGAGCACCGGCCAGCGCGTGAAGGCGCACTCGATGCCCGGCGCGAAAATCTCGCAGCCCGTCTGCGCCTGCAGGTACTTGTTTCCGCCGATGTGGTCGGCGTTCGAGTGGGTGTTGTAGATGGCCCGGAGCTTCCAGCCGTTTCGGTCAAGGATTTGGCGCACCTTCCGGCCGGCGTCCTTGTCGCTGCCGCTGTCGATGAGGCAGACGTCGTCTTCCTTGAGGCGGACGAGGCCAATCCTCGCGGGACTTTGAATCAGATAGCTCCTCTCGGTAAGCTGGATCAATTCATACATTTTACGATTCCTCCGTTTTTGATGCTGCCCCCGTCAAACGGGCGGGTAAAAGGTCCAGAAGATGATGAGAACAAGCAGGATGGCAATGACAACGCGGCCCAGCTTCTGCCCGGCCCGGTAAAAGCCGCTCGGCTCTCCCCCGTCGACAGCCAGACCATGCTGAAGATAGAAAAACAGATTCGGAAAAGCAATGTCCAGAATCAGAACTGCGAGGACAAGAAAAAAGAGAAGCAGGAAAACGGGATAGCCGCGCGTGTCCGTCTGAAACGCGGCGCTCCATTCGTACAGCTGGGAAAACGTCGGGAAGTTCCCCTCGGAGAAGGTCTCCAAAACGTATCCGTCTATCGCGTACACGTCAAGGAAATACGCGCCGGCATTGGGCCAGGCGTCCGTGCGCGCGGCGAATTCCCCGTCCCGGTAAAAGGAAATCTCCTCGCCGGAGCCGTTCTCCCGCGGCGTGCGGACAACGCGATAGGTCCGCGTTTCGCCGTTGACCGTAAAATCAATCGAGGTCTCGCCGCTGCCCGGCGCGATGGCAAGGCGGTAAGCGTATTCCAACGAAGAGCCGGCATAGCTGCCGTCCTCCTGCGGCGACAGAAAGACGCCGCGGTACCGCACCCCCGGGGAGAAAATCAGCCAGATGTAAACCGCGATGACCACAAGGCCCAGGACGCAGGCCGCCGTCAAAATCTGCCGTCTTCGATTCGTCCAAAGACGTTCCCAGAGACTTTGCTCCATATTTATCCCCCTCCCTGTCCGGACACAATTCCGGGACAGCTTCATTATATGGAATTTTCCCCGTGTTGGCAAGGCGATTTTCCCGCTTCCGGGGATGGCGCTTGTCATTTACCGCGCCGTCTGCTATAGTCAAAGAGAGGAGACGCGGGTCTCAGACAGGAGGAATCGCTAGATGGCAATTGGGGAGAGAATTCGCTTTTTCCGCCGCCTGCGCGGCATGACGCAGAAGCAGCTCGGAGCGGAGCTCGGCTTTTCGGACGCGACGGCGCTTGTCCGCGTCGCGCAGTACGAGACGGGCGTGCGCAAGCCAAAGGCCGAGCTGACGCGGGCGATCGCGCAGCTGCTCGGGGTCTCCCCCCACGCGCTCAGCGCGCCGGAGCTCGACTCCCCCGTCGGCCTGCTGCACACGCTGTTCGCCCTCGAGGACACGCGGGGACTGCGCGTCTCGGAGCAGGATGGCGAGCTCGTGCTGCGTGTCGACGCGAGCCAGGGCGAGGAGGCGCAGGAGCTGCTTGAGCTCCTTGCCGTCTGGCGGCAGGCGGCCTCCATGCGGGAGAAGGGACTGCTCAGCCGGGAGGCGTACGACGAATGGCGGTACCGCTTCCCCGATTTCGACCCGTTCGAGGCACAGAGCGGCCCGGCTTCCGGCTCGCTCGCGGACCAATTTCACGACGCGCGCCGCTGATACGGGATGAAGCCGCGGAAAACGGCGGCTTTTGATGTAATGGTCTATAACTTTACGGGCATAGCACGCGTGTCCGGAAGAACGGTTCCGCGGATCCAAATATGTAAAGCTTCCCTCCTTTTCACCCGGCAAGCTTTCTTGAAGCTGCCCGTTATGAGAGACAGAACCCAGATTCCCATTTTCGGAAGGGAGACACAAAACGGGAGAGCCGCGGTCCTCTCTCTCGTTATTTAACAAATTTGTTTTTCTGAATTGACAGAGTGCCGCACGGTCATTGTGTGCAGGGTCATTTGTTGAACAAATTTGTTAAACGATGACTTGTGCTTATTCCGATGAACGGCGCGGCGGCAGCGAGACGTATTTTTTCCGCTTTGCCGATCTCCCGGCCGCCGCACACGGGATAAAGAGGCCGCCGCTCGGGAAACCTATTGCCGGGGAGCGACCGCTTTGCGTTATAAAAATCTTTTTCTTTGTTCATACCGGATTCACAAGTTCGGGCTAGGATATTGTCACAACAAAGGGGGACAATCCAGACGGAGAAGTCCCGGAAATGAGGTTGATTCAAAATGAGGAAGTATGTGAAAAAAATCGCGGCGATTCTTCTTGTCTGCGCGACTCTCGCCTTCCTTGCTTCGTGCGGAAATAACGATACGACGTCCAGCGCGGCTGTCTCGTCTGAGGCGCAGACGTCGTCTGAGGCCGTTGTGAGCGAGACGCCAAGCGAGAAGCCGGAGAGCGAGGCCGCTTCGCAGGCGGAGACGTCCTCCGCGGCGGACTCGTCTGAAGCGGTTTCCTCGGAGGAGCCCGTCTCCTCGGAGGAGGGCATTCCGCTGCAGAGCATGATCAAGGGAACCATTGAGGACGCGACGATGAACTCCTTCGTCCTGAAGACGACAGACGGCTCCATCACGTTCAGCATCGGCCCCGACACCGATCTTTCCAACCTGCCGAACGGCCTGAAAATCGGCGAGAAGGTCTCGGTGCAGTTTACCGGCAGCATCACCGGCGAGGACGCTTCGAACTGCGTCGTCTCCCGCGTGAATCCGGTCAAGAGCTGAAAATCGCAGGCAATTGGAGAGGGCGCATCCATGCGAGGCATGGATGCGCCCTCCTTTTTATTCTGCGCCGTGTTCAGCGGGAGCAGGACGAACGGCTCGAGCAGCCAGAGACAGGCTGCGTACTCTGGCAGCAGGAGCAGGAGCTCTCGCAGCAGCGGTCGCAGCTCGCCTTCGGCGGGAAGAATTCGTCCGTCGGGAAATCGATGCGGCTGAACATATCGCACGGGCTGTCGGAGCTCGGCGACGAGCACTCCTTCTCGGGAATACAGAAGTCATACGTCGGAATGAGCATCTGCACGTTGCGCACAATCTGCACGATGGTGAACAGGCCGACGGCGATATACACGCCGCGGCGGCACTTGCCGTCGAAGGCGCCGCCGTAGCGGCGGCAGATGCCGTCGGGAATGTGGCAGCAGACGTCACACGGCGAGCAGCAGTCGCGGAGATAGGCGGCGAGGCCGATCGGCTGCGCGACCTGCACGCTCGCCTTCGGCAGCACGCGGCTGCAGGCGGGATCGATCGCCTCGCAGGCATTGTCGGAGCTGAACGATTTGACGCTTCCCTCTCCGCCGTACAGGATCACCTTCTTGTGGAAAATCGCGACGCCGTTGACGACAACGGAGGCCGAGCTGGGCGCCGTGACTATGTCCAGGCAGACGTCGAAGAAGAAGGTCATGTCTACCGAGTAAAAGCCCTTGTTGAAGGGAACCGACTCCAGATCCAGGTAGACGGTAATCACATCCACACTGCGCAGATGCACGCTGGTGGCGCTCGCAATCAGATCGTTTTTGTCCTGCGTGAAGTAGACGCGCAGGTCTTCCAGACAATCCTTATCACTGCAACCGCCGCTGTATCATGCGCGCGGCCTCCTCCGAGAGGGCGCGCAGCAGCTCCTCCTTTCGGCTTTCGTCCCGCGGGGGCGTCAAAACGACGCGCGGCGCTTCCTTTTTCTCCAATTTCATTCCTCCTCTCTCCCCCGCATTTTCCGCCCGAGCGGAAAATGCGGGAGTTTTTTTGAAAAAAACGGAAATCCGGTGTAACAATCACGGGAACCGGCGGGTATTGACGGTGGAGAGCGGGAAAGATCCCCGCCTCCCGTTCATACCTATCTCCCAGAAGGAGGGAGCGGTATGAAAACCTTTTTGTACCTGCGCAAGTCAAGGGCGGAGGATCTCGCGGACTCCGCGGGCGACACGCTCCGCCGCCACCGGGAGGCGCTTGAGGAAACGGCGCGCGCGCTGCGGCTCACGATCTGCGGCGTGTACGAGGAGGTCGTCAGCGGCGAGGATCTGTACGCAAGACCCGAGATGCTGCGGCTTCTCCGCGACGTGAAGAACGGCCTGTGCGAAGCGGTGCTGTGCATGGACGTCGATCGTCTCGGCCGCGGCACCATGAGCCAGCAGGGCGTCATTCTCGAGACGTTCAAGGAGGCGGGCGTGCGGATTATCACGCCGCAGAAGACGTACGACCTCCGCGACGAGGCGGACGAGGACTACACGGAGCTGCAGACCTTCTTCGCCCGCAAGGAGCTCAAGCTCATCAAGAAGCGGATGCGGCGCGGGCTCGAGCGAACGGCGGCCGAGGGCGGCTATCTCGCGAACGCGCCCTTCGGCTACGAAAAAACGCGCGAGGGCAGGCTGCCCACGCTGCGCGCCGTCGAGGAGGAGGCCGCGTTCGTCCGGGAGATGTTCGCCGCCTGCGCCCGCGGCGAGAGCTGCGCCGCCATCGCCGCTTTTCTCAACGCGTGCGGGGCAAAGCCGCGCCGGAGCGCCGCCTTCTCGCGCAGCGCCGTCGCCGCGATTCTGCGCAATCCCGTTTACACGGGGGAGGTCGTCTGGAACCGCCGCCGGTTTCTGCGCACGGGCGGAGAGAACGCCTCCTGCCGCAAGGCGGAGAATCCGAGGGAAGCATGGTTGGTCGCGCCTGGTAAGCATCCGGCCATCGTTTCAAAAGCGCTCTTTTCCCTCGCGCAGAAGCGGCTGGACGCGCACGCGGGGCCTCCCGCTGGGAAACGGGAGCTCGTCAACCCGTTTGCGGGACTCATCCGCTGCGCGGGCTGCGGGCGTCTCATGCAGCTGCGCCCGAGGCCGAACCGCCCCGGCGGCTACCTGCTCTGCGAGACGCGCGGCTGCTGCCGCTCGTGCGGCTTTGAGGAAGCCGCCGCCGCGCTGCGGGAAGCGCTCCTCCCTCTCCTCGCGCGGATCCCGGCCTCTCTCCCGGGCGAAGGCGCGGACGAGGAGCGGCGCAGAAGGCTCCTGCGCGACGCCGAAAAACGGCTCGCTGTCCGGCGTGAAAGACTGTGCGAGCTTCTGGAGTCCGGCGTCTACTCTCCGGAACGCTATGAGGAAAGGCTCCGCATATTGGAGGAGCAGGAGGAAAAGCTAAGAGAGCAGCTCTCGCGCCTCTCCCCTGTCCGCAGCGAAGCCGCCCTTGCTCTGACGGCTGCCGACGCCCTGCGCGGCGCGTCTCCGGCGGAGGAAAACAGGCTCTGGAAGCTGCTCGTCTCCGAAATTCTGTACCGGCGGGAGCCGGGCGGCTTCACCCTCGAGGTGCGGCTGCGCGTCCTCCCGGATTTGTGACAACCGGGCGGTTGCCGTTCACTGCAGCTGTCATAAACGCGCATGGCGTCGATGCAGACCGCTTCCTTGAAGCAATTCGACGGGCAGCCCGTCGAAACGAAACTGTTTTCATCCATAGCAGAATCCTCCTAGCATGAGTCGATTGGCGAAAGGCTGAGAGCGGCAGCGTCGGAACCCACACCTCCGCGCGTCCCCGGGAACGCGCCGCCGGTCCGGCGCGGCAGGCCGGAGGATTCCGCCGTTGCTCTACTACAATGTATTGCACAGACGGAATTTTTGTGCCAAAAACCTTTTCCTTCCCTCCCGGCCAAGGCCGGCACCTCTTATCTTGTCCCCACCGGGAAACCATATGACATAAAAAATGAAAATGAAAGGGTCGATGTAACCATGAAAAAGAAGCTTATCGCAGCGCTGCTCCTCTGCGCGATGACCACCTCCCTCTTTACCTCCTGCGCCGGCGGCGACGCCTCCTCTTCCGAGGCCGCTTCCTCCGCCGTGACCTCGTCCGAGGCCGCTTCCTCGAAGCCGGAATCCTCTGAGGCCGAGTCCTCTGAGGCCGAATCCTCCGAGGCCGAATCCTCCGAGGCCGAATCCTCCGAGGCCGAGGAGGAATCCGAGGCCGCGTCGCAGGCTCCGTCCGCTCCGGCTGCCGACTCCTCCGCTTCGCAGGACAGCCAGGCGTCCGCCTCCTCCGTCTCGGTCAGCTCGATTGTCGACGCGGTGAAGAGCGCGTACGGCCAGACCTATCTGCCGCAGATGGATCTCACCGCCGAGGACATCGAGGCCCGTTACGGCATTAAGGCCGACGATTACGACGAG
>CALWIH010000123.1 GCA_944380675.1 uncultured Clostridia bacterium | reverse complement strand
GGCGGCGAAGCAGGCGGCGGCGAAGCAGACGGCGGCGAAACCGTCCACGGCGCAGAAAAAGGCGTCCTCCGCCGTCAACTCCGCCGCGGAAGCGGCGTCGAAGGCGGCGTCCGGGGCGAAAAAGAGCTCGTCCTCCGCTAAGGAGGACATCGCCTCCGGCGCGGCCTCGGCGGTGCAGAACGCGGCAAAGGCGTTCGCCGATCTGCTCGGCGGCAAAAAATAGAAGGGAGGGGACGCGATGGCCATGACACAGGAAATGAACCACGAGGGCATGAACCAGCTGCAGCGCGGCCTTGATCGCATCTCCTCCACGCTCGACACGGCGCTCGAATCGGCGCGGTACGCGCTTCTCCATCTGAGCGCTCAGACCGCCCGGCAGGGCGCGTGCGGCGACCGGGTCGAGGAGCTGTATACCAAGCTGCAAAAACGGCAGGAGGAGCTTGCGCAGCTGCGGGCGTTTTTGCAGACGGCGTCCGATCGCTATCTGGCCTCCGTGGAGGAAAGCCGCCTGCTCGCTGCGCAGCTCGAAGCGGACGCCGCGTCGATCGGCTTTCCGGAGACGGGCGCCTCCTCCTTTTTCGGGAAGCTCGACGCGATGTCGCACGAGCTCACCGACGCGTTCGGCTTCGAGGCGAACGAGGACGGCACATATTCCGTCGCCAACGTGCTCGCGGCCCTGCGCGACCCGAACTCCCCGGAAGCGCTCGCGACGAAGGCGCACGCCTCCATCGAGCAGCAGCTGAGCATCCTCTTCCCCCTGCGTTCCCTTTCCGAGGAGGAAAAGCAGGCGGTAGTGCAGAGCACGCTCGGCAAGCTCACAACGGCCGGCTCCGCGGGCCGCGACTGGGCGAACGACTGCATCGACAGCGTGACCGGCTGGGCCGGGGAGCGCATCGGCGACGCCGCCCGCTGGGCGGACGGGATGATCTCGGATATTCCCGGCATCGGCGAGGTGTGGCAGAACATCACGGAGAGCGACATGGCGCAGTACCTCTTTGAGCTCGGCATGGACGGACTCGGAATGATTTGCGACGTCGGCTCCCTGTTCAAAAACGCCGCCCTGCTGAACTGGGCGGAGGCCGGGCTCGACGGCTACGACATTCTCAACGGCATCTACGCCACCGGCGGCGATATGTCAGCCGTTTTCGCCGAGGGAATGAGCTACTTCTTTGAAGGGGAGGACAAGGAATACTGGAAAAACGAGGCGCGCAAAGCCTCGCAGCTCGGCGGCCTCGCAGACGTCCTGCGCGACGAGGAGCTCAATGAGCTTGCCGCCGTCGTCGATTTGACGGACGCCATCCACGGCGGCGTGAAGACCGGTATGGGCGCCGACAAGCTTCTCACCTTCGGCACGGCGGTGAAGGCGGAACAGGCGACGCTCGGCGAGGTCTTCGAGGCCGCGTCCGGCTTCAAGACAGGCTCCGACCCGCTCGACAAGCTCGATAACCTCAAGACGGGCCTCGAATACGCGGACGGCATCCGAAACGGCGACCTTCTGGAAACCTACGTCGGGCACACCATGCCCGGCAAGGTGTACAAGGGCGGCAAGGGAACGCTTGAGAACATCCGGGAGGTCAAGCAGGACCTCGAGGGAAAGAAGGAATGAGGAGGGAACGCGATGGAACAGCGGAAATCCGCCCTGCCCGAGGGCTGGGACGAGGCCGCCTGGGCGCAGTCGTTCGGAGAGCGCCGTGATTTCCGAAGCGGCGCGCTGCTCGTCTGCGCGGCGCTCCGGCGGGAGGACTGGCCGTCGGTGCTCGTGCTGACGGAGTATCTGATCGCACAATACCGCTCCCCGCTCGCGCCGTTCCTGCTGTGGCTGCACAGCACGGCGCTGCGGCGTCTGGGACAGGAGGAGGAGGCCGCCGGGGAGCTTCGGGCGCTCGACGAACGCCTGCGGCAGCTCACTTCCCCGCGCCTCGCCGTCTGGTACGCCCCGCTGCGCGCCGCCGTCCTGCGGGAAACGGGCCGGGAGGAGGGAGCGCTCGCGCTCGACGGCGCGTTCTGCCGGGTCTCGGAGAGCGGGAGGCTCGAGCCGCAGGCCGCAGAAGCGCTCCGCACAACCTTTGAAGCGCTGTGCGCGGCGTATCAAACGCCCGCGCCGGACTGATATTATACGCAATTTGAAGGAGGAACCACCATGGCAAACGACAAGAATTATGTAAGCCCCAGCCTTCTGCAGCAGAAATCCCAGGAGGTCATGCAGGTGCACGAGGAGCTCAGCGCCTCGCTCGAGCGCCTCACCGCAATCGTGAACTCGCTCGAGGAGGTATGGTCCGACGACGCGCAGGCGCTCATGAGCGAAAAGTACGCGCAGCTGCGGCAGCACACCCTGCCGAATTTCCTGCAGCTCGTCGAGAATTACGGGCAGATCATGCGCCGCCGCGCGGAGAGCGCGATGCAGGACGTGAACGCCAACAAGCGCACCATCGAGAATTTCCTCTGAGTCTCTCCGGGGGAGCGGGAGACTGCTCCCCCGGCTTTTTTCATGAGGGAAAGCAGGTTTTCTCTGATGAAAAACGCCTACGAAAGGATGCAACGATATGAAACGATACATTTCCCTGCTGCTCGCCCTCTTCCTGTGCCTCGGCGCGGCCTCGTGCAGCGCGCCCGCCGCCGCCCCCGACTGGGAAGGGCAGTATGAGCTCGGTATGCGCTTTCTGTCTGACGGCGACTGGGAGCAGGCCATTCCCGCGTTTCTCGCCGCCATCGAGATTGACCCGAAGCGCGCCGACGCCTACCTCGCCCTCGCCGACGCGTACGTCGCGGCGGGCGAGCCGGAGAAGGCGAAGGAGCTGCTTGCCAGCGTCCCGCCCGACGTCGACAATCCCGACGCGGTGAAGGAAAAGCTCGACGGGCTGTCCGGCGCGGAGGAAAGTATGTCCTCCGCTTTGGAGAGTGAGCCTTCCTCCGCGGACGGCGCGCCCGCCTTCGAGGAGCGCGACGGCTACACGGCCTTTGAAGAGCTTTCCGCGGAAAACCAGGCGCTCACCGAGGAGCTTCTCGACGCCGCCCTCTCCGATGGGGATCTCACGGAAATCTTCGGATCGCTCGACTGGGACGGGAGCAGCTTTTCGACGGAATACAGCGGGTATAAGATCAAGGTAAACGTTGCCGAAGTTGTGATTTCCGGCGAAGACGCATTCGGCGCTCCGGCGCTTGCCGGTCTGGAGCAGCACATCCGCTCCCTCTCCGTCGAGCTTCGCCCCGAGGAGGGAAGCGGCTTCTTCCTCCGCCTCCAGACAACCGAGGGCCCCGTCAACCCCCACTTTGACGGCGACCCCAACGAGAAGATCATCGGCTCGGATCTCGGCGTCCAGACCATTTCCGCCTTTGGCTCCTGCCCATGCTCCGGCTGGCAGTGGAACGGGACGATGACGCTGTCCCGCACCATCTCCCTGGACTCCGCGGAGGAGTACCTGCGCGGCGAGATTATTGTCACGCCGGAGCGGTGGACGCAGACGCAGGTGCAGACGGAAACCGGCCTGATGAAAGACAGCCTGCGCACCGGCGTCTTCACCACACAGGCGCAGACTGAGGACAATCTCTATGGCCCCGACACACACAGCTGGGAGAACAGCTACGCGGAGGGAACGGATTTCGTGAGCTTATCAAACTCACGGTACGCGAACGCCGCGGACGCGGCGGCGGAAGAAATCTGGTAAGCCGGGGGAGGAAATACCATGCAGGAAAGGATTCAGCCCGGCGCGGTCGTGTTCGGGAACTGGACAGTCCACCACAGGCTCGGCGAGGGCAGCTTCGGCCAGGTCTTCGAGCTGCGGCGCGAGGACTTCGGCGAGACGTACCGCGCGGCGCTCAAGGTCATCTCCGTGCCGCAGAGCCCCGCGGAGGTGCAGGCCGCGCTCGAGGAGGGCATGACGCGCGAGCAGGCGGAGCGGTATTTTTACGGCGTCGTCGAGGACGTCGTGCGTGAGTTCGCCATCATGGCGAAGCTCAAGGGAACGGCAAACGTCGTCGGCTACGAGGATCACGAGGTCGTCCGGCACCCGGAGGGAATCGGCTGGGACATTCTGATCCGCATGGAGCTGCTCACGCCGCTGCTCCCGTATGCGTATGCCCACCCGTTCGCGCGCCGCGATGTCATCCGCCTCGGCATCGACGTCTGCAAAGCGCTCGAGCTGTGCCAGAAATATAACGTCATCCACCGCGACGTCAAGCCGGAGAACATTTTCGTCTCGGAAAACGGGGATTTCAAGCTCGGCGACTTCGGCATCGCCCGCACGATCGACCGCACCGTGTCCGGCCTCTCGAAGAAGGGCACGTTCAACTTCATGGCCCCGGAGGTCTACCGCGGCGGCGAGTACGGCTTTTCCGTCGACCTGTATTCGCTCGGCCTCGTGCTGTACCGCCTGCTCAACCGCAACCGCCTGCCGTTTCTGCCCCCGCCGCCGGAGCCGATCACGTTCCGGCAGCGCGAGGAATCGCTCGCACGGCGGATGCGCGGCGAGACGCTGCCCGTCCCGGCGCACGGGGAAGGCCGTCTCGGGGAAATCCTGCTCAAGGCGTGCGCGTTCGACCCGAGGGATCGCTACTCAAGTCCCGGCCAGATGCGTGCCGAGCTGGAGGCCATCCTCTACGACGAGACGGACGCGTCCCTCATCTATCCCGACGGCGACGAGCTCGCCCTCGCCGAAAACCAGTACCTCTCCGGCGGCTCGCGGAGCCGGGAAGCATCCGCCGGGGACGAGGGCGGCACGGCCTCCGTCTTCGGCGGGCCGCAGAAGGAGAAGACCTCCTCCGTGTCCGGGGAGCCGGGAGACAAAACGGCCTCCGTCTTCTCCGGCGCGGGGAACGGCGGGACGGTTTCCGTCTTTACCGGCGCGGCGGCGGAGGGCGGCACGGTCAGCATTTTCTCCGGCGGGCAGAAAAAAGCCGCCGAATCCGGCGGCAAAGAGCGCAAAGCGGACTCCGAGGGCGCGGAAAAGCCCGAAAAGCGGCGCGGAAAGGCGCTCCTCCTCGCGGGCGTCCTCTGCGCCGTCCTCCTGGGGACGGCAGGCTTCCTCGCGTGGAACGGCAGCCGCCTCGCCGCGGAGCAGGAGCAGACGTACCTGACCCTGATGGAGGAGGGCGCGGCGCTCTGCTCCGGCGCGCCCGCGGAGGCGGCGGAGAAATTCCTCGCCGCGCAGTCGCTGCGCCCCGAAGAGCCCGCGCCGTACGTCTCCTACGCGTACGCGCTCTATCTCTCCGGGGAGACGGAAGCGTGTATCTCCTACGTCGAAGACGATCTCGCTCTCGGCAAATCGTACGACGAGAAAACGCAGAGCGAGCTTGCCGCCATCCTCGGCGCGGCCTATTTCGAGCAGGAGGACTACGCGGCGGCGGCCTCCTTCTTCCGCCTGAGCACGGCGGGCGGCGACATCACGGTCGACGCGATGCGCGACTATGCCGTGTCGCTCGGCCGTCTTGGGGATGTGGAGGCGGCGGACGAGGTGCTTGCCGAAATGCGGGAGGCCGGGGCGTCCGGCGAGCTGCTCAACTATGTGCAGGCCGAGGTCGACCGCGCGAAGGGCGACTACGCGCAGGCGGTGAGCGGCTTCTCGTCCGTCCTCGGGACGGCGCGGGAGCGCGTCCTGCAGACCCGCGCGGTGCGCTCGCTGGCGGAGACGTACCTCGAATGCGCCGCCCTCGACGCGTCGGGCAGCTCCCCCGTCGCCGCGCCCGCAGAGACGGGGGCGGCCGAGGTTGCCGAAGCGCTTGTGCGGTACGACCTGAGCGGCAGCGCCGTGCTGCAGGATCTCCTCGGGCGGCTGTACTACGAGGCCGGTCACGCGGGCGGCGGCGAGGAATGCCTGCGCAAGGCGGCGGACGCGTTCCGGCAGGCGCTCTCCCTCGGCGGGAACACCGAGGCTGTTCTCGTGCGCCTGTTCTTCTGCGAGCTCGAGACGAAGCAGTTCGACGCGGGAAAGGAGACGCTCGACGGCTACGAGAGCGGCTTCCCGCAGTCGTACGTCCCCCACGCGCTGCGCGGCCTGCTCCTCATCGCGGAGGAGGAGGAAAAGCCGCAGGAATCGCGCGACTACAGCGCCGTGCTCGAAGCGTATGAGGCGGCGGGCGAAAAGCTCCAAAGCGGCGACGATCCCGCCTACTACCAGCAGCTCGAGGCGCTCGTCGGCCAGCTGCGCGACGGCGGCTGGCTGTGAGGAGGAGCGCCATGGAGCTTTGCTATGAGGCGCGCAGCCATCGCGGACTCGTGCGGACGGGAAACGAGGACGCCGTTCTCGTCTGCGGAAAGCAGCTTTCGGGCGCGGACGGCAGCGGCCTTCTTTTCGCGTCCGGGAAGGCGAACTGCGGCGTCTTCGCCGTCTGCGACGGGATGGGCGGCGAGCGCTTCGGCGGGGAGGCGGCGGCGATTGCCGTTTCCTCCCTCGCGGGGATCGCGCCCCGGGAGCTGCCGCGGCGGGCCGGGGCGGCGATCGATCGCGCCAACGCTGCCATCTGCCGCCTGATGGAGGAGCGCGGCGCGCGCATCGGCACGACGCTCGCGGCGATCTCCGTGTGGGACGGCTTCTGCTGGTGCGCGAACCTCGGGGACAGCCGCGTCTACCACCGGCGCGGGGAAACGCTCCGCCGCCTGAGCGCCGACCACACGCGGGCGGCGCAGATGGTCGAGGCGGGGATTCTTTCGCCGGAGGAGGCGGCCCGTCACCCGGCGCGCCATCAGCTCACGCAGCACCTCGGCATCTTCCCGGAGGAATTCACGCTCGAGCCGCACACGGCGGAGGCCGTCCTTCTTCCGGGGGACGACGTTCTCCTGTGCAGCGACGGGCTGACGGACGGCGTCTCCGACGCGGCGATCGCCGGGTGTCTGCTCCGCGAACGGCTGCCGCGGCAGGCCGCAGACGGCCTTTTGTCCCTCGCGCTCGCCGCGGGAGGGCGCGACAACATCTCCCTTATTTTGCTGCGCTTCTGACGCAAAACCGCCCGGACTCCCATTGGGAATCCGGGCGGTTTTCTGTCAATGCAGCGCGGCAATCAGCAGCGCTGCGAGGGCGGCAATCGCGCCCATCATGCCGAATACTGCCACCGAGCAGCCGAGGCAGCCTCCGCGGCGGTAGCCGTACGGGCGGTGCGGCGGCGGGGGCGGCGG
>CALWIH010000122.1 GCA_944380675.1 uncultured Clostridia bacterium | reverse complement strand
CCTCACCGGGAAGAGCGAGATCGAGCGCTGCTTCCTCGAAAATTACCTGCTCCCGGAGCGCTTCCCGCACATTCCGGAGGGGATGGTGCCGATGTGCTATCCAGCCGACCACACGGACGGCGTGTTCATCCCGAACTGGGCGATGTGGCTTGTGCTCGAGCTCGCCGAGTATCTGGAGCGCTCGGGCGACCGGGAGCTCGTCGGCCGCTTCCGCCCGAGAGTGTACGGCCTCATCCGCTATTTCGACCGCTTCCTGAACGGAGACGGCCTGCTCGAAAAGCTGGAAAGCTGGGTTTTCGTCGAGTGGTCGAAGGCGAACGACCTCGTGCAGGACGTCAATTATCCGTCCAATATGCTGTACGCGAAAATGCTCGACTGCGCCGGAGCGCTGTACGGAGACGAGGCGCTGCGGGAGAGAAGCCGTGCCATGCAGGAGACGATCCGCGCCCAGTCGTTCGACGGGGCGTTCTTCCGCGACCACGCCGTGCGGAGAGACGGGAGGCTCTCCGTCGAGCCGGAGCGCACCGAGACGTGCCAGTATTACGCGTTCTTCTGCGGCACGGCGCGGCGGGAGGACGGCCGCTTCGCCGGACTGTGGCGCACGCTGACCGAGGACTTCGGCCCGCAGCGCAGGCAGACCGGCGCGCACCCGGACGTGTTTTTCTCCAACGCGTTCATCGGCAACTACCTGCGTTTGGAGCTTCTGTACCGCGCGGGGCTGTTCGGCAGCCTCCGGCGCGAGATCGCCGGCTACTTCGCCTCGATGGCGGAGCGCACCGGCACGCTCTGGGAGCACGACTCCCCCACGGCGAGCTGCTGCCACGGCTTCGCCTCCCACGTCGTTTGCTGGCTGGACGGCATGGCCTCCGGGGCGTAACGCTTCCCGCCTCACATGGAAAAATCCCGCGCATCCCGGGCTGTTCCGGGATGCGCGGGATTTTTCTCTTGTCTCTCGGTTATTCGACGCGGGAGGAAACAATCTTCCCGTCCTCCCACGAGAACGACACGCTCTTCCCGCCCTTGACGCGCAGGCCGCGGACGCTGCCGCTCTTCCAGCCGGCGGGGATGGCGGGGAGAAGCTCCGGGCCGTCGGGGCCGCTGCGGACGAGCATTTCGGCGATACCGGCGGTGACGCCGAAGTTGCCGTCAATCTGGAACGGCGGGTGGGCGTCGAGGAGATTCGCGTAGAGGCCGCCGCCTCCGCCGTACGAGAAGGCGGAGCCCTCCACGAGGCGCATCGCCTTGTCGAGGCAGTCCTTCGCCTCCTCGCCGTTCTTCAGCCGGGCCCAGACGTTGATCTTCCACGCGATGCCCCAGCCGGTCGCGTCGTTGCCGCGCAGCCGCATAAGCTGCTCGCACGCAGCGAGCAGCTCCGGGGAGGAGGCGTCGATGGACTCGCCCGGATAGACGCCGTAGAGCGGGGAGAGGTGGCGGTGCAGCGGCTCCGGCTCCTCAAACTCCGCGCTCCATTCGAGGAGCTGCCCCTTCGAGCCGGCGGAGTAGCCCTTGAGCCTCCTGAGCGCCTCCTCCATCGAGGCCTCAAGCGCCTCGTCCGTCCCGAGGACGCGCGCCGCGCCGATGCAGGCGGTGAGGATGTCCGTCGTGATCGCGATGTCGACGGCGCAGTTCTCCGAGAGGCAGCAGACCTCCCCGTTCAGGCGGTAGCGGTTTTCCGGCGAGGTCGACATCGGGGTGATAAGGCCGTCCGGCGAGGACTGCAGGCGGTCGAGCATGAAAAGCCCGGCCCCGCGCAGCGTCTCCCAGTGGCGGCGCAGGAAATCGAGATCGCCCGTGTACTCGTAGTGCTGCCACAGATCGCGGGCGAGCCACGCCCCGCTCGAGCTCCAGTACGCCCAGCCGACGGATTCCGGGGACGGGTTCTGCCCGCCGACGGGCTCCGAGAGGCACCAGATATCGCTGTTGTGGTGCGAGCACCAGCCGCGGCAGCGGTACAGGCGCGAGGCCGTCTCCGCGCCGTTCTTCGCGAGTCCCTCGATGAAGTCGAACAGCGGCTCATGGCACTCGGGCAGCGCGCACGCCTCGGCGGGCCAGTAGTTCATCTCTGTGTTGATGTTGATCGTATAATTGGAGCTCCACGGCGCGCGCAGCTCCTCGTTCCAGATGCCCTGCAGGTTCGTCGCCCGCGTCCCGGGGCGGGAGGAGGCGATGGTCAAATAGCGGCCGTAGTCGAACAGCAGCGAGACGAGCCCCGTGTCCGCGTGATCCTTTTCGTTCTCCCGCAGCCGCTCGTCCGTCGGAAGCTCCGCGCGGTCCTCGCCGCCGAGGGTGAGGGAGACGCGGTCAAAGAGCGCTCTGTAGTCGCTCTCGTGGCGCTCCCGTAGCGCGTCGAAGCCGAGCGCGGCGGCCTTGCGGACGCGATCGAGGCAGACGGCGAGCGGGTCGACGGCGCTCTCGCGCGGCAGGCGGTCGAAGCCCTCAAAGTTCGTCGCGACGGAGACGAGCAGAAGAAAGTCGCGCGACGCGAGCTCAATTTTTCCGTCCGCGATGCAAAACGAGCCGTCGAGGGCGACGGGCAGCACCGTGACGGCGTACGACAGCGCGCGGTTGTCGTCGAACGGGTCGTAGACCACCGGGTTTTCGCACTGGAAGTAGGAGGGCGCGGAGTACACCGGCGCGATGGAGCGCACCGCGAGGACGCCGTCCGCCTCCGCGGGGCGGGACGGGTGCGGCGTCTCGAAGGAGACGATCGCCCGCGCGTCCGGGTTCTCCGAGACGCAGCGCACGACGAGCACCTTGTCCGGGTACGAGCAGAACGCCTCGCGGCGGACGGCGTAGCCGCCGCCGCGGTATTCCGTCACCGCGGCGGCGCGCCCGAGATCGAGGCTCCTGCGGTAGGAGAACGCTTCGCCCGCGCCGGGAAAATCAAGCCACAGCGTTCCGGCGGGCTGGTAGGCCGCCGACCAGTCGGAGAGGCACTTCTGCCAGACGGTGCGCTCGGCGTCCTTCACCCGTCCCTCGCGCAGCAGCGCTTCGCCCTCCTCGACGCCCTCGTGCGTCCCGCGCGGCGCGTTCGCGCCGGGATAGCCGGACCAGAGGGTGTCCTCGTTGAGGGACAGGCGCTCCCGCCTGACCCCGCCGTATACCATCGCGCCGAGGCTGCCGTTTCCGATCGGCAGAGCCTGACCGAAGCCGTCCGCCTCGCGTGCGTACCACAATTCCTTCATTCCTGATCCTTCCTTTCTTTTATTCTGCCGCGCCGGAGCCTGTCCGGCGCGGACGGGTTTTCCGATGGCGTTTTCCCGCGTCACGGGGCGGGCTTTTCCGCCTCCATGGTTTTGGGGATGGAGATGAACGCCGCGACGCCGCCCCATTCGCTGCGGCGGAAGGTCAGCCCGTAGCCGCTGCCGAAGACGAGCCCGATCCGTTCGTGGACGTTCCGCACGCCGATGTGCGTGCCGATAAAGGGCGAGACGTCGCCGAGGCTCTCGTTCATCTGCGCGATCCGCGCGTCGTCCGCGCCGCGCCCGTTGTCCTCGACGGCGAAGACGACCGTGTCCTCCCGCGCGAACAGGCGGATGCGGATTTTCCCCGGCTCGTCGGGATTGTCGAGGCCGTACTTGATGGCGTTCTCGAGGATGGGCTGCAGCGTGAGCTTCACCGTGAAGCAGTCGAGCAGCGACTCGTCGATGTCCCACTCGACGGAAAACTCCCCGCCGTGGCGCAGGAGCTCGAGGTCGAGGTAGGAGCGGCAGTAGGGGACGCTGCCCGCCGTCGAGATGTAGGGCTGCCGCACGCCGAGCTGGGAGACGCCGCTGCGCCCCCACGTCCACTGGGAGAGGCTCTGCGACTGCTCGAGGCAGTAGGGAAGCCATTCCATGTCGAAGAAGGTCGCCGAGGACGAGGAGACCGAATTGGAGAGCAGATACCCGTTCCGGTCGGATGGAGTCGATGTATTCCCCCGACGAGACGACGAGATCCCGCATGACGCCCTTGATGTTCTGCGCCACCTCATAGCTCGGGAAATCCCACTCGTCGGTGAGGACGAAGCGGTTCACCGAGGTGTCGGACGCCGTGTTGATGGCCGCGGCCATCACGTTTGTCTGTACGGTGTCGACGATCTCCTGCACGTTCGCGACGGCGCCCTCCGCCGCGCTTGTCACCTCGTCGAACCACGCGCCCTGAAAGTACAGCGAGATGCCGAGGCACGTCAGGGAGAGCGGCAGGTACAAAACGAGGAGAATGGTCAGAAAGTTCTTGAGAAAGAGGCTGCTGAAGCGGTAATTCTTAAAATAGTATCGGAAATTATACTTTTTCATGGCTCTCCTGTGTCCCGCCGCGGAGGATTTTTTCGCGGTACTCCGTCGGCGTGCAGTCGAAGATGCGCTTGAAAAGCTTGTAGAAGTGCTGCAGGCTCCGGTAGCCGAGGAGCTCGTTGACCTCGTAGACGCGGCACGTCGGGTCGCGCAGGAGCTCGGCGGCCTTCTCCATCTTCACGCGGATCGTGAATTCGCTGAAGTTTTCCCCCGTCTCCTCCTTGAACAGGCGGGAGAGGTAGTTCGGGCTGATAAAGACCTGATCGGCGACCTGCTGCAGCGAGACGTTCTCCGAGATGCGGCTGCACGGAGCCGGCGGTCTCGAGCACAGCGTCGGCGGCGCACACGTCGCGGAAGGCGTGCGCCGTGTCAAGGCAAAGCGCCCGGCGCTTTTCGTCGGGCAGGGAGGGCTCTGCCAGCAGCAGAACCTCGCAGCCGTCCTCCCCGTCGGGAAAGAGGATGGGCGAAAGCGGAAAGCCGTGCTGCTCAAAGAGCATGGAGAGAATATTCGCCGCGACCTCCTGCGGGATCGGCTCCTCGCGGCTTCCCGGCGCGATCCGCAGCCGGTAGGGATAGACGAGGAGAGGGGAGAGCGCCGCGGAGAGGCCGAAGCGGTCGAGGTACGCCGACGCGTCCTTTTCCTCTGTTCCCATTATAGGAGGTTTCCCGGGGATGCACAAGGACAATCTTTCCGTATCATCGGAGAAAAACGCACTCTCCGGCGCGGAGGGTAGTGCGATTTTATCCGTTTTCACCGGTTCTGTAGAAAAGCACAGTCTGTTTTCTCTCCGGAAAAAGGGAAAAACGCAAAAACCGTTCCTCAAATGCAAAAAATGTGCCATTGCGCATTTCGCCTTGCCCCCCTATAATGAAGACAAAGCTCCGTCCCGGACGGAAGACATGAGGAACAACGTGGAGGAGGCACCACCGCTATGACGTCAAAGGAACGCGTGCGCGCTGTCATGCAGCGCCAGAGACCGGACCGCATCCCCGCCGCCTTCGAGGCCGTCGGCACGGTCACCGGCCGCCTGATGAAGGAGTACGGCTTCACCGAGTACGACCAGCTGCTCGAGAAATATCAGATCGACATCGTCGGAGCCGGCCCGCGCTATATCGGGCCGGAGCTGCCCGTGCGGATCGACGAAAAGGGAAGGGAGATCCGCCGCTCCTTCTGGGGCTATGAGCAGACCGTCCATGTCACCGAGCTCGATTCCTATCCCGTCACGACGTACTTCCCTCTTTCGGGCGTCGAAACGGTCGAGGAGGTCGACGCGTACCATTGGCCCGACCCGGACTGGTTCGACTATTCCGCCATCGGCGAGACGATTGCGAAGCACCCCGACAAGGCGATCATCATCGGCCACGAGGGGCCGTTCCAGATCGTCACCTACCTCATTTCCATGGAGGAGTTCTTCATCCTCATGGTCGAGGAGCCGGAGGTCGCGAAGCGCATCCTCGACAGGATGGTCGAGTTTGAGCTCGAATACTACCGCCGCTGCTTCGAGGCGGGCGGCGGGAAGATCGACGTGCTGCGCCCGCACGACGACTACGGCACGCAGATCTCGATGCTGTTCAGCGTGGAGATGTGGCGCGAATTCTTCAAGGAGAACACGAAGAAGCTCGTCGGCCTCGCGCATTCATACGGCGCGTTCTACCAGCAGCACTCCTGCGGCGCGGTTGAGCACGTCATCGAGGATCTGATCGAGTGCGGCGTCGACGCGCTCGAGCCGCTGCAAAAGGTCAAAGGGCTTGAGGCCGACCACCTTCTTCAAAAGTACGGCGGCCGGATCACCTTCCACGGCGGCATCGATACGCAGGATATCCTGCCGCACGGCACGCCGGAAGAGGTGGCCGCCGAGACGGATCGCTTCCTTCGCACGCTTGGCCGGACGAACGGCTACATTCTGATGGCGAGTCAGGGCTTCGAGGGCGACGTCCCCACGGCGAACATCGAGGCCGTTTACGCGGCGGATCGCTCCGTCCCGGTGTAAAATCATATGGCGAGACAGCGCGCGCCCGGTGTTTCCGGGCGCGCGTTTTTCATGCCCTTTTTCCCGATGACGCGATTTTACACTCCCCCTCCGATATTGTAAATTCGCGCAGCCGCGCGCTCCGTTTCGGCAAAGCGCAGGATAAGAAACTGACAGGAAAAGGATAAGATAGCGAATTGCACAAAGAATCTCCCCTTGGTATACTGAAACTGTCAAAAACAAACGCATTTGCAAAAGCGCTTTGAAAAACAGGAGAAGGAGGAGACGAACAATGCGTGCAAAAGCGGCGAAGCTTCCGCGAGGCTATTGGAAGCGGAACTTCTGGCTGTATCTGTTTCTGGTTCCCGGTCTGATATTCTTTCTTGTCTTTTGCTACGCGCCGATGTACGGCGTGTCCATCGCGTTCCAGGAGTACAGCCCGGTGCTCAGCTTTTCGGGGAGCCCCTGGGTCGGATGGAAGAACTTCGAGTATCTCTTTACCTCGGAAAATTTCCTCAAGGTGTTCAGCAACTCTCTGATCATCAGCCTGCTGCGGCTCGCGTGGGGCTTTCCGGCCCCGATTCTGCTGGCGGTGCTGATCAACGAGGTCAAGCTTCAGCGGTTCAAAAAGGCCTCGCAGACGATCCTGTATCTGCCCCACTTCATTTCCTGGGTCGTCCTGTCCGGCATGATCATCAACCTGCTCTCGCCCTCGAGCGGCGCGCTGAATTACCTGATTGAGCTGTTCGGCGGCGAAAAGCACGCCTTCCTGCAGGATCCGTCGTGCTTCCGCACCATCCTCGTCGCGAGCGACATCTGGAAGGAGGCCGGCTGGGGCACCATCGTCTACCTCGCGGCCATTTC
>CALWIH010000121.1 GCA_944380675.1 uncultured Clostridia bacterium | reverse complement strand
GACGCGTATTTCTGCAGCTCCCGCAGAAGGCTGTCCGGCAGAATTTCGGAGGCGTTTCGATATTTCATCCGCTTCCCTGCCTTTCCCGACGCGGCTTACTGCCGGGCGGCAAGGAAATCGTCAAGCGTGCCGTAGGCGCAGGGATCGGCGCCGTGGCTGCGCAGAAGGGCGAGGAGCTGCTCCTCGAGCGCCCGGGCGCGCGCGGCGAGCGGCGCAAGGTCGGCGCCGTCAAAGCAGCCGAGCAAATCCAGCTCTCCGAGACCGAATTCCTCGCGGACGACGTCAAGCTCCTCCTGCAGCTGGCACGCTTCGCGGAACGCGGAGTCGGCGTCGCCCGAGGCGCAGAAGAAGGCAAGGCGTCTCCACCAGGTGCAGAGCTCCTCGTACCAGCCCGCGAGGCCGCGGTAGTCCGGCGCGGCCTTATCCGGCTCGTCCTGCGGGCGGCGCGAGGCGATGAAGCGGCGCGTCGAGGCGATGAGCAGCCGCGTCAGGCCGCGAAGGTCGCGCGCGTCCTTTGCGCAGAGCACGCAGCGGTACAGCTCCGCGAAGCCGTCCGGCAGCGCTTCCCACGTCGAAAGCTCCGCAAGCGGCCCGTGATGCCAGTCCTTCCGCCAGGTGCCGTTGAGGCAGGCCACGGCGGCGGTCAGCGCGGTGCAGGCGAACCCGGCCATCGCGCGCACGCGGTACAGACGCTCCTCGAATTCCATCGTCGCGGAAAGCCGCATCGCCTCGTCAAGCCGTTCGAGCGCCCTGGCGTAGACGAAGCGCGGGTCGGCAAGGTTGGCGAGCAGCTTTTGCCGCAGCGCCTCGAAGCGCGCCTCGTCCTCCGGCGCGCGGGCGTAAAGGATTATCGCGTTTCCGAGGCACGGCGTGCACGGGTCGTCGAGGGAGGCAGTGCGCTCCATGCGCTCCCAGGACCGCGGATACAGGTCGTTCCCCACGCCGCCGATGATGAAGGTCTGCGCCAGCCCGTTCCCGCGTTCCGTGGCAGGGACGAAATAGTCGAACGGCTCGCCGTGGCCGTCGCCGTTGATGGAAGCGCCCTCGACCGCGACGAGCAGCGCCACGTCGTCGGGGTATTCGGCTTTGATTTTGCGGATGACCCAGTCGGTCAGCCGCTGCGTATCGGTTTTCATGGAATCTCCTCCCGTTCTCTGAAATGCCGCGCGGCGCTCCTTCGAGCTGCTTTCAGTATACCGCCGCCCGCCTGCCTCCGCAATGGGGGAATATGGCTCTAGCTGATTTTGCCGGAGACAGAAAAAGCGGCGGCCTCCTTATGCAGGAGACCGCCGCGAAGTGCGCGCTCAGAGGCCGAGCATCCGGGAGAAGCCGGCCATCGCTTCGGAAATCCTGATCTGCTGCGGGCACACGGCCTCGCAGCTGCGGCAGCCGATGCACGCGTTCGGGCGCTTGTCCTCGTCGATCGCGGAGACGGCCATCGGCGCGATGAAGCCGCCGTTCGAGTAGGCGTGCTCGTTGTACAGGGCGAGCAGGTGCGGGATGTCGAGGCCCTGCGGGCAGTGGCTCGTGCAGTAGCGGCAGGCCGTGCACGGCAGGGCAATCTTTTTCACCATGGCGTCGGCGATGGAGAGGAGCGTCTCCATTTCGCCGCCGCTCAGCGGCTTGTCCTCGGAGAAGGTTGCGAGGTTCTGCTCGAGCTGGTCCGCGTTCGACATTCCGGAGAGGACGACCGTCACGCCGGGGATCGACTGCAGGAAGCGGAACGCCCAGGCCGCGATCGTCTCGTTCGGGCGCAGCGCGAAGAGCTTCGACTCGTCCGCCGGGCTGAGCGACGCGAGCGAGCCGCCGCGCACCGGCTCCATCACCCACACGGGCAGGCCGCGCGAGCGCAGAAGCTCGACCTTGTCCTTCGCGTCCTGGAAGTTCCAGTCGAGGTAGTTGACCTGCAGCTGGCCGAACTCCATCGCGTCCCCGTAGACGGCGAGGAAGCGCTCGATCACCGCGCGCGAGCCGTGGGCGGAGAAGCCGAGGCGGCGGATGCGGCCGTTCTTCTTCTGTTCCGTGAGGTATTGGTAAATGCGGTGCGCAGGGTCGAGATACTGCTCGATGTTCAGCTCACAGACGTTGTGGACAAGGTAGAAGTCAAAATAGTCCACGCCGCACTTCTCGAGCTGCTTTTCAAAGATCTCCTCGACCTTGTCCATGTTGGACAGGTCGTAGCCGGGGAACTTGTCGGCGAGGTAAAAGCTCTCGCGCGGGTACGCGGCGAGCGCGCGGCCCATCGCGAGCTCCGACTGTCCGCCGTGATAGCCCCACGCGGTGTCAAAGTAGTTGACGCCGCCCTCAATGGCGAGGGCGACCATTTTTTTGACCTGCTCCTCGTCGACGCGCGTGTCGTCCCCGCCAATCACAGGCAGACGCATCGAGCCCATGCCGAGGGCGGAAAGCTGCAAATCCTGAAACGCCTTGTAAATCATCCTTTTCTCTCCTTTTCCCGGCAGGCGCGCGGAGCCTTCCGCGGCTCTGCGCCCGCCCGATGTTCCATCTTCCTTATTCTACTCCTTGGAGTGCACTCAAAGTCAAGGGGCGTTTTCGCGCGGGCGAAGGGAAAGAAAAAGCCCCTCCGCGGCGCAAAGCCGCGGAGGGGGCAAAAGGCTTTCCGTAACGGTTAGCCCGCAACGTGGAGAATGAGCGTCACGATGCGAATGACGAAGAGAATGCCGATGCCGTACATGATGGGGGAGATGTCCTTGGCCTTGCCGGTGAGGAGCTTGAGGATAACCCAGGCCAGCATACCGAACATAATGCCGTTCGCGATGGAGTAGGTGAAGGGCATCATGAAGATGGCGAGGAACGCGCCGACAGCGTCGGCAATGTCGCCGTCGAACTTCACCTTGAGCACGCTGCTCATCATGAGGAGGCCGACGAAGATGAGGGCCGGCGCGGTGGCGAAGCCCTGAATCGCGGTGAAGATCGGGTAGAGCGGGATGGCGATGAGGAAGAGCACGCCGGCGACGACAGCCGTCAGGCCGGTGCGGCCGCCCTCGGAAACGCCCGCGGAGGACTCAACGTAGCTGGTGACGGTCGAGGTGCCGAGGCAGGCGCCCGCCACGGTGCCGATGGCGTCAGCCATCAGAGCTCTGCCCACGCGGGGAAGCTTGCCGTCCTTGTCGAGGAGGTTGCCCTTCGAAGCGACGCCGACGAGCGTGCCGACGGTGTCAAACAGGTCGACAAACAGGAAGGCGAACACAACCACGAGGAAGTCGATGAAGTTGGTGCCCACGAAGCCGAAGTCAAACTGCATGAAGGTGGAGGCGATGGACGGGAAGGGCGTGTAGTTCGCAAAGGAAGGAATGTTGGAGAACACGCTGTTCTCGACGTCGACGACATACCAGCCGCCGAGCTCCGCGAAGATGCCGAGCACCCAGGTGACCAGAATGCTGATCAGGATCGCGCCCTTGACGCGGAAATGATGCAGCGCGGCGAGAATGATGAGGCCGATGAGGGCGAGAACGACGGTCGGGGAAGCGAAGTCGCCGAGCTCCACGAGAGTGGAGGGCTCCGAAACGACGATGCCCGCGCCCTTGCAGCCGATCAGCGTGATGAACAGGCCGATGCCGGCGGTGATGGCGTACTTGAGGTTCTCCGGAATGCCATTGACGATCTTCTCACGGAATTTGAACGCCGAGAGAACGATGAAGACAAGGCCCTCGACCAGAACCGCGGTCAGGGCGATCTTCCAGGCGTTGTCGCCGAGACCCATGCCAAGGCAGACCGAGTAGGTGAAGTAGGCGTTCAGACCCATGCCGGAAGCCAGAGCCACCGGGTAGTTCGCGAGGAAGCCCATGATGAAGGTCGCGAGAGCGGCGGAGAGAGCCGTGGCCACGAAGACCGCGTTCTGATCCATGCCGGTCGCCGCGAGCATACTCGGGTTCACCGCGAGGATGTAGGCCATCGCGAGGAAGGTCGTGATGCCGGCAATGATTTCGGTTTTGACGTTGGTTCCATGACCCGCGAGGTCGAAGAAGTCCTTCTTCGCGGGGGCGGAACTGTTCTTGTTCCCTGCCATGTGTTCCATTCCTCCTGTAACAGAAAAATAAAATAAGTCCGGAACTGCACGCAGCCGGACACGTCCTGAGACAAGTTCATTATACTGATTTCGCGGTCAGAAAGCAATCGGTTACTTCCACAAAGTTTTCATTCCTGAGAAACAATTTATTCATACTTTCTGTGCGAATTGTCAAATCCGGGGGAAACGGCTCGCTTCGTGTCTTAAAAACGACGAAGCGAGCCGCCGCATATTCAAAACGGAGCGCGGGCATACTTGAGAAAAAAGGAAGGCGGGAACAGCGGATGATGACGAGAATCGGAAGGAATACGCTGCGCTTCGGGCGCGGCCCGTGGGCGCTCGGCTGGGCGGTTTCGGCGGGAAAAAAGGAGCTCGAGGGGCCGCTCGGCAGCCTCTTTGATCAGTGCCACGAGGACACGACGCTCGGTACGGAGAACTGGGAGCGCGCCGAGAGCCGCCTGCAGGCGGAGGCGTCTCGCCTCGCGCTGCACAAGGCGGGACTTTCGCCCGGCGAGCTCGACTGCGTGTTCGCGGGCGACCTGCTCAACCAGTGCGCCGCCTCCGTGTTCGGCCTGTGCGACCTTGGGATCCCCTTTCTCGGGCAGTACGGCGCGTGCTCGACGATGGCGCAGTCGCTCGCCGTGGCCGCCGTCTTCGTGGAGGCCGGGGCGGCGCGGCGCGCGATGGCGGTGACGTCGTCGCACTTCTGCTCGGCGGAGCGGCAGTTCCGCCTGCCGCTCGAGTACGGCGGCCAGCGCACGCCGACGGCGCAGTGGACGGCCACGGCCTCCGGCGCGATGATCCTCTCGCGCGAGCCGCCCGTCGGGGCGGAGCGGGCGGTCGTCGTGCGGGAGGCGTGCTTCGGCAGGATGGTCGACCTCGGCGTCGCCGACCCGGCCAACATGGGCGCGGCGATGGCGCCCGCCGCCTGCCGCACCCTCCTCGACTACTTTGAGGACACCGCCTCCTCGCCGAAGGACTTCGACCTCATTCTGACGGGCGATCTCGGGGCGGTCGGCAGCGATCTGCTGCGGGGGCTTCTGCTGCGCGAGGGCTGCGACATTGCCGCCGTGCACAACGACGGCGGGCTGATGCTGTACGACAGAAAGCGCCAGGACGTCCACGCCGGCGCCTCGGGCTGCGGCTGCTCGGCGGCGGTGCTGTGCTCCGCCGTGATGGGCGATCTCCTCGCCGGGCGGCTCGGCGACGTCCTGTTCGTCGGCACGGGGGCGCTGACCTCCGCCACGACGAGCCAGCAGGGCGCGACGATTCCCGGCGTCGCCCACCTCGTGCGGCTGCGCGCCGTCTCCGTCCGCCCGGGCGGGGAATGAAAAGGGCCGCCCTCCCGCGCGGGGAGAGCGGTCCGATAAGCCGGATGCGCAATCAGCCGAGATACTTTGTGACGGGAGAGATGTCGAGGCCGGAGCAGGTCCTGAGGTACTCGCAGAGCTGCTCCACGATGACACGCACGCCGCCGGCCGCGTCGCTCTCGACGTTCAGCGGCATGATGGGATCGTGCACGCTCAGGCGCAGGAGGAACCAGCCGTCTCCGGCGCCCTCGCCGAACGAGACGCGGATGCCCTCGCGGTTGTCGGGCGCGATCTCCCAGCCGTGCTCCTTCGCCCACGCCTCGAGACCGGCGATGACGGCCTCGCCGCAGGCGCGGAAGTCGGCCTCCTGAATCGGCATCCGGATCTCGAGCGCCTCCACGGGCTCGCGCAGGGACTCGAGCATCGTCTCGAGGCTCTTGCCCTCGCGGCGGAGGTTGGCCATCTTGATGATGATCTTCGTGACGAGATACGCGCCGTCGTCGAGGAAATAGTTCTCGCGCAGGGCGGCGTGGCCGGACGTCTCAATCGCCAGCGGGCAGTTGACGCCCTCGGCGTTGAGGCGCAGCGCCTCGTTGATGACGTTGCGGTAGCCGCGCTTGAAGCGGTGATGACGGCCGCCGAGCGTCTTCTCGATGTACTCCTTGAGACCGCTCGAGGTGATGGAGTCGGTCACGATGGTGCCGCCCTCGTTGCCCTCGAGCGCGATGGCGCTCGCGATCGCGACGAGGCGGTTGCGGTTGAGCTCGTCCCCCTTCGAATCGACGGCGCCGCCGCGGTCGACGTCGGTGTCGAAGATGACGCCGAGGTCGGCCTTTGCGCGCACGGTCGCGCGGCAGACGGACTCCATCGCCGTCTCGTTCTCCGGATTCGGGATATGGTTCGGGAACATCCCGTCCGGCTCGAGGAACTGGCTGCCGGAAATGTCCGCGCCGAGCGGGGCGAGGACGTCGGTCGCGTAGAAGCCGCCCGCGCCGTTGCCGGCGTCGACGACGATGTGGAAGCCCTGAAGCGGATGCTCGAAGTCCTCGGCGTTCACGCCCTCCTTGATCTTCTCGCGGAGGATCTCGGAGTAGCGGGACATATAGTCTGCCATCTCCGCGACGCCCTTGCCGTAGGCGGGCGCCTTGTTTTCCGCCGCGTAGGCGAGAATCTTTTCAATATCGGAGCCGTCGAGACCGCCGTCCTTCGTGAAGAACTTCAGGCCGTTGCGGTAATAGGGGTGGTGGCTCGCCGTGATCTGCACCGAGCCGTCGCAGCCCCAGTCGACGGTGATCATGAACATACTCGGTGTGGAAGCGAGGCCGCAGACGAGCACGCGCACGCCGGCGGACAGCATCGCGTCGACGACCGCCTTCTGGATCCGGTCGGCGGAGATGCGCGAGTCATGGCCGACGGCGACCGTCAGCTCCGAGGCCGGCTTGCCGGTATGCTCGGAAAGCCAAATCAGATAGCCCGCCGCCATCCGGCGGACGGCTTCGCTCGTGAGATTCATCTCCTGCCCCGGCACGCCCTCGACGGCGACGCCGCGGATATCTGTGCCGCTTTTAAATTGTTTCCAGTCGATCTCCATCATAACGAATGATCCCTCCATTTTAATTTCTCCCGTGCGGGAGCTGGCTCAAGAAAACGCCTGAACGGAAGTATATGCATTTTTTATTATAAGGCAAAACTGCTGCTTTGTAAATCGACCTGTGAAAATTTTAGTCCAATGGTATTAAGTCAAGAGGGGGTGACGCAAAAAAGTTGAACAAAAAGGAGCAAGAAGTGGAATGCAGGTAGCAAAAAGTCAACGCCAACCTAAGCCCTGTCCCCTGAGTTTTTGAAACAG
>CALWIH010000120.1 GCA_944380675.1 uncultured Clostridia bacterium | reverse complement strand
CGCACCGGCACGTCGGTGCCGAACACCTTGCTCAGGATGGCCTTGATCATGACCTTGCCGGAGGTGAAGGTGATGTCCTTGTCGACGATCAGCGCCTCGTACTGGAAGAAGGCGCGCTCGTGGTGCGCGTCCGTCGTCTCGTTGCGGTACACGCGGCCCGGGTACACGAAGCGGAAGGGGGGCTTGTGCGTCTGCATATAGCGCACGCTGCCGCCCGTGAGGTGCGGGCGCAGGCACAGCTTTTCGTTGGTCGAGCCGGTGCTGTGGCCTTCGAGCCAGTAGGTGTCCATGCTCTCGCGGGCGGGATGGTTCGGCGGGAAGTTGAGCTTGTCAAACGCGTAAAGCTCGCTTGTGATGTCGTCCTCCTGGAAGATCTCGAAGCCCATCGAGCGGAAGGTGTCGTTCAGGTCGTAGCACATCTGCGTGATCGGGTGCAGCGCGCCGCCCGGCGGCAGAAGGCCCGGCACGGAGCAGTCGAAATCCGGGGAGACCTCGGAGGCCTTGAGCTTGAGCTCCATCCGCTTTTCGTCGATGAGCTCCGTGACCCGGTTCTTGGCGAGGTTGAGGAGCTTGCCCATCTCGGGACGCAGCGCGGGATCGAGCTTCGGCATCTCCTTCATCAGCAGCGTCAGGGAGCCCTGCTTGCCGGTGAAGGCGCTCTTCACGTTCTGCAGCTCGCCTTCGCTGGCCGCGGCGGCAATTTTGATCTCTGCCTCGGACAAAATGCCGTTGATTTTGTCTTTCATGTCCATTCTCCTTTCCTGTTTCAAACGGGGTAGCCGTGCAGAGGGCTTTTTTCCATAAAAAAACACCGCCCCCTGTCCAGGCGACAAGGGACGATGGATTGCATCGCGGTACCACCCTTATTCAGGGCGTGACGAAATCACACCCTGCGCTCGTTTGCGTGCTGCTGTACTGCCGCACAAGCATCCGGCTTACCGCGCAAAGGCGCTTTTCGCCGAAGGGCTCCCATGCTGAAACTTCCGGAAGGTCCGCGCGGAACGCTTGCAGCCGGCGGCGCTCCGTCTCTTGTTCGCGTTGCTTTCCGTACTCACGCATCTTCATTGCCCATACATATAAAATAAGTCTACCACTCTATGGGAGGTTTGTCAATCAAAAAAGGCGCGGAATCCGGCGAGGAGAGCGCTCAGAAGACGAAAAACAGCGGATCCCGGCTCGGGATCCGCCGTTTGCCTATCAGAATGAAAATTGTTACTGGATCACGCGGACGCGGATGACCTCGTCGAGCGCGTCGATGCCCTTCGCGAGGGACTCCGCGACGGCGTCGTCGACCTCGCCGGTGACGTCGAGGATGGTGTAGGCGTAATCCTTGCGCGACTTGCTCGCCATGTTCTCAATGTTGACGTGGAACTGGCCGAGCACGCCGGAGAAGCGGCTGATCGTGTTCGGCAGGTTGCGGTGCACGATGCAGATGCGGCTTCCCTCGCGCGGCATGGACACCGCGGGCAGGTTAACGGAATTGCGGATGTTGCCGTTCTCGAGGAAATCGATAAGCTCGAGGGCGGCCATTCTGGCGCAGTTGTCCTCGCTCTCCGGGGTGGAGGCGCCGAGGTGCGGCATCGCGATGGTGTTCTTCGCCGCGAGGATCGTCTCGTCCGCGAAGTCGGTCGCGTACGCGGCCATCTTGCCGGACTCGAGGGCGGCGGCGACGTCCGCGCTGTTCGCGAGATCGCCGCGCGCGAAGTTCATGATGCGCACGCCGTCCTTCATCTTCGCGATGCTCTCGGCGTTGATCATCTCGCGCGTGTCGGGCGTGAGCGGGACGTGCAGGGTGATGTAATCGCACTTCGCGTAGATTTCGTCAAGCGTCTTCGCGTGGTGAACCGCGCTCGAGAGACGCCAGGCCGTCTCGACGGAGAGGAACGGATCGTAGCCGTAGACCTCCATGCCGAGGCTGATGGCGGCGGCGCTCACGAGGACGCCGATCGCGCCGAGGCCGACGATGCCGAGCGCCTTGCCGCTCAGCTCCGGGCCGACGAACTGGCCCTTGCCCTTTTCGACGAGCTTCGAAATCTGGTCGCCCTGGCCCTTGAGCGTCTTCGTCCACTCGATGCCGTCGACGATTTTGCGCGAGGACAGCAGCATCGCGGCGAGGACGAGCTCCTTCACGGCGTTCGCGTTCGCGCCCGGCGTGTTGAAGACGACGATGCCCTCTTCGCTGCATCTGTCGAGCGGAATGTTGTTGACGCCCGCGCCGGCACGCGCGATGGCGAGCAGCTCGGGATTGAACGCCATGTCGTGCATGGCGGCGGAGCGCACAAGAATGGCGTCGGGGTTCTGGACGTCCGTCCCGCAGACGTAGCCCTCGCCGAAGCAGGAGGTGCCGACCTCCGAAATCTTATTCAGGCACTGAATCTGGTACATGGCAATCACCCATTCTCCTTTTCAAAGTTGGCCATGAAGGCGACGAGCTTCTCGACGCCCTCGACCGGCATGGCGTTGTAAATCGAAGCGCGCATACCGCCCACGGAGCGGTGCCCCTTCAGGTTGACAAAGCCCGCCTCGGTCGCGGCCTTGACGAACTTCGCGTCGAGCTCGTCGCTGCCCGTGACGAACGGAACGTTCATCAGCGAGCGATCCTTCGGCACGACGGTGCCGCGGAAGAGCTTGGAATTGTCGAGGAAGGAGTAGAGCATCCCGGCCTTCTTCTCGTTAATCTCCTTCATCTTCTCGAGGCCGCCGATCTCGTCGCGGATCCACTCGAGGACGAGGCCGGCCATGTAGATGTTGTAGCACGGCGGGGTGTTGTACATCGAGCCGTTGTCCGCGTGGATCTTGTACTGGAACATCGTCGGGGTGATGTCCATCGGCTCGCCGATCATGTCCTCGCGGATGATGACGACCGTCAGTCCCGCGGGAGCCATGTTCTTCTGCGCGCCCGCGTAGAGCAGCGCGAAGCGGCTCACGTCGATCGGCTCGGAGAGGATGCAGGAGGAAATGTCCGCCACGAGCGGCACATTGCCCGTCTCCGGCAGCTTCGTGAAGCGGGTGCCGTAGATGGTGTTGTTCAGGCAGATATGGAAGTAGTCCGCGTCCTTCGTGAACGTGGACGGATCAAGCTCGGGAATGTAGGAGAACGTCTTATCCTTCGAGGACGCCACAGCCTTCGCCTCGCCGTAGCGGGAGGCCTCCTGGAACGCCTTCGTCGCCCACTGGCCCGTCAGCACGAAGTCGGCCTTGCCGCTCTTCGTCATCAGGTTCATCGGGATCATGGCGAACTGCGAGGAAGCGCCGCCCTGCAGGAACAGAACCTTGTAGTTGTCCGGGATTCCCATCACCTCGCGCAGAAGGCTCTCCGCGGAGTCGATGATTCCCTGGTACACCTTGGAGCGGTGAGACATCTCCATCACGGACTGGCCGCAGCCGTGATAATCAAGCATTTCGTCGGCCGCGCGGCGCAGAACGGACTCCGGCAGCATGGAAGGACCGGCGGAAAAATTGTAAACGCGATTCATTTGAGTGCTTACCTCCAATTCAATACTCCCCGTTTTTCTGACAGGGAAAAACGTATGTGATCTATTATATTGCTTTAGTTCACTAAAGTCAAGGAGAAGCGACGCAAATTTACAAGTTTTTGAAGGAAAATCGTCTCGGGAATTCATTTGTTTCCCGTGGGGAACCGCGCAACGCCGCCGTTTTGGCGGGATTATTGCTTTTTGAGAATAAATAATATGAAAGTCAGGCGGTAAAAAATTCTTCTTCCGGCTTTTTTCACCTCGCTTGACAAGGCGCGTTCCCCGGAGTACAATCGGAAATGCAAATCATTCGCATTTAATGCTGCGAATACGGAAAGGCTGTGAACGCATGAGATTTCGGCGCGCCGCCGCTTTGCTGCTCTCCTTGTGTCTCGCGCTGCCTTCGGGCTGCGCGGTCACGCCCCGCGGGGAGGAGCCGGCATTCCGGGTGGTGACTTCCTTTTATCCTATGTATGTGATGGCGCTGAACGTGACAGACGGCGTCCCCGGCGTCGAGGTGGACAACATGGCGGGCCAGCAGACGGGCTGCCTGCACGATTACCAGCTCCAGACGAAGGACATGAAAAATCTCGAGACGGCGGACGTCTTCGTCGTCAACGGCGCGGGGATGGAAAGCTTTCTCGACAAGGTCGTCGAGCAGCTGCCCGCGCTGACGGTTGTCGACACGAGCGTCGGCATCACGCTCCTCGAGAGCGGGACGGGCGAGGAGCACGTCCACGAGGAGGGGGACGATCACGACCACGGCGATCTGAACCCGCACATCTGGGTGAGCATTTCGGACTGCATTCTGCAGGTGGAAAACCTCTGCGAGGGCCTCGCGGAGGCCGACCCGGCGAACGCCGCTCTGTACGAGGAGAACACGCGGGCATATGTGGAAAAGCTCGAGGCGCTGCGCGGCGAGATGCACGAGGCAATCGATCCGCTGCCGAACCGGAACATTGTGACGTTCCACGAGGCGTTCCCGTACTTTGCGGAGGAGTTTGACCTGCACATCGTTAAGGTCGTCAACCGTGAGCCGGACAGCCAGCCGAGCGCCCGCGAGCTCGCCGAGACGATCCGCCTCGTGGAGGAGGCCGGCGTCGCCGCCGTCTTCGCGGAGCCGCAGTACCCGGAGAGCGCCGCCGACATCATCGCGGCGGAGAGCGGAGCCGTGGTTTATACGCTCGACCCGGTCACCACCGGGCCGGACGACAAGAACGCGTATCTCGACGCGATGGAACAGAATATGGAAACGCTGGTACAGGCGCTTTCGTGAGGAGGAACAACATGACAGAACAGCATCAGCACGTCTGCGGCGAGGACTGCTCGAACTGCGCCGCTGCCGGCTGCAACTGCGTCGACTGCAAGTGCAGCGTGCGCATCCGCGATCTCGGCGTGAAGAAAAAGGACGGCGTCATCCTGTACGACGTCAACCTGAACGTGCGCCACGGGGAAATTATGGCGCTGATCGGCAGGAACGGCGCGGGCAAGACGACGCTGCTCAAGGCGCTGCTCGGGCGGATCCCGTACACGGGCGAAATACAGTTCACGAGCCACAAGGGCGAGCGCGTCGAGAAGCCGCGGATTGGCTACGCCCCGCAGAACCTTGTGTTCGACCATTCCTCGCCGATGTCCGTCGGCGACCTGCTCTGCGCAAACCTCTCGCCGTTTCCCGTCTGGCTCGGCCAGCGGAAAAAGCAGCGCGAGCGCGCCGCCGCCATGCTTGAGCGGGCGGGAGCGCGCGCCGAGCTCCTCGACAAGAAGCTCGGCAATCTCTCGGGCGGCGAGCTGCAGCGCGTCCTGCTCGCGTTCGCGCTCGAGCCGATGCCCGACCTGCTCCTGCTCGACGAGCCCGTCTCCGCCGTCGACCGCCGCGGCATCGAGGTCTTCTATGAGCTCGTCTGTGCGCTGCGCGTGCGGTATCATATGCCGGTGATTCTCGTCTCGCACGATCTGACGCACGTTCTGAAATACGCGACGAGCGCCGCCCTGCTCGACAGGACGATCCTCGTCAGCGGCGAGGTCTCCGAGGTCATGGCGTCGCGCGAGGTGCGGGAGACCTTCGGCCTGCCCGCGCCGGAAGAGAGGAGGGACTGAGCGTGGAAATTCTGTATGCCGTCATCGACGTGCTGCTTCCGTTCGAGTGGACGGAATTCAATTTCATGAAGAACGCCTTTATCGCCGTGCTGCTCATCACGCCGCTGTTCGGTCTCGTCGGCACGATGATTGTGAACAACCGGATGAGCTTCTTCTCCGACGCGCTCGGCCATTCCGCCCTTACGGGCATCGCCATCGGCGTGCTGATGGGCGTCGACAACTATATGCTCTCGATGCTCGGCTTCGCGCTGCTCTTTGCCGTCGCCATCTCGGCGGTGATCGGCTCCGGCGTCTCGTCGACGGACACGATCATCGGCGTCTTCTCGAGCACCGGCCTCGCACTCGGCGTGGTGCTGCTCTCCGCGAGCGGCGGCTTCGCGAAGTATTCCGGCTACCTCATCGGCGACATTCTCACCGTGCAGCCGGAGGAGATTGCCCTGCTTGCCGTCCTGCTCCTCGCCGTCCTGCTCGTCTGGGGGCTGTTCTTCAACCGCTTCCTCGTGGCGAGCGTCAACGCCGACCTCGCCGCGAGCAAGAATATCCGCGAGGGCGCGGTGCAGAAGGTTTTCGTCATTCTCGTCGCCGTGCTCGTCACCGTGTCCATCAAATGGGTCGGCGTTCTCATCATCAATTCGCTGCTCGTCCTGCCCGCCGCCTCGGCGCGCAACGTGGCGCGCGGTATGCGCTCGTACCACGCGTGGAGCGTCTGCATCTCGATGTTCTCCGGCGTGACGGGCCTCATCCTCTCGTACTACCTCGGCACCGCGGCGGGCGGCACGATCGTGCTCGTAGCCGCCGTCATCTTCGCCGTGACCTTCCTTCTCGGCTTCCTCTCGGGACGCCGCCGCGCCTCCTGACGGATTTTGGGTCTGGTAATTTGCCGCCGGATCGGCTATGATAAAAAGAACGACGCGAAAAAGGGGAGAGAGCCATGAAACGGGCGGTTCTGGCGGTCAGCTTCGGGACGAGCTACCGCGAGACGAGAGAAATAACAATCGGGGCGATTGAGGACGCCTTGCGGCGGCGCTTTGCCGGCTGGGAGGTGCGCCGCGCCTTTACGAGCCGCATGATCATCCGCAGGCTCGCGGAGCGCGACGGGATGCACGTCGACACCGTTGCCGAGGCGATGGAGAGCCTCGTCCGCGACGGCATCGAGGAGGTTGTCGTCCAGCCGACGCACGTTATGAACGGCTACGAAAACGAGGAGATGCTCGCGCAGCTCGCGCGGTACGAGGGCTGCTTCCGGCACTTTGCCGTCGGGAAGCCGCTCCTGACGGCGGGGGAGGACTACCGCGCCCTCGCCGCCGCCCTGCGCGAGGGGCTGCCGGCCCCCGGGGAGGGGGAGGCTGTCGTCCTCGTCGGCCACGGCACCGACCATTATGCGAACGCCTCCTACGCCGCGCTCGCGTGGTATTTTTCGCTGCTCGGCTGCCCGCGCTGGTACGTCGGCACCGTCGAGGGCGACCCCGGTCTGGAGGACGTGCGCGCCCTCCTGCGCCGGGACGGCGTCCGCCGCGCAGCGCTCGCCCCGCTGCTCATTGTCGCCGGCGACCACGCCGCCAACGACATCTTTGGCGAGGGGGATTCCTGGAAAACGGCGCTGGAATCGGACGGCGTCGAGGTCGTTCCCGTCAGGAAGGGGCTCGGCGAATATCCCGGCGTGCGCGAGCTGTTTGTGCAGCACGCCGTGCAGGCAAAGGAAAAAGCG
>CALWIH010000119.1 GCA_944380675.1 uncultured Clostridia bacterium | reverse complement strand
AAAAACCGGGCGCAAAATTGTCTGACCATCTCCAACTTCAAACTGGACGATGTATTTTCAGATGTATTCGGCAAGGCTGCCTCCGCAATTACCGCCCGCATTCTGGAAAATCCAACGGAGAAAATCACGGATGTCTCTGGCTTTCGAACCAAAGGCATGAAAGCGACCAACGAACAAGTGCTTGCCGCCGTAGATGGAGAGATGTGTGAAGAACAGGCTGAAAAGCTCCGCATCATCCGTTCCCACATGGACAGCCTTGAACTGTGTAAGCTTAATCTGGAATCGCTGATTCTATCTGTTGCTGAGAAGTACCTTCCCCAACTGGGCCTTGTTATGACGGCGCCGGGTATCCAATCCTTTGCCGCGATTGGTATCATTTCTGAGATTGGAGTGGATATGTCCGTGTTCCCCACCTCGAAGCATCTTTGCTCCTGGGCTGGGCTTACGCCGCAGAACAATGAAAGTGCCGGGAAGAAGAAAACTACCAGAATCAGCCGGGCCGGAGCTTATATCAAGCCTTTGCTTGTTCAGTGCGCTCTTTCCGCCATAAAAGCTAAGAAGTTCCCGGAAGTCCGTAATCGCTACCTGGCTCTCAAAAAGCGCCGAGGTCACAAAAAAGCCGTTATCGCCATCGCCAGGATGCTCCTTACAGCTATCTACAATATGCTCAAGAAGAATGAGTCGTACAATCCGGAACTCTACCGCAAGGGGGAACCTCCTCCAGCGCATCGTGAAGTTTCTGTAGAAGAAGCTATCTTCATCCTCCAGCGTCAAGGTTATCTGGTCACTGCTCCTCCCACAACTTAGACCTTAAGCATAACTTCCTTTTGGGCTCGCTTTTAGGGGGCCTGGTTTTGTCTACCCTTTTTCGGAATGGTGCTTTGATTACGATGTTTCAACCTTCCTCCTCCTCTCCGCGCAGGGCCGCGAGAAACAGCCCCACATCCTCCTCATCCGGCTCGACGGCGCAGATCTGCGTCAAAAATTCCCGGAAGACGGCGGCGTCGTCCGCCTGTCCGTGCCCGAGGTTCGCGCGCAGGCCGTCCTCCTCCCCCGCGCCCGAGCCGGTCAGCCACCGGCTCGTGAGGCTCAGCAGGTTCGGCCAGTACGGGCGGAGCTGCTCGGCGGGCAGGTAGACGGGGCCGTCGTCGGTGAGCTCGCAGAGCAGGTAGTCCTCGCACGGCTCCGCCTTCGCCCGCGCGAGGAGCTCCGCGAAGCTGCCCGTCAGGACGCGCAGATCGTGCAGCGGCGGGAACGACCGCAGCGAGACCCGCGGCTCCCTGCCCTCGAAGGAGACGACGGCGACGCTCTTTTCATGCTTCCACTCGTCGAAGGAGTATTTGAGCGGCGATCCGGCGTAGCGCCCCCTCTCGCCCGCCCGCTGGGGCGCGTGGAGATGGCCGAGCGCCGTGTAGTCGAACGCGTCAAAGCCCGCCGGGGACACCTCGCCCGAGCCGCCGACGTAGACGGGGCTTTCCGACGCGGAGACGACGCCTCCCGCCGCGAAGCAGTGCGTCACGAGCAGGTTGAGCCGGTCGGGCCGGGCAAGCGGGGACGCCTTCGCGAGCAGGGCGGCGTACGCATCCTGGAAGGTGCGCAGCTCCGCGTCGCCGAGAAGCTCGCGGATCTCGGGCGGCTCGCAGTACGGCAGGAGAAAGAGGCGGACGTCCTGCCCGCCAAGCGTCAGCTCGATGGGCTGAAGCGCCTCCTCCGGCCTTCCCGCGAGGTAGACGCCGCTGCCGCGCAGCAGCGACGCGCCGACGGCCATGCGGTCCGGGCCGTCGTGGTTGCCGGCGATGACGGCGAGCGGGATCCCCATCCCGCTGACCTCGGCAAGGAAGCGGTCGAACAGACGCAGCGCCGGGGCGGGCGCGACGGCGCGGTCGAAGACGTCCCCCGCGAGGATCACAAGGTCGGGGCGCTCCTCCCGGAGGAACGGGAGGAACTGCTCCTCCACGAAATACGCCTGATCCGGCAGCAGCGAACGGCCGTACAGATATTTGCCGAGGTGCCAGTCGGCGGTGTGCACGAGCTTCATGAGGCTTCTCCTTCCCCGGGATTTCCCGGAAACGCACGGGGGGCGGCGCGTCCGCCCCATTTTTGTATGCCCGTCACTCGACGGGCAGGATCTCCTGAAACACGGAATAGTTTTTCGCCGTGCGCTTGCGGTCGCTGTGGAGGTACCCGAAGTACCAGCGCTTGTACTCCACCTGGCGCGCGAGCGTATCGAAGTACGCGTCGAGGGCATTGCGCTCGCCGCGGTTGCCCGCCATGCGCGGCGCGGGCCAGTGCGTCACGATGTAGTCGACGCGCCTGCCGCAGTCCTGCAGATGGCGCGCGCCGTTCTTCATCTCCTCCATGGTGGGGAACTCCTCGCGCCACCACTTTCCGGCCTCCTGATAGATCTGCCGGTCGCGCGTCTCGCCGCCGCCGAAGGCGAAGAAGCGCTTGCCCTCGATGGTGTACACCTCGCCGCGCATCAGGTGATACACGCCGCCGGGAAGCCGGTGGACGCGGCCGCCGTTCCACTCCGTCTCCTCGCAGCGGGAGAGCAGCTCGAAGTTCTCGTGCGCGCCGTCAACAAAGGCGATGTCGAATTTTTTTCTGCCGAGCTTTTTGAGCAGGCGCTCCTCCGCGGCGCCGCCGTCCCACAAAAAGCCGAAATCCCCGCAGACGAGCAGCGTGTCTCCCGCCCGCAGGCGCTTCGCGTCGTCAAAACGGCGCTTGTCGCCGTGAATGTCTCCCGTGACGTAGATCAAAGGGCTCAACCTCCTGTTTTCCCGCGGCGGAAAAATCCTCTTGCCGAGCGGGACTATACAATTCGTTATAACGGCGGCGAATATACGAATTTTCCACGGTTTCCACTGAGTTTTCCACTTGGGGTGTGGAATCGTGTGGAAAAGACGTTTTTCGCCCCGTGCCGGCGGCGGAGATTCACAAATTCTTTTCAAATGAGAGTTTACAGAATCCCGCTTCTCTTGCTATACTAGAATCACACGCCGCCCGCGGCGCGAGGCCCGACAGAACGACTGTCCCCCCGGCTTTCCCGCCGGGTTATCCTCATCATTATATCATACCGGAGGAAAAAGTTCCATGAAAAAAAAGATCGCGTGCCTTCTCTCGCTGGCGCTGACGTTCCTGCTCCTGCTCCCGCAGGGAGCGTTCGCGGCGTCGTTCCAGATTGATTTCGACACGTCGTGCGCCGCGCTCGAGCTCGTCAATCTCGACACGGGGACGATCGTCTATGAGAATAACGCGGACGAGCGCCGCGCCCCGGCGTCGACAACAAAGATCATGACGTACATCGTCGTCTATGAGAACGTCGACAATCCCGACAACACGACGGTGACGATCTCGGAGAAGATCCGGGACGAGCTGCTCGGCACCGGAAGCTCGCTCTCCGGCATCCAGGTCGGCGACGTGCTGACGGTGACGCAGCTGCTCCACTGCATGATGATCCCCTCGGGCAACGACGCCGCGCTGGCGCTGGCCGACTTTGTCGGCGGGGGCGACGTGCAGAAGTTCGTGGACATGATGAACGAGAAGGCCGCGGAGCTCGGCTGCGCAAACACGCACTTCATGAACCCGCACGGCCTGCACGACGACAACCACTACACGACGGCGCGGGATCTGGCCGTCATCACGCAGTACGCGATGATGCTGCCGAACTTCATGGACATCACCGACACGACGAACGAATACTACTATCCGGCGGGCGGGCCGTACGCGTCGGAGAAGCGGCTCCTCGTGACGACGAACCGCCTGATTCACAAGAACCTCGATCCGCAGTACTATTACCAGTACGCGCAGGGCATCAAGACAGGCTCCCACGATCAGGCCGGCTACTGCCTCGTCTCGACGGCGCAGAAGGGCGGCCTGAGCTACCTGTGCGTCGCCCTCGGCTCGCCGAGCGTCGACGAGAGCGGCAACAAGATCTCGGAGCACGGCGAGTGCACCGACAGCATCAACCTCTACAACTGGGCGTTCTCGAGCCTCGGCTTCCGCACCATCGCGGACTCGGACGACGCCGTGACGGAGATTGAGCTGCGCTTCGCGTGGAACAAGGACACGCTCCTCCTTGTGCCCGAGGAGAGCTTCACCACCATCCTGCCCGACGACATCTCGTCGAGCAGCATCCTCGCGACGCCCGACATCCCCGACCACATCGAAGCGCCCGTGAAGAAGGGCGACGTCATCGGCACGGTGACGTACTCGTACGCCGACCAGACGCTCGCGACCGTCAACCTCGTCGCGGGCGAGAGCGTCGAGCGCAGCGAGCTGCTCAAGAGCGCGAGCACCATCAAGGACGTCGTCACGTCGACGTGGTTCCTCGTGGTGGTGGGGATCATCGTCTTCCTGCTGCTCATTTACATCGTGCTGGCGCTCATCTACAACAGAAAGCGCAAGAAGCTGCGCAAGGTCAAGAAGTATAAGAATATGTGAGGAGAGGGATGCGCATGGAACGCGATTACGACGTGCTGCTCTTTGACGCGGACGGCACGCTGCTCGACTTCGACCGCTCGGAGCACGCGGCGATGGAGAAGGTCTTCGCCCGGCACGGCTATCCGTACGGCGAGGACACGCTCGCGCGCTACCGCGCCATCAACTCGAGGCTGTGGCGCGAGTACGAGCAGGACAAAATTCTCAAGCCCGTCATCCACATGACGCGGTTTGAAACGCTGTTTTCGGAGCTCGGCATCGACGGGGACGGCCCGTCGTTCAACCGCGAGTACCTCGACGCGCTTTCGGCGGAGCATTTCACCGTGGACGGGGCCGAGGAGGTCTGCCGCGCGCTGTCGCAGCGGTACCGGATGTTTGTCGTGACGAACGGCGTCTCGCACGTCCAGCGGCGCAGGCTGAAGGAATCGGGGCTCGAGCGGTACTTCGAGGGGCTTTTCATCTCCGAGGAGCTCGGCGTACAGAAGCCGCGGCGCGCGTTCTTTGAGCTCGTCTCGCAGGCTGTGGAGGGCTTCTCGCGGGAGCGGACGCTCGTCATCGGGGACTCTCCGACGTCGGACGTCGGCGGCGCGCAGGGCTTCTCCCTCGACGTCGTCTGGTTCAATCCGAACGGCCGCCCCGCGCCAGAGCCCGCCCCGACGCGCGAGATCCGTGCGCTTCGGGAGCTTCTCCCCCTGCTCGGCGCCTGAACAGAAAATCCGGCCCCCGAAGCCATGGCTTCGGGGGCCGGATTCGTTTTTGACGGCGGCGCGCCTCAAGCCGCGTCCCTGCCGAGAGCCGTCATCGTGACGCCCGCGCCGTCGGAGACCGCGAGAATGGTTCCCTGCAAATCGGTGCGGAAAACTTCGACGCCCGCGGCGGAGAGCTTTTCGAGCGTGACGGCGTCCGGGTGGCCGTAGTCGTTGTCGGCGCCGCAGCTGATAACGGCATACCGCGGCTTCACGGCATCGAGAAACGGCTGGGAGGTAGACGTCTCGCTGCCATGGTGGCCGCATTTGAGCACCGCAGCCGAGAGATCAAAGCCCGCGTTCAGCATCTCCTCCTCGCTCTCCTCTTCCGCGTCCCCTGTAAAGAGGAAGGCGTCCTCCCCGAAGGTCAGCCGCAGGACGACGGAGTAGTTGTTGAGGTCGCCGTAGTCCTCGCCGTTCGGGGCGAGTACCGTGAGGGCGGCCCCGTCCTCCGAGAAAAGCTCCGCCCCGGGCTCGGCGGGCGTGGCGGAGAGCCCCTTCTCCGCGATGGATTCGAGCAGGTCCTCGTATGTTTTCGTCGTCGGCGTGTCGCTGTCAGAGACGCGCGGCATCACGACGCCGCCCACGTCAAACGCTTCGATCACCGCCGCCATGCCGCCGATGTGGTCGGCGTGCGGGTGCGTCGCGACGACAAGATCGAGCGTTTCCACGCCGAGGGAACGCAATGTCTCAATCAGCTCGTCCTCCGTCGACGAGGTGCCCGCGTCGATCAGGACGTTGGAGCCGCCCGGAAACTGAATCAGCTCCGCGTCTGCCTGCCCGACGTCAAAATAGCGGACCTGCAGCGTCCCTTCGGCGGTCTGCGGAGCTGCGGTGGGGGAGGAGGGTTCCTCCTGCTCCGGCAGAAGGCCGAGCGTTCGCCCCGCCCACAGTGCCGCCGCCGCGGCGAGGACGGCGAGCAGCGCCCACGGTCCGCCCTTTCTCGCGCGCTTTTGGTATCTCTTTCCCTTAGCCATTGCATTCATCCTTTCAAAGCAGCCGGAAAAAAAGAGGCATCCCCTCGGCAAAGCCGAAAGGATGCCGGAACTTCCCGTTTACGGACGCCCGCTCCTCACTTCTTTTTCGGATCCTTGTCTCCGTACAGGTTGAAGCGGAACAGCAGGGATTCGTCCTCTTTATTTGCACATTCGATAAAAGCCTCGGCGATCTTGCCGCCCTCAATCAGCTTGGTCAAGCCGACGAGCTGGCACAGCTTGCTCTTCAGGTTCACACGGTCGCCCTCTCGGGTCACCAGAAACACATCTCCCTTGCAGGAGTCGAGGGTTTTGAGGAATTCGGGGACGTCCACATCGTGCAGTTCCAACAGATTAGCCGGCATAGTCGTGTCCTCCTTTTCTGCTGCGATTTCCCCGCCCCATGCGGGGCGAGGAGGGATAGGAATACAATTCCTGCAGCTTTATTGTATATCATCCGTGTGAGAATTGTCAACTCGGCAGGCGGTGCGAAAACCGCCAAAGATTCCTTCACCGCCGCCCGGAAATTCGTGCTCCCCGCAAAGACGGCCGGCTTTGATGTGCACGCGCCGCCCGGCCTCGGCGGCGAGCGCCATGTCGTGCGTGATGAGGACGAGCGTGCGCCCCTCCGCGTGCAGTCCGCGCAGGATCTTCATGACGGCGCGCCCCGATTCCGGGTCGAGGTTTCCCGTCGGCTCGTCGGCGAGGAGAATGGGAGGACGCGCCGCGATGGCACGCGCGACGGCGACGCGCTGCTGCTGCCCGCCGGAGAGCTGCCCCGGCAGGTGGGAGACGCGCTCCGAGAGGCCGACGAGCGCGAGCGCCTCCCGCGCCAAAGCGCGCCGCGTCTGCGCGGGGACGCCGCGGTACGCAAGCGGCAGCTCCACGTTCTCAAGCGCCGTCATCCCGCCGATGAGATTGAAGCCCTGAAAGACGAAGCCGATCCGCCGGTTGCGGATTTCCGCGAGCCGCTGCCCGCTGAGGCGGGAGACGTCCTCCCCCTCGAGCAGGCAGACGCCCGACGTCGGCAGGTCGAGGCAGCCCATCAGGTTCATCAGCGTCGTCTTTCCCGAGCCGCTGCTGCCGACGACGGCGAGAAACTCCCCGCGCCGGACGGAGAGCGTCACCCCGTCGAGGGCGCGCACCTCCTTCCCGCCCCGCCGGTAGATCTTTGACGCGCCGCGAAGAGAAATCACCTCATCCATTGCAAAACCTCC
>CALWIH010000118.1 GCA_944380675.1 uncultured Clostridia bacterium | reverse complement strand
GCCTTATCCGTCACCGACAGCCGTTCGGCAAGCTCCTTCTGCGTCAGTCCTTTTTCCTTTCGGAGCTCCGCGATGAAGCAGCCGGTCGTTCCTGCGTCCACGGGCACCCCCTCCTTTCGGTTTTATCATAGCACAAAGGCAGAAAAAAAGCACCCTACGAATCGTAGAGTGCTTTTTTCGGGCGGAAAGGCGCGGCAGTCAGAGGTCAAACGCTTCCCGGATGCGCCGCGCCGCCTCGGCCGCGGTGAGATTCGTGTTATCGAGGCGCAGGGTATTCGGGAACGGGATCTCGCCCTCGCGGCTCACGAGGCGGTACTGCGCGTCGTCCGCGAGGAGGCGGTTGTTCGACCAGTCCAGATCGCGCTTGGACGGCTTGTGGCGCAGCCGGTTTTCCGTCTCGTTTCGGGCAAGCCGGACACTCTGCGTGGCGACAAGCTCCACATAGTAAAACTCCGTGCCGTACGGCTCGAAGATGGATTTGACGTGCTCCACATAGTCCCAGTCCGACTGCTGATCGAAGGCCCACATGAAAGTAAAGATCATGCCGTACTGCTCTGATTTCGCGAATTCCTCGAAAATCACGTCCCGCAGCCGGCTGATGGCCGCGAAATGGTAGGTGCCGAAGATCTCGAGGACGGGCTCGATCGTCATGTGGTTGTGAAACAGGCGCAGCTTTGTGATTTTCATCAGCTCCTGCCCGACCGTCATCTTGCCGACGGCGGCGTCGCCGATCAGGAAAAGAAATTTCATGGGGGCTCCTTTCGGTTGAAAAAATGTCTCGGGAACTGCGTCCTCCAAGCGTCCTCGCAGGGAGATGCCATTTGGGCGGAAGGAGCCGTTACGGCTTCAGGACGGGCGCGATCTCGCGCACCAGCTGCCACACATTCTGTTCCAGATTGCTGACCGCCGTCACGATGGTTCCGTCTCGATACCGCTTGGACAGGAAGCTCACGCCGGGATCGAGACCCTCAAAATAAGGGGTGAGCCCCTCCGGCGAACGCTCCAGCCACATGCCGTACCCGTAGAATTCCCTGCCGTCTCCCGCGTGCAAAGACGTCATTTCGACAAGCGTCTCACGCGACAATATCCTGCCGCCGTATAACCCTTCCCAGAAGCGCCGCACATCCAAAACGGTGGTGAAGGCTCCTCCGGCGCCGGTGCCCTTCGCGTCCACGCTGTAAATGTTGGTGTAGTACTCGCTCCTCTGCGCATCGAAGCAATAAGCGTTCGCGCAGCGGGCCGGAAGGCGATCCATCTCAAAATAGCCGGTATCCTTCATTCCGCAGGGCGCAAAAACCGCCCCACGCAGGTATGTGTCAAAAGCAAGACCGGTGCTCTGCTCTATCAGCAGACCGAGCACCACAAAGCCGGCGTTGTTGTACTGAAAACGCTCCCCTCTCGGGAAAGCCATCGGTTTATGGAGGAACAGAGGAAGCAGATCCCGCGAGGAACGAATCCGATAGTTGGGGAAATCGCGCCACAGCCCGGCGTAATCGTCCATGACGCTCTCATCGAAATAATCGGGGATGCCGGAGGTATGCGTCAAAAGCTCGCGAACGGTAATCGAAGCGTCAATGGCTCCCCAGTCCAGCGGCAGACATTCTCCGATCGACGCGTCAAGGGACAGCCTCCCCTCCTCCGCAAGCCGCAGAATCCCCGCGGCAACAAAAGCCTTCCCCGCGGAAGCGGTGGGGAAGCGGGTACGCAGCGTATTACGCCGCTCATTTGCCATATCAGCAAACCCGTACGCCCCCTCAAAAAGAGTCTGTGCGCCTTTGGTAATCAGCACGCAGCCGCTGAAATTCTCCGGAATCAGCGCCTGTATCTTCTCTCTCACTCTGTCCTCTCCTCCTTCCGTGAAATAAACTCATCTTCTCAAAAGAATACCACATTTCGCGGAAAAAGGAAAGTCCCCTCACTCCCGGCGGCGGGGGCGAATGACGCCCTGGGCGGCGAAGCAGGTGGCGAGGAGGTAGCCGCCGTAGATGAGGAGAAGGATGCCCGCGGTCACGGCGGCGCCGGGAAGAATGTCGAGCGGCAGATCCCCCTGGAACGAGAGCTGCAGCGCCTTGAGGCCGACGGCAGCGTGCACGAGCGCCAGCGCGAGCGGCAGGCAGACGTACATCGTAATCTGCGAAAACAGCGCGCGGCGCACCATCTTCTCCTTCGCGCCGAGGCGGCGGAGCAGGCGGTAGCTCTCCGCCCTGTCCGCCGTCTCGGAGAGCTGCTGCAGGCCGAGGACGGCGGCGCTCGTGATGAGGAAGACAAGGCCGATGTAGACGCCGAGGAACAGAATGATCGTCTTGACGCTGACGCTGCTGTCGATCATCTGGTGCTGCGTCGAGAGGATGTCGTAGGGACGCCAGTTCCGGCCGGTCGCCGTCTCGGCGCGCTCCTCGGTGTAGACGGCGTCGAGCGCGGCGGCGAAGGCGTCCTCGTCCTGGCGGCTTTCAAACTGGATGTTCAGCAGCTGGGCCGTGATCGGCAGCGTTTCAGCGAACTCGTCGGGGAGAATCAGGGCGATCTGCCCGATCCCAAGGCCGGTGGCAAACGGCTCCGTCACGCACGCGCCCGCGGCGGTAAACATGCGCCCCTCCGCGGACACGGTGACGCCGGAGAGGGGCAGAGCGGTGAAATACTGCGCCATTGTCGGCTTGACCCAGAGCAGGTATTCCTCCTCCCCCACCTCCACCTCCGGCTGGTTCGCCAGGCGGCGCATGGCGTTGAACGCGCTCTCGGGCAGGATGCACGGCCGGGCGAGGACGTCCCCGCCCTCCGCCGTATACTCGCTGTCTTCGTAGATCAGCGCCGCCGCGTCGAAAAAGCGGAGCGCGTCCTCAAACCGGACGTCCGCCCGGCGGAGGTCAAGCTGGCTCGAGGAGCGGATGAGCTCGTCGACCGCGATGCCGTCGGCGCGCAGCGTCCCCTCGATGGAGAGGGCGGGCTTGCGGTCGCCGTCCGTCGTGTACATCAGGCTCGCGCCGTACGGGTACTGCTGCCGCGCCTGCGCGTTGAAGCCCTCCGCCATGCTCATACCGCCCGCGAGGCAGGAGATTGTCAGAAACAGCATCAGGCAAATCACGCTCATCGAGAAGACGGCGGTGTTGACGCGCGCGTTGACCTGCCGGAGGACGAAGCAGTGCAGCCCCCGGAAATAAAAGCGCGGGAACAGCCGCGGAAAAGCCTCGAGCAGGCCGGAGAGCGAGAAGAAGAACAGCGCGGTGCCAATGCAGCCGAGCGCAATCTGGCAGCCAAGGTCGCTGGTGAAGATCCCCGTGTGCAGCACCCACAGGTACGCCGTGGCGAGCGACGCGGCGGAGAGGAGAAACAGGACGACGCAGAGCCGTCCGCTGCGCACGCCGGGGGTCTCGTTCTTTCTCGCCGCGGTGAGCAGCTCCGAGAGGCGGCAGCGCGAGACTGTCGCAGTGTTGAAGACAATGACGACGGCGAAGATGAGGCCGAAGCAGAGCGCCGTCTTCCCGAGGGCGGCAGGGGAAAAGACGAAGCGGAACGACGTCAGATCCGCCTCGAACAGGCGGGCGGTGACGACGGAAACCATTTGTGAGAGGAAGACGCCTCCCGTCAGCCCGGCCGCGAGGGCGAACAGGCCGATGAGGAAGGTCTCCGCGAGCAGAATCCGCGTGACGCCGGTGCGCCGCATCCCGAGGAGGAGATAGAGCCCGAGCTCCTGCTTGCGGCGCTTCATCAGAAAGCGGTTGGCGTAGACGACAAGAAGGCCGAGCACAACAGCCACAAACACAGAGACATAGCCCATGATGACAATCATCTGGTCGACATAAAATTTCTGCGACTCGCTCAGCGCAATCATCGCCTGCTGGGCGTCAATCGAGTTGAAGACGTAAAAGAGGCAGACGCCGAACGCGAGCGTCAGGAAATAGACGGCGAAATCGCGGAAGCTGCGGGAGACGTTCCGGAACGCGAGCTTACAGAGCATGGGCGCCTTCACCTCCCAGCAGGGACACGACCTCGAGAATGTGCTCAAAGAATTCCCGGCGGCTCGCCTCTCCCCTTCTCAGCTCGCTGAACAGCTTCCCGTCCTTGATGAACAGGATGCGGCCGCAGTAGCTCGCGGTGAAGGCGTCGTGCGTCACCATGAGGATCGTCGCGTGCAGGGCGGCGTTGAGCGTGGAGAGGCTCTCGAGCAGGATACGGGCGCTGCGGGAGTCGAGCGAGCCGGTCGGCTCGTCCGCCAGAATCAGCGAGGGACTCCCGACAATCGCGCGGGCGGCGGCGACGCGCTGCCTTTCCCCGCCGGAAAGCTGGTACGGGTATTTAGGCAGAGCGGCGGCGACGCCGAGGCGCTGCGCCACCTCCTCGACGCGCACACGGATTTCCTCCGGCGGCGTGCGGCGGACGGTCAGGGCGAGGGCGATATTTTCGAAGGCCGTCAGCGTATCGAGCAGGTTGAAGTCCTGAAAGATAAAGCCGAGCTCCTCGCGGCGGAAGGCGCTGAGCCGCCGCTCGCCGAGCGCCGTCACATCGCGTCCCCCGATGAAGATGTGGCCGGAGGTGACGCGGTCGATCGTCGCGATGCAGTTGAGCAGCGTCGTCTTGCCGCTGCCCGACGCGCCCATAACGCCGACGAACTCGCCCTTCTCGACCGTAAAGCTGACGTCGTCGACAGCCTTCGTCACCGTCCCGCGGCTGCCGTAATATTTTTCCACATTGCGGACTCTCAAAACAGGTTCCATCTGTACTGCACTCCTTACCGGGCCGAAGCAGAGCGGCCCTGATGGTATTGTAGCAGACTTTCCCTGCGGCTTTCCATCGATCTGCCTTACGGTTTTCTTACAGTTTCGTAACATACGCCCTCGATCAGGCTGCTGCGCGGAAAGCGGAGCTGCACGCTCGTGCCGCCCTCCGGCGGGCAGGAGACGGAAAAGCCGACGCCCATCTTGCCGCAGAGCTCGCGGCACAGATAGAGTCCCATCCCGCTCGAACGCGAGCCGGAGCGGCCGTTTTGGCCGGTAAAGCCCTTCTCGCAGACGCGCGGCAGATCCTCCGGCGGGATGCCCGGCCCGTTGTCGCTCACTGTCAGGACGACGCACTCCGGCTCCTCCGAGCCCGCAAAGCGCACCCGCAGGCTTCCCTGCGCGTACTTGACGGAGTTTGTGAGCAGCTGGGTGAGGATGAAGTCAATCCACTTCTGATCCGCCGCGGCGGGAAGCGCGAGGTTCTCGCGCTCGACGGCGGCGCGGCTCTCGATGAGGAGCCTGGCCGACCGGCGCAGCGCGGACGAGACGAGCTCGGAGAGCGTCACGCGGCGCAGAAGATAGTCCTTCTCGACATGGCGGCTTCTCGCGTAAAACATCGACTGTTCGACGAGCTCGTCAATCCGATGCAGCTCGCCCGCCATCAGGTCCGACACCTCGCCGGGATGGTTTTCCGCGAGGAGCAGCGCCGAGGCGATCGGCGTCTTGACCTCGTGCACCCACGTCTCCACATAGTCGCGGTACTCCTCCTGCGCGCGGCGGCAGGCGGCGACCTCGTCGCTCATGCTCTTGCCCGCCTCGCTCAGCGCGCGCCAGCACAGCCGTCCCTCGGGGAAATCGGGCTCGTCGAGAAGGTTAGGCAGGAGATATTTCTTGTCGAGCTCGTCGAGCGTTTTTTCCAGCTCCTGATAAAACCGCCGCTTCTGGAGATACTCGAGAAGAAGACCGGCGAGAAGTCCCAGGACGAAGACGTCGCTTACGAAAAGGGCGGCGTACAGGTCAGCGCCGAGAGCCGTCAGCAGCAGGCCGCAGAACAGTGCGGTGAACAGCGAGGCGAGCAGAAACAGCCATTTCCCCCGCAGAAAGGCAAACAGCTTCATATCTCATACCCCTTGCCGCGCCGCGTGACGAGAAAGTCGACGACGCCGATCTCCTCGAGGCGGCGGCGCAGGCGGTTCATGTTGACGGTGAGCGTGTTGTCGTCGACAAATTCGTCGGACTGCCACAGCTCGTTCATCAGCTCCTCGCGCGAGACCGTCCTCCCGGCGCTGCGGAACAGGAGGGCGAGAATCTTGCCCTCGTTTTTCGTCAGCTCAATCTCGCGGCCCTCGTACGAGACGGAGGCGCGCTCCGGGTCGAAGGAGACGCCCCTGCGCGTCATCACGCGCGCCTGCAGGCCGCTGCGCCGGAGAATCACAGCGATATGCGCGAGCAGGATCTGACGGTTGAAGGGCTTCGCGATGAAATCATCGGCGCCGAAGTTCATGCTCAAAAGCTCGTCCGCCTCCGTGTCCCGGCTCGTCAGGACAATCACGGGGACGGAGGACTTGAGCCGCAGCTCGCGGCAGATGCTGTAGCCATCCTTGCCGGGCAGCGTCAGGTCGAGCAGGACAAGATCGGGGCTCTCGCGCAGGATCGCCTCGGGCATTTCGGTAAAACAGGCGGGCGCGGCGCACGCATAGCCGTACGTCTCGAGCAGGAGCTTGAGCTCGCGGCGCAGGACGGCGTCGTCCTCCACCAAAACCAGCTTCGCCATAGTGCAGACCTCCTTTGGGTTTCCTGTGCCCTATCATAGCAAATGACGCGCCGCATGGCAAGAGGGCTTTTTCGGCACAAAGATTGCCAAATCGTTGCTCGATTGTAAAGTTGCCGTGAATTTCTTTGAATAGCTGTTGACATTCTGGAAATAATAAGATATAGTATTTGATACTAGATTAAATCAAGAGTATTACCCCGTCACCGGGGAGAAGGAGGCCCATATGAGCTGTTCTGTCTGTCTGTTTGGAGATTCCGTGGCGAAGGGCGTCGTGTTCGACAGCATCCGGAAGAAGTACCGCGTCATTAAGGACTGTTTCGCGGCCTCGATCGAATCCGAGGAGCATCTCGCCGTGACGAATTATTCCAAGTTCGGCTGCACCATCACGAAGGGGCGCGAGCTGCTCGAGCGGCACGCGAACGAGCTCTCCTCGTTTGACTTTGTCGTCTTTGAGTTCGGCGGAAACGACTGCGACTTCGACTGGCACGCCATCGCGGAGAACCCGGAGGGCGAGCATCTGGCGAAGACGCCGCTCGACGTCTTCGAGCGCGAATACCGCGAGGCCATCCGCTTCACGCGCGCGCACGGCGGCGAGCCCGTCCTGCTGACGCTGCCCCCGATCGACGCGCACCGCTATTTCAGCTGGTTCACGCAGGGCGAAAACGCCGACAACATCCTGCGCTGGCTCGGCGACATCGACCGCATCTACCGCTGGCACGAGATGTACAACCTCGCCGTCTGCCGGGTCGCGATGCTCGAGCACGCGTTCCTGCTGGACGTGAGCAGCCGTTTCCTCGAGAGAAGCCACTACGAGGAGCTTCTGTGCGACGACGGCATCCATCCGAATGAAAAAGGGCACGAGCTGATTCTCGATTCCCTGCGCGAGGCCGCCCGCAG
>CALWIH010000117.1 GCA_944380675.1 uncultured Clostridia bacterium | reverse complement strand
CCGGGGGCTGGGGCGCACGGAAAATTCGCTGCGCTCTTTTCTCGCACCGGCTTACAGGAAGCGCGGTGCGAATCGTCCGGGGGAAGACGCTGCGCTGTTCCCCCTGGCTTATGTGGGGCTTCGCACTATGGGAACGGATTACCGGCAGCTTGGTGGTCGGGGCTCTGCCCCGCGCCCCGCCGCCTTTGAAAAGGCGGGCGAAACTTTCAATCGGCTACGCCGCGTCTACGGAAGCTGTCAGCAGCCGGCCAGCTCCTTGAAGCTGTCCTTGAGCGCCGGGTAGAGCTTGCAGTACAGCTGATAGAACGGCTCATACTTGTCATGGTTCTCCGCGATCGGGGGCTGCGGGTCGCTTGCCTTGACGAGCTTCCGGCACGCTGCCGGGACGCTCTCGTACACGCCCGCGGCGACGCCCGCGAGGATCGCAGCGCCGAGCGCCGGGCCTTCCTTCGACGAGGACGTGCGGACCGGCAGGCCGTACACGTCCGCCATCATCTGACGCCACAGCGGACTCGTGCCGCCGCCGCCGCACGCGAGCATCTCGCTCGAGACGACGCCCATGCCGCGCAGAATGTCGAGGCATTCGCGCTGCGAGTAGATGACGCCCTCGAGCACCGCGCGCAGCATATCGTATTTCGTATGGATGGCCGACAGGCCGAAGAACACGCCGCGCGCGTTCGGGTCAAGCTTCGGGGAACGCTCACCCATCAGGTAGGGCAGATAGAGCAGGTTGTTCGCGCCGATCGGCACGCGCGCCGCTTCCTGATCCATCAGGAAGTACGGATCCTTGCCGATGCCGTCCGCCGCGACCATTTCCTCCTTGCAGAAGTTGTCGCGGAACCAGTGCAGCGACAGGCCCGCCGCCAGCGTGCAGCTCATCACCGTCCAGCAGCCCGGAACGGCGGAGCAGAAGGTGTGGACGCGGCCCTGCGGGTCGATCGTCACGCGGTCGGAGTGCGCGAACACCACGCCGGACGTGCCGAGCGTCGTGAACGCCTTGCCTTCCTCCACAACGCCCGTGCCGACGGCCGCCGCGGCGTTGTCGCCCGCGCCGCCCGCGACCGGCGTGCCTTCCACGAGGCCCGTCAGAGCGGCAGCCTCCTTCGTGACGGCGCCCGTCACGTCGGGGGATTCGTACATCTTCGCGAGCAGACTCTCGTCGATGTCGAGCTTCTCGAGGACTTCCTTACTCCAGCAGCGGTTCGCCACGTCCATCAGCTGCATACCGGACGCGTCGGAGACCTCCGTCGCGTACTCGCCCGTCAGCATATAGCGGACGTAGTCCTTCGGCAGCAGGATGTGGCGGCATTTCGCGTAGATCTCGGGCTCGTTCTCGCGCACCCAGAGAATCTTCGACGCCGTGAAGCCCGTCAGCGCCGGGTTCGCGGTGATCTCAATCAGACGCTGCGCGCCGACCTTCTCCGTGATCTCGTCGCACTGGGCCGCGGTGCGCTGGTCGCACCAGATGATCGAGCGGCGCAGTACCTCGCCGTTTTCGTCGAGCATCACGAGGCCGTGCATCTGGCCGGAAATGCCGAGGCCGCGCACGAGCGCCGGGTCGACGCCGGACTGGCTGAGCACCGAGCGGATCGTGTCCTTCGCCGCGTTCCACCAGTCAGCGGGGTCCTGCTCCGCCCAGCCGTTCTGCGGCTGGTACATGGGATATTCGATGGTGGCCGACGCCACCGTTCTGCCCTCGGTGTCGAACAGCACCGTCTTGGTGCCGGACGTGCCGAGGTCGACGCCGAGCAAGTATTCCAGAGCCATGGGGAGTTCCTCCTTTTCAACTGCCCGTTTTCAGACGGACAGGTTTTCACCATACATACCCTCGAACGCGCCCTCAATGTGCGCGTCCGGATGGGCGACGAGCCACTTGTTGCGCGCGAACAGGAGCTTATCCTCGCCCTCGTCCGACGGCTTGTGCTCGAGATCGAGGTTCGTGTCGCGCGGCAGCACGACGACGCAGCGGAACTTCGCCCCGTCGATGCCGCACGGCGCATAGTGCAGCGTGGTCGCGTAAACCTCAATCACCGTGCCCGCCGGAACGCGGAACGCCATCACCTTCGCCGTGTCGTAGCGCCCGTCCGCCTCGATGTCCTGCTCGCGGCCGAGCAGCAGAATCAGGTCGGTGCACGCGACGTTAATCTCCGACGAGCGGTGATACTCCAGCCCGTTGAGCAGGCGGTTCGTGCCGTTGCAGTAGCCGAGCTGAATCGGGATGCCGCCGAAGCCCTTCTCCGTCAGCGCCTGAAACACCGGCAGCTGCTCGAGCTTCGCGTCCGACGGGACGTAGATGACGTCGTCCGGCGCGGGCGTCTCCTGCATCGCCGCAATCAGCTCCGCGCAGTCGATCCCCGTCATGACCTTGCCGTACTCGGCGAACTCCTTGTCAAACACGGAATAGATTTTCATACTTCTCCATCCTTTTCCTCTATATTTTCCCTTATCTTGATGACGGGCCGGGCTATCCACCGCGCGGGCGGCGTCGCCTGGTTCGCCAGATACTGAAACATCAGCTTCACGGCCCGGTAGCCCTGCTCGAACGGCTGCTGGCACACCGTCGCCGGAATCGCTCCCGACCGCACGAGAGATCGCGTCGCCGGGATGTCGTCAAACGCCAGAATCGGAATCTTCCCGAGCAGACCGGCCTCGCGCACCGCCTGCCCGACGCCGCCGACGCCCGCGCCCGCGACGTACACGCAGCTCGCGCCGCCTCGCTGCAGCGCGTCGAGCGTCAGCCGCCGCGCCGCCGCGTCGTCGTCCTCGCACTCGACCTGGCCCGCCGTCTCGAACGCGACCCCCGCCTCGCGCAGGCGCTCGAGAAAGCCCGCGATGCGCTCATTGTGGCCGCGCATCCGGTTCGACCCCGTCACGATGAGGATCCGCGGATCCCGCAGGCCAAGCAGCAGCAGCATCCCCGCCGCGATCCGCCCCGTCTGCCGGTAGTCGCATCCGACGTACGAGAGGCAGCCGCATTCCGAGAGCTCCGAGTTCAGCGCTATCACCGGCACGCCCCGCGCCGACAGCGCCCGGATCTCCCGCCGGATCTCCGGCACGTCCACCGTCGCCGCGCAGACGCCGCCCGCGCCGCGCTCCTCGAGCGCCGCGAACGCCCGCAGATGCTCCGCCGAGCCGTAGCCGCGCACGCTCTCGAGCAGCACCGCCGCGCCGAAGTCCGAGAGGCTTTCCTCCGCCGCCCGCGCGCCCCGGATGACCTCGTCAAAAAACGGGTTTCTCTCGCTCGGGAGCAGCAGCCCCACGCGCACCGGCTTCTTCAGCGCCGCCAGCCCGAGCGCCGCCCGGTTCGGCCTGTAGTTGAGCTCCTGCGCAATGCGCAGAACCCGCTCGAGCACCTCGGGGCTGACGTCGCCGCGCCCGTGCAGAGCCCGGTCCACCGTCCCGCGGGACACGCCCGCGGCGGCTGCGATGTCCTTCAGCGTGACCGCCATCTCCCCGCCTCCTCCGTGGAGCCGTGCTCGAGCACGGTCTGTTATACTTGGATTATACGGCGAAGAATACCAAATGTCAATTGATTTTTTTGTGATCTTTCCCGTCAATATCACAAAAAATAAGGGCAAAATTTCGGCGTGACAAAAATAGGGCGAAGTTTTTGTCGCCGGTCCGCAATAAAAATCCATAATCATGATACGCTTAGCTCTTGTAGTCGCCCGCATTCGGAGGTAAGATAGATATGAAGCAACGCGACGGGGGAACCCGCGCGGAAACGGAAAAAATAAGAACACAGGAGGAATGGGCCATGAAAGCAGACGAACTGCGCGCCGTGCTGCGGCACGACGAGACCTATGAGAGATTCGCACATATTTATGCCTGCGGCGTTGAGGAAGCGAAGGCATATGCGCTCCGCGTGGAGAAAGCGGTGGATCGGTTCGAGGAATGGTTCGGCACGGGGCGTGACCTGTATGTCTTCAGCGCGCCGGGCAGAACGGAGGTCGGCGGCAACCACACGGACCACCAGCGCGGCCGCGTGCTGGCGGCGGGCGTGAATCTTGACGCGATCGCGGTAGCCGCGAAGCGCGATGACAAGACGGCGTGCGTGCACAGCGAGGGCTACAATCCGGACGTGGTCGAGGTAGACGACCCGGTTCTGAAGGACGGCGAGCTTGGCCATTCCGCGGCGCTGCTGCGCGGGATGTGCACGCGGTTTGCGGAGCTGGGCTGCGAGCTGACGGGCTTTGACGCGTACACGACGTCGAACGTGCTGTCTGGCTCGGGGCTTTCGTCCTCGGCGGCGTTTGAGGTGCTGCTGGGCACGATGATCAACGGAATGTTCTTCGATGACAAGCTGACGGCGCTGCAGATTGCGCAGATGGGCCAGTACGCGGAGAACAAGTACTTCGGCAAGCCGTGCGGCCTGATGGATCAGGCGGCGAGCAGCATTGGCTCGTTCATCACGATTGACTTTGCGGACAAGGAGAACCCGGAGGTTCGCCAGATCAACTTTGACTTTGCGAAATCGGGCTATGCGCTGTGCATCACGGACACGCACGGCAGCCATTCCGATCTGACGCCGGACTACGCGGCGGTGCCGGCGGAGATGAAGGCCGTGGCGGCGGAGTTTGGCAAGGAAGTGCTGCGCGAGGTGGACGAGGCGGAGTTCTACGCGCGTCTGCCCGAGCTGCGCGGGAAGGTGAGCGACCGTGCGATTCTGCGCGCGATTCACTTCTTCGGGGACAACGCGCGCGTGGTCAAGCAGGTGGAAGCGCTCGAGAGCGGGAACTTCGAGGAGTTCAAGCGTCTCGTGATTGAGTCGGGGCGTTCTTCCTATATGTATCTGCAGAACGTGTACTCGCCGACGCACGCGAACGAGCAGGGCGTCTCTCTGGCGCTTGCGGTATGCGAGCGTCTGCTGGCTCCGGTAGGCGGCGCATGGCGCGTCCACGGCGGCGGCTTCGCGGGCACGGTGCAGAGCTTTGTCCCGCTGGACTATGTCGATACGTTTGCGAAGGAGATGGACGCGGTCTTCGGCGAAGGCAGCTGCCACCGCCTCGCCATCCGCCCCGTCGGCGGCACGCGCCTCTTCTGAAGGGTTTCGCGGCGTAGCCGATTGAAGTTTTCGCTAGGCCTTTTTCAAAAGGCCGCGTAACCCCTAAACGCGGGGCGCAGCCCCCAAAAAAGGCCAGGGGGAACAGCGCAGCGTCTTCCCCCGAACGATTTACGCCGCGCCCCCGGTAAGCCAGGGCGAGAAAAACAGCGAAGCGCCTTTTTCCGTGCGCCCCAGCCCCCGGGAGGCGTCCACCCTCCAGCACCGAGCCGCTGAAACGTCAATTTCCGGTGCCGCGCACCGCAAATTGATGTTTCAGACGGGACTGCGCAGCAGTCCCACATAAATCGCGCGCCTGCGGCGCGCCACCACACCTATTCACTATTACTTCTTACTTTTTACTTTTTACTTTAAATATTTTAGTTTAATGAAATTAAAATAAAATATTTCGGAGGTATTATCATGGCTGAACTTCGTTGGCATCCCCTGATCAAGGACTGGGTCATGATTGCGAGCCACCGCCAGGGCCGCCCGCAGATGCCCAAGGATTACTGCCCCTTCTGCCCGAGCTTCGGCAACGTGCCGGAGTACGAGGTGCTCAAGTACGACAACGACTTCCCCGCCCTCTCGCAGAATCCGCCGGAGCCGGACGACGTGGCGAACGACTTCTTCAAGGTTCGTCCCTCCTACGGCAAGTGCGAGGTCATCCTGTACGCGCCCGGCCACACGACCGCCGTGCCGGAGCTGTCCGACAGCCACATGAAGAAGCTCGTCGACCTGTGGTGCGAGCGCTTCACGGATCTGAGCTCCGACGAGAAGATCAAGTACGTCTTCCCGTTTGAGAACCGCGGCGACGTCGTCGGCGTCACGATGCCCCATCCGCACGGCCAGATCTACGGCTACTCCGTCATCCCGAAGAAGCTCCAGCTCGAGACCGAGGCGGCGCGCGAGTACTACGAGGAGAAGGGCGTGTGCCTCTTCTGCGATATGCTGAAAAACGAGCTTGAGGCCGAGAAGCGCATCATCTTCCAGAACGAGCACTTCGTCGTCTTCCTGCCCTTCTACTGCGAGTATCCGTACGGCGTGTACATCATGTCGAAGGCGCACAAGCAGTACATCACCCAGTTCACCGAGGAGGAGCGCGTGAGCCTCGGCCTGACGATCCGCGACGTCGTCGGTATGCTCGACAGCCTCTTCGACTACAAGTTCCCCTACATGATGTGTATGCACAACGCGCCGGTCAACAGCGGCGACTACTCGAAGGACTTCCACTTCCACATTGAGTTCTTCCCGCCGATGCGCAGCGCCGACAAGCAGAAGTTCAACGCCTCCAGCGAAACGGGCGCGTGGGCTTCCTGCAACCCGACCTGCCCGGAGGAGACCTCCAAGGAGCTCCGCGCCGCGTACGCGAAGTATAAGGAGAACGAGAAGAATATCCAGCGCGTATAATTTCAACCGGATATAACAGAAAGGAGACTGTGTCATGAACGTATTGGTCACCGGCGGCGCCGGGTTTATCGGCAGCCACACCTGCGTCGAGCTCCTCGAGAACGGCGCGGACATCATCGTGATGGACAACTACAGCAACTCCTCCCCCGACGCACTGCGCGCCGTGGAGCAGATCACGGGCAAGACGTTCCCCGTCTACGAGTGCGATATGCTCGACTACGACAAGTTCGAGAAAATCTTCGAGGAGAACAAGATTGACGCCGTCATCCACTTCGCGGGCCTCAAGGCGGTCGGCGAGAGCGTATCGAAGCCGCTCGAGTACTATCACAACAACATCACCGGCACGCTGAACCTGCTGCGCCTGATGCGCAAGTACGGCGTGAAGAAGCTCGTCTTCTCCTCCTCGGCGACGGTGTACGGCATGAACAACCCTGTACCGTTTAGCGAGGATATGCCCATCGGCGGCACGACGAACCCGTACGGCACGACGAAGTACTTCATCGAGCAGATTCTGCGCGACGTAGCCTTCGCGGACGACAGCTGGAGCATCGCCCTGCTGCGCTACTTCAACCCGATTGGCGCGCACGAGAGCGGCCTCATCGGCGAGAACCCGAACGGCATCCCGAACAACCTCATGCCCTACATCGCGCGCGTGGCGGCGGGCCAGCTGCCCTGCCTGAGCGTGTACGGCGACGACTACCCGACGCCGGACGGCACGGGCGTGCGCGACTACATCCACGTCTGCGACCTCGCGAACGGCCATCTCAAGGCGCTCGAGAAGCTCGAGAGCATCCACGGCGCGGAGGCGTACAACCTCGGCACCGGCAAAGGCAGCTCCGTGCTCGAGGTCGTCCACGCGTTCGAGAAGGCGAGCGGCCGCAAGGTGAACTACAAGATTGCGCCCCGCCGCCCCGGCGACATCGCCGAGTGCTACGCGGACGCCTCGAAGGCCAAGCGCGAGCTCGGCTGGGAGGCCAAGCGCACGCTGGACGATATGTGCCGCGATTCCTGGCACTTCATCGAGGTCGCCGGCCAGAAGAAGTAAGCATTCGCAGCAAAAGGACCCCGCGGGGTTCGCTGCAAAGCATCCGAACAAAAAGAGCCGCATGGCATCCGCAAAGGACGCCATGCGGCTCTTTTTTGTTTGAGGTGAAGTGTACCCGCCCCGCGCAAACCTCATGAGCAAGGCTCCGTATCACTTCTCCGCCGAAACGTCTGACTGTTTTGTCAACCCGCTCATATTCTCCGCAGCGC
>CALWIH010000116.1 GCA_944380675.1 uncultured Clostridia bacterium | reverse complement strand
TTTTCTTTTCGAGAAAAGAAAAGCGGGGGCCGGCCGCGGCCTGAGCGGCAAAGTGAAAAATTGATGAATTTACTGTTAGAGGAATAAGTTCGTTTTTCAGAGAGGCCGATTGAAAACCAGTGCTGGCGTGCGCACTGAGGGAAAGAATAGGAATGGCCGCTGCCGAGACGGCGTTTCACGCCGCGCCAACCGTGAGCCGTCGGAAGCATCCCCCCGGCGCTGCGCGCCACCCCCCTTCCACCAAGGGGGGCTGACGGGCTCGCTGCAAAAGGCGGGTGCATTCCACCACGAGGGGGCGGCCCCCCTCCCCAAAATTCCACACCCCACACATAATTTTTGTGGAAAAGATTTGTCAAAGCACGGAGAATGTGCTATCATATAAAATATAATGCCTATTAGCGCCCAAACGCTGCCGAGGCGGGCGCGCGCCGGAAAAAACGACCGGCCTGCGCTCTGACGAAAAGTTCAAGAGGAAAGGTAGTTAAACGTATGGAATCCTTTACCGAAGCCTGGAACCTGATCTGCGATTTCTGCAAAAACCGCATCACGGAGGTTGCCTTCACCACCTGGATCAGCCGCATCGAGCCGGTCAATCTCGACTTCAAGCAGGGCACGGCGATCCTGAAGGTGCCGAACGACTTCCACCGCCAAACGCTGGAGCGCTGCTATACCTCTCTTCTGACGGAAGCCCTCGACGAGGTGTTCGGGCCGGGGCTGACGGTGAAATTCGTCATCCCCGAGGAGCTTGGGCAGCAGAAGGAGGAGCGCTTCCAGAGCGACACCGATTATGACTACACCTTCGACACGTTCATTGTCGGCCCGTCGAACAAGTTCGCCCACGCGGCGTCGATTGCCGTCGCGACGAAGCCGGCCTCGCTTTACAACCCGCTTTTCATCTACGGCAACTCCGGTCTCGGCAAGACGCACCTGCTCTACGCCATCTGCAACGAGATCGCCCGCCGCTACCCGAACATGAACATTCTCTACATCAAGGGCGACGAGTTCACGAACGAAATGATCGAGGCGATCCGTCACGGCACGACGCAGGAATTCCGGCAGCGCTACCGGAAGGCGGACGTCCTGCTCGTCGACGACATCCAGTTCATCGCCGGCAAGGACTCGACGCAGGAGGAATTCTTCCACACCTTCAATTCGCTCTACGAGTCGAAGCGCCAGATCGTGCTGACGTCCGACCGTCCGGCGAAGGACATCGCCACACTCGAGGAACGCCTGCTCACCCGCTTCGAGTGGGGCCTCACCGCGGACATTCAGCCCCCGGATTTCGAGACGCGCCTCGCCATCATCCGCAGAAAGGCCGAGCTGCTCGACATTACCATCCCGGAGAACGTCTGCGAGTACATCGCCAACCGCCTCAAGAACAATATCCGGCAGCTCGAGGGCACCGTCAAGAAGATGAAGGCGTATCACCTTTTAAATGGACAGGCGCCGAGCATCACGACGGCCTCCGCCGCCATCAGCGACATCATCAACAACGATCAGCCGACGCCGTACACGATCGAGAAAATTATTGAGGAGGTCGCGCGCACCTTCGGCGTGTCGAGCGACGAGATCCGCTCGGCGAAGCGCTCCGCGAACATTTCAAAGGCGCGGCAGATGGCCATGTACGTCGTGCGCGAGATCACCCAGCTGCCCACCGAGGCGATCGGCAACGAGTTCGGCGGACGCGATCACTCGACCGTCGTCTACGCTTTGCAGCAAATGGAGAAGAATCTTGCAAAAGACAGCAAAATCAAGGCCACCGCGGAGGACATTATCAAGAATATCCGCGATCGTTGATCCTTCACAACTTTTCAACTTTCCCCACAGACTTTTCCACAGGCGTGTGGAATGATCCGATCCTTTTCACAACGCCACAATCTTTCCACCGCGGACGGAGAAAAACTTTCCACCCCGCAAACCGCGGTCTATTCCCGTTTTCCGCGCTTTTCCACTTTTCCGGCTTCTCTACTACCCCTACTAAAATGATCCCTATCCTAACATATGCTGTTTTCTGATCCGCGCCTGCGGCGCGGGCAGACAGGAAAGGCCAGGTAATTGACTATGAAAATACTTTGCAGCCGCCAGCAGCTCGTCGAAGCCGTCACGAACGTGCAGAGAGCCGTCTCGACAAAATCCTCCGTTCCGGCGCTCGAGGGTATTCTGCTGCGGACGTCCGCCGGCGAGCTGACCCTGTGCGGCTACGACCTCGAGCTCGGCATGACGACGGCGATCGAGGCCGCGATCCAGGAAAGCGGCAGCGTCGTCCTCGGCGCGAAGCTGTTCTCCGACATTGTGCGCCGCCTCCCCGGCGAGGAGGTCTCTCTCGCGGTCGACGAGAAAAACATCACCACGATCACGAGCGGCGCGAGCGAGTTCTCGATCGTCGGCATTCCGGCGGACGAGTACCCCGATCTTCCGGCGCTCGGACGGAAGGACTCCGTCACCATTGCGCAGAACATCCTCAAGAGCATGATCCGGCAGACGATCTTCGCCGTCGCGGAGAACGACGCGAAGCCGATCCACACCGGGACGCTCTTTGAGCTCGGCGACGGCAAGCTCCGCCTCGTCTCGGTCGACGGCTACCGGCTCGCGATCCGCGAGGAAAACGCCCCGTGCGAGGGAAAGATGAGCTTCGTCGTTCCCGGCAAGACGCTCGGCGAGGTCTTAAAGCTCCTGCGCGACGACGACACGCCGGCGGAGCTGCGCGTCGGACGGCGGCACATTCAGATCCAGATCGATTCCTACTGCGTGACGTCGCGCCTGCTCGAGGGCGAATTCCTCGACTACCGCGCCGCGATCCCGCGCGAGAGCACGACGGAGATCCTCGTCAACACGCGCGAGTTCATCGGCAGCGTGGAGCGCGTCTCGCTGCTCATCACCGACCGCCTCAAGAGCCCGCTGCGCTGCCGGTTCGAGGACGGCGAGATCCGTCTCTCCTGCTCGACGGCGATCGGCCGCGCCACCGACCAGTTCGCGGCGGCGATCACCGGCGCGCCGGTCGAAATGGGCTTTAACAACCGCTACCTGCTCGACGCGCTGCGCAATTCGGAGGGCGACGAGGTTAAAATTCAGCTCGGCGGGCCGCTCAGCCCGATGAAGGTGCTCCCGAAGGAGGGCGCGGACTACCTCTTCCTCGTCCTGCCCGTGCGGCTCAAGACCGAGTGATCCCGCGAAAGCGAAATGTTTCACATGAAACACCGCGCCGCGCGGGCACAAAGAACACGATAGGATAAAATTCACATTTCGAAAGAAAACGAAACCATGCCCCTTCCGTTCCCACGGACGCCCGTGCAAGGCGGATGGACAAGATGTCAGCAAATGGCAGGCGATGACATGTTATGTCACCCTCTCATGTGCTATACTGGTAAGCGTGGAAGGATTCCCGCCGCGCAGAACGCGCGGCGGGCGGGAGTGACAATATGCAGCAGAAAACCATTTCCATCACAACTGAATTCATCCGGCTGGCGGATCTGCTCAAGTTCGCCGGGGCGACCGAGACGGGCGGGCAGGCGAAGGCCCTCGTGCAGAGCGGAGCGGTGCTCGTCAACGGCGAGGTCTGCACAATGCGCGGGAAAAAGCTGCGGCCGGGCGACCGGGCCGTCTGCGGAGAGATCGAGTACGTCGTCGAGGGGCCTCGGGACGCATGAGAGTTCTCTCTCTGACGGCGCGCGGCTTCCGCAACCTCGGGGAGCTGCGCTTTGAGCCGCACGAGGGGCTCAACGTCGTGTACGGCAAGAACGCGCAGGGCAAGACGAACCTCCTCGAGGCGATGTGGCTGTTCACCGGCGGCCGGTCGTTCCGCGGCGCGAAGGACAGCGAGCTCGTCCGCTTCGGCGAGGAGGAGGCGTCGCTCGCCCTCTCCTTTTTCAGCCAGGAGCGCGAGCAGAAGGCCGAGCTTGTCCTGCGGGCGGGCGCGCGGCGCTTCACGCTCAACGGCGTGCCGCAGCGATCCGGCGCGGCGCTCGTCGGGCGGTTCTGCGCCGTCGTTTTTTCGCCGGAGCACCTGTCCCTCGTCAAGGGCGGACCGGCGGAGCGGCGGGCGTTCCTCGACTCGGCGCTGTGCCAGGTCAGGCCGCAGTACGCCGCCGTGTTCGCGCGCTACCGCCACACGCTGAACCAGCGCAACGCATTGCTCAAGGACATCGCCCGCCACCCGGAGCTGCTCGATACGCTTTCCATCTGGGACGAGCGCCTCTGCCGGTACGGCGAGCAGCTCGTCCGCGACCGGAAAGCGTACCTCGAAAGGCTCGCCCCGATTGCGGCGAAGCACTACGAGGGCATTTCCGGAGGCCGCGAGGCGCTCGAGGTCTTCTACGAGCCGTCCTTCCGCGAATCGATGGCGGAGGAGCTCTTTGCCGCGCGGCGCGAGGATCTCAGAAGCGGACACACGTCCGTCGGCCCGCACCGCGACGATCTCGGCCTGCGCCTTGCCGGCGCGCCGGCGCGGATGTTCGCCTCGCAGGGGCAGCAGCGGTCCATCGTCCTCGCGCTCAAGCTGGCCGAGGCGGCGGTGCTCGCCCTCTCGTGCGGGGAGGAGCCGGTCGTCTTCCTCGACGACGTGCTCAGCGAGCTCGACGCCGGGCGGCAGGAGTATCTGCTGCGTACCCTCGGCGGACGCCAGGTCTTCCTGACGGGCTGCGGGACCATCCCCCCGGCCGGGGAGCGCGGCGAGTTTCACGTCAGCCAGGGCGCCGTCTCCCGGGAGGATGCGGCGCGTCCCTGAATCACTTCAACCGGCGGCACCGCCGCCCCCTTGCGGAGGCTTTTATGTATTTACACCTCGGTCAGGACACCGTCATCAAGATGGACGAGATCATCGGGATCTTCGACATGGATACCTCGACGCTCTCCAAGACGACGTGCGCGTATCTCGCGGCGTGCGAGAAGAAGGGACGCGTCATCAACGTGTCGATGGAGCTGCCGAAGTCCTTCGTGCTCTGCCAGTCGGACACGGGGGAGGTTACGGTCTACATCTCCCAGATCTCCTCGTCGACGCTGCTCAAGCGCAGCCGGTTTATCGATCACATTTCTCTGCCGTAAGGAGGGCGCTGATTTGATATGAAACGATTTGGTCTCCCGCAGTGCCCGTACTGCGAAAAGAAAGTCAATCCCCTCTACGCCTGGTATCTCCGGACGCAGGGAGAATATATCTGCCCGAAGTGCGGCGGCGTCTCGAACATCGTGCTCGACCCGCTCGTGAAGGTGCTCGGCGTCGCCGCGATTCTGCTCGGCGTCGTGTTCTTCATCGTCGCGATGGTCGACCAGACGGACGCGATCCCGGTCAAGTACGCGCTCCTGATCGCCGCGCCGTTCGTGCTGTTCAGCATCGTGTCGGCGTTCTTCGTCCACCTCAAGCGGCCCGTCCTGCGCAAGCGGGAGCCTGCGAGGCCGCAGGGCGCGGCGCAGAGCAGGCCCGCTTCTCAGCATGGACGGCCCGTCCCGCAGGGCGCGCGGCGGCAGACTCCGGCAGGGCAGCCCGCTTTGCAGCGGACGCCGGCGTCCGCGCAGGGGAACATTGCTGTCCAGAGGGACAGCAATGGATACGGCGGCAGGCGGACGGCCTCGGGCGCGGCCGGTCAGGTGACGCCGCAGGCGGGCGTTCCCCGGACGCCGCCGTCAAAGGAGAGGCCCTCTCCCCCGTACGACGGGCGGAACCCATGACTCTGATACGACAACCCGCGGCGCGTGACCGCCGCTTTTCCTGACTTCACGTTTTGTAAGGAGCGAACGCAGCATTATGGAACTCAATGAAATCACTCAGGCGAGCCAGCAGTACGACGAAAACCAGATTCAGGTACTTGAAGGGCTCGAGGCGGTGCGCAAGCGTCCCGGTATGTACATCGCGTCGACGGGCCCGAAGGGACTGCACCATCTCGTGTACGAGATCGTCGACAACGCGATCGACGAGGCGCTCGCGGGCTTCTGCGACCGGATCGACGTCGAGATCCTGCCGGACAACATCATCTGCGTCACGGACAACGGGCGCGGCATCCCGGTCGGCATCGAGCACAAGACAGGATTGCCCGCCGTGACGGTCGTCTTCACGATCCTGCACGCGGGCGGCAAGTTCGGCGGCGGCGGGTACAAGGTATCCGGCGGCCTGCACGGCGTCGGCGCGTCCGTCGTGAACGCGCTTTCCGAGTGGCTTGAGGTCGAGGTCTACCACGAGGGGACAATCTATTACCAGAAGTTCGAGCGCGGCCACACCGTGACGGAGCTGATGGAGAAGGGGCCGACCGATCGCACCGGCACGCGCGTCCGCTTCAAGCCAGACCCCGAGATCTTCCAGGAGAGCACGGAGTTCGATTTCGAGACGCTCCAGACGCGTCTGCGCGAGCAGGCATTCCTCAACGCGGGCGTGCACATCGTCCTCGCGGATCGCCGCGGCGCGGAGCCTGTGGAGGACGAATTCTGCTATCACGGCGGCATCTCGAGCTTCGTCGAGTACATCAACCGCAAGCGCGCCGTCGAGCTGATCCACCCGGACGTGATGTATTTCTCGTGCGCGGCGGCGGACGGCAACTCGACCGCCGAGGTCGCCATGCAGTACACGGATTCGTACACGGAGCTGATGCTCAGCTTCGCGAACAACATCCACACCACCGACGGCGGCACGCACGAGGAGGGCTTCAAGCGCGCTCTCACGCGCGTCATGAACGACTACGCGAGAAAATACAATATTTTAAAGGACAACGACAAGAACCTCTCGGGTGACGACGTCCGCGAGGGACTCACGGTGATCATCAGCGTCAAGCTCAAGGACGCGCAGTTCGAGAGCCAGACGAAGGGCCGCCTCGGCAACACGGAGATGGGAACGCTCGTGAACGGCCTCATCGGCGACAAGCTCGCGACGTACCTCGAGGAGAATCCCGCCGCGGCCCGCGCCATCTTCGACAAGGCCCTCGCCGCCGCCCGGGCGCGCGAGGCGGCGCGCAAGGCGCGCGAGCTCGTGCGGCGGAAGTCCGTCCTCGAGAACGCCGCCCTGCCCGGCAAGCTCGCCGACTGCCAGAGCCGCGACCCCGAGGAGACCGAGATTTACATCGTCGAGGGCGATTCCGCAGGAGGCTCCGCCAAGGGCGGACGAAACCGCAAATTCCAGGCGATCCTGCCGCTGTGGGGCAAGATGCTCAACGTCGAGAAGGCGCGGCTCGACAAGGTCTACGGCAACGAGAAGCTCATGCCGGTCGTGACGGCGCTCGGCTGCGGCATCGGCGACGAGTTCGATCTCTCGAAGCTCCGGTACGGCAAGATCATCATCATGGCCGATGCCGACGTCGACGGCTCGCACATCCGCACGCTGCTCCTGACGTTCTTCTTCCGCTTCATGAAGCCGCTCGTCGAGGAGGGGCACATCTACCTCGCCCAGCCGCCGCTGTTCCGCATCACGAAGGGCAACAAGCACCACTACGCCTACACCGACGGCGAGCGCGACCGCATCATGGCCGAGCTCGGCCAGGGCTACGACGTCCAGCGGTACAAGGGTCTCGGCGAGATGGACCCCGAGCAGCTCTGGGAGACCACCATGAACCCCGAAACCCGTATCATGCTCCGCGTCGAGGTCGAGGACGCCGCCGCGGCGGACGAGGCGTTTACGATCCTTATGGGCGATAAGGTGGAGCCGAGAAGGGAGTTCATCGAGAAAAACGCAAAGTATGCGGAGCTGGATGTGTAAGAGAACCCCCTCTGTCAACAGGTCGTCGGGGGACGACGCCCTGTTGACATCTCCCCCAAGGGGGCGACTCGGGCTCTGCGGAGCCCTCGGCCAGTCAGCCCGGAGGGCTGACACACTTCGTGTGTTTTGGAAAGTGGCGCGCAGGGC
>CALWIH010000115.1 GCA_944380675.1 uncultured Clostridia bacterium | reverse complement strand
TTGTGTTGAACCGCCGTATGCCGAACGGCATGTACGGTGGTGTGAGAGGGGAGAGAGAATCTCCCCTACTCGATTTCGTTTTGCAGGAAGAAACGGGAAACCTGCAAAAACGGAGAAAAAGAGCTTGATTTTCAAGGGGAAATTAGATAATATTAAACGTGGAGCCTTTTGCTCCGCCGGACGGAATCCGGGTGGGCGAACGTCCGAGCACAGGAAACAGAGGATGAATGGGGAAATGAATAATTTGTTGACGGTGCGTATTCAGCAGAATATGGCCACCTTTTCCAAAGGACAGAAGCTGATAGCCAGATACATCATGGAGCACTACGACCGCGTCGCGTTCATGACGGCTTCCCGCCTCGGGGCGACGGTCGGCGTAAGCGAGTCGACGGTGGTGCGCTTCGCGACCGAGATCGGCTACACCGGCTACCCGGAGCTGCAGCAGGCGATGCAGGAAATGATCCGCAACAAGCTTACGAGCGTCCAGCGCATGGAGGTCACGGCCAACCGCATCGGGGAGAACGACATTCTCGACTCGGTCTTCACGCAGGATATGGACATCATCCGCCGCACGATGGAGGAGACGTCCCACGAAAACTTCTATGCCGCGGCGGACGCGATCTCGAACGCGCGGCGCGTCTACATCATGGGAGCGCGCAGCTCCCTCGCGCTCGCGACCTTTATTTCCTACTATCTCAAGCTCCTGCTGGAAAACGTCATCCTCGTGCAGTCCACCAGCGAAGCGGAGATCTTTGAGCAGATGATCCGCATCGACGAGGGAGACGTCGTGATCGGCATCAGCTTTCCGCGCTACTCCAAAAAGGCGGTCAAGGCGCTGAATTTCGCGAGAAAGAGCGGCGCGAAGGTCGTCGCCATCACGGACAGCACGCTTTCTCCGCTCGCGGAGCCCGCCGATTACCTGCTGCTCGCGCGCAGCGACATCGCCTCGATTGTCGACTCGCTCTGCGCGCCGCTGAGCCTGATCAACGCGCTCATCGTGACCATCTCGATGAAGCGCAAGAAGGACGCGGAGGAGACCTTCACCAAGCTCGAGCATCTCTGGGACGAGTACAACGTCTACGAAAAGGTGGACGAAAAGAGCGATCATGAGGACTGATCTGATTGTCGTCGGCGGCGGCGCGGCGGGCATGATGGCCGCGGGGCGCGCGGCGGAGCTCGGGCTTTCCGTCTGCCTCGTGGAAAAGAACGAGCGCCTCGGCAGAAAGCTTGCCATCACCGGCAAGGGCCGCTGCAATATCACGAACAACTGCACGGTGCAGGAGCTTGTCGCCTCCGTCCCGTCCAACGGGCGGTTCCTGTACGGCGCGGTGTCCGCCTTCACGCCGCAGGATACGATGGCCTTCTTCGAGAATCTCGGCGTGCCCGTCAAGACGGAGCGTGGGAACCGCGTGTTTCCCGTCTCCGACCGTGCCCTCGACGTCGCGCAGGCGCTCGAGGGCTGGCTTCGCCGGAACGGCTGCCGCGTCGTGCGCGGGGAAGCGGACTCGCTGCTGCTGGAGGGGGAGGCGGCCGTGGGCGTCCGCATGAAGGACTCCTCCGTCCTGCACGGCGGCGCGGTGCTCGTCGCCTGCGGAGGCGTTTCGTATCCGGGCACCGGCTCCACGGGAGACGGCTTCCGTCTGGCCGAACAGGCGGGCCATACCGTCACGCCGCTGCGCCCGTCCCTCGTCCCGCTGATTGCCGGGGAGGAGGACTGCGCGGAGCTGATGGGCCTTTCGCTGCGCAACATCGGCCTGTCCGTCTGGGACAGAAAAAAGAAAAAGGAGATCTATTCCGATTTCGGCGAGCTGCTCTTCACGCATTTCGGCCTTTCCGGGCCGGTCATCCTGAGCGCGAGCAGCCATATCCGCGAGATGGAACCCGGGCGGTACGAGGCGCGCATCGACCTCAAGCCCGCCCTGACGCCGGAGCAGCTCGACGCGCGGCTCCGGCGGGATTTCGGCGAGAACAAAAACCGCGATTTCGCGAACTCGCTCGGCGCGCTGCTGCCGCGGAAGCTGATTCCCGTCGCCGTGCGCCGCTCCGGGATTCCCGGCACGCTCAAATGCAACGCGATTACCCGGGAAATGCGCTGGGACTTTCTGCGCCTGCTCAAGTGCTTCCCGTTTACGGTGGAGGGCTTCAGGCCGATCGCCGAGGCGATTGTCACGTCGGGCGGCGTCAGCGTGAAGGAGCTCCAGCCGAAGACGATGGAATCGAAGCTTGTGCGGAATCTGTATTTTGCGGGCGAGGTCATCGACGTCGACGCGTACACCGGCGGCTTCAATCTGCAGATTGCGTTTTCCACCGGCAGAGCGGCGGCGGAGGCGGCTGCGCGAAAACAAGGAGACACAGAAGGGAGAGATCTGCCATGACGGCAGTGGCGATTGACGGGCCGGCCGGAGCGGGAAAGAGCACGGCGGCCAGGGCGGCGGCGAAGCGCCTGGGATATATTTATGTGGATACGGGGGCGATGTACCGCGCCGTGGGCGTGCGGATGCTCGCTCTCGGCATTTCGCCGAAGGAGTCCGGCCGCGTGGAGGAGGCTCTCAAGGGGCTGTCCGTTTCCCTCCGGTTTACGGAGGAGGGGCAGCGCGTCCTGCTCAACGGGGAGGACGTCACCGGGCTGATCCGTACGCCGGAGGCGTCGCGGGCGGCCTCGGATTTTTCCGCCCTGCCGTGCGTGCGCAGCTTCCTGCTGGGCCTGCAGCAGGATCTGGCGAAGACGAACAGCGTCGTCATGGACGGCCGCGACGTGGGGACCGTCGTCCTCCCGTGGGCGCAGGTGAAGATTTTCCTCACGGCGTCCCCGGAGGAGCGTGCGCGCCGCCGCCATCAGGAGCTGCTCGAAAAAGGGGAGGCTCCCTCCTATGAGGAGATTCTCTCCGATATGCTTGCGCGCGATTACCAGGACTCCCACCGGGAGATTGCGCCGCTTCGGCCCGCTTCCGACGCCGTCCTTCTCGACAGCACCGGGCTGACGCTCGACGAAGTCGTCGAGCGGATCGTCGGACTGGTCAGGAAGAAGGAGGCGTAACCGCATGAAAAAGAAAGCGAAGATCAACCGGCGCACGCCGCTTTACGGGCTCGGCAAGGTTGTGGCTCAGCCCTTTGTGCGTCCGTTCATTCCCTATATTGTCAAGGGCAGGGAGAATGTCCCGCTCGATCGCAATTTCATCCTCTGCTCGAACCATCTCGGCATTTCCGACCCGCTCCGCCTCGCGAGCATCGAGCGGCGGCAGATTTATTTCCTGTCGAAGGCGGAGCTGTTCCGGAACAAGCCGCTTGCGTGGCTGCTCCGTTCGCTCGGCTGCATTCCCGTCCAGCGCGGACGCGGCGATCTCGGCGCCATCGACCATGCCGGGGAGGTTCTCAAGCGCGGCGATCTGATGGGCATCTTCATCGAGGGCACGCGCTCCCGCGACGGCGAGCTCGGTCAGCCCAAGGCGGGCGCGGTCATGCTGGCGCATCAGCACAACGTCCCGATCATTCCCGTCTGCATCACGCCGGTCGGCAGCAAGCGGCCGAAGCTCTTTCACCGCGCGGTCGTCTCCTACGGCGAGCTGATCACCCCCGAGGAGCTTGGCATCCATGAGGGCAAGGGTGTGGAATACCGCACCGCCAGCCGGATTGTGATGGGAAAGATCGCCGAGATGCGCGAGCGCGACTTAAAGGAACTCGCGGGATGAGGCTGTATTTTGTCCTGCTTCACATTCTCGGCCCGCTCGCGCGGCTGATTTTCGGCGTGCGCTACGTCGGGACGGAGCATATCCCGCGCTCCGGCCCGCTGATAGTCTGCTGCAACCACCGTTCGGTGATCGATCCGCTCCTTCTGGCCGTCCCCTTCCGGCGGCAGGTGCGCTACATGGCGAAGTCCGAGCTCTTTACCGACCACGGCCGCCTGGCCGCCTGGTTCCTCCGGAAGGTGGGAGCCTTTCCCGTCCAGCGGGACAAGGGAGACGCGGCGTCCGTGCGGACGGCGCTCGACCTCCTTGAGAGCGGCGGCGTCCTCGGCCTGTTCCCGGAGGGGCGCGTCATCTTTGAAAACGCGCCGTTCCGCCCGAAGGCGGGCTTCGCGCTCCTCGCGGAAAAGTCGCGCGCGACCGTTTTGCCGGTCAGCCTGTACTGCGAGGGGGAGCTGCTGCGCTTCCGCAGCCGCGTGACGCTCCGCTTCGGCGCGCCGCTCAGCGCGGAGGAGCTTTTCGGGGGGGAGACGGGCAGAGGCTCGGTCCGCCGCGCGGCCGCGAGACTGACAGAAGAAATCAACCGTATGCTGGAGGAAAAGCATTGAAGATTACCGTTGCGAAAACGGCCGGCTTCTGCTTCGGCGTCAACCGCGCCGTGGAGACGGTGAACCGCCTTCTCGACGAGGGCGAGACCGTCTGGACGCTCGGCCCCATCATTCACAATCCGCAGACGCTCGAATCGCTCGCGGCACGCGGCGTGCGCATCGCCGAAACGCCCGCCGAGGCGCGGGACGGCGTGCTGGTTATCCGCTCGCACGGCGTGGCGAGAAGCGTCCTCGAGGAAGCGGAGCGCGCCGGCGTGCGGTACGTCGACGCGACCTGCCCCTTCGTCGCGAAGATTCACAAGCTCGTCCAGGAGGCGTCGCGGGAGGGCCGTTTCGTCCTCATCGCGGGCGACGAAAAGCACCCGGAGGTGCGCGGCATCGTCGGCCACTGCGAGGGGGAATGCTTTGTTTTTTCCGGTGCGGAGGAACTGGATGCGTTTTCCCAGAAAAGGCAGGATTTGCACAGCAGCCCAATTTGCGTTGTTTCTCAGACGACTTTTTCGCTGTCCGAATGGAAAAATTGTTTGAAAATCGTGAAAAGGGTATATACAAACGCCTCAATTTTTGATACAATATGTAATGCTACTGCAAATCGTCAATCGGAAGCGCAGGCGCTGTCGCGTGTCTGCGACGCGATGATCATTGTCGGAGGGCGCCAAAGCTCCAACACGGCGAAGCTCTATGACGTCTGCAGGAGGAACTGCGCCTCCTATTTTGTGGAGGACGCGCGGGAGCTTCCTCTCGACGCTCTGCGGGAAGCAGATTCCATCGGCATCACTGCTGGTGCATCCACACCGGCAAGCATTATAAAGGAGGTACTTGTTACCATGACAGAAATCAAGGAAAATCAGGATCCTACGATGATGGAGGATGGCGCCAGCTTTGAGGCGATGCTTGAAGAATCCCTCAAGAGTTTTAATACAGACGAGAAGGTTCGCGGTGTTGTTGTCAGTATTGCGCCCAACGAGGTTTACGTCGATGTAGGCAGAAAGCAGGCCGGCTTCATTCCGGTGGACGAGCTCTCCGCCGATCCGAACGTCAAGCCCGAGGACATCGTCAAGGTCGGCGATGAGATCGAGCTGCTGATTATGCGCACCAACGATCAGGAGGGCACCATCATGCTCTCCAAGAAGCGTCTCGACGCCGCCAAGGGCTGGGAGGCCGTCACCGCCGCTTCCGAGGATGGCACCATTCTTGACGGCACCGTGACCGAGATTCTCCCGAAGGGCGGCATCATCGCCGTCACGCACGGCGTGCGCGTCTTCATCCCCGCCTCCCAGGCCACCGCTTCCCGCGGCGAGCCGCTCGAGGGCCTGCTCAAGCAGGACGTCCGCTTCCGCATCATTGAGGTCAACCGCGGCCGCCGCCGCGCTGTCGGCTCCATCCGTTCCGTCCTCGCCGACGAGCGCAAGGCTCTTGCCGAGAAGTTCTGGGAGACCGCGGAGGAGGGCAAGGAGTACACCGGCACCGTGAAGAGCCTGACCTCCTACGGCGCGTTTGTCGACCTCGGCGGCATCGACGGCATGATTCACATCTCCGAGCTGTCCTGGGATCGCATCAAGCACCCGAGCGAGGTTGTGAACGTCGGCGACACCGTGAAGGTGTATATCAAGGGCCTTGACCGCGAGAAGGGCAAGATTTCCCTCGGCTACAAGCGCCAGGAGGACAATCCGTGGGAGATCCTCCGCCGCGACTATCCCGTCGGCTCCGTTGTGGAGGCGACCGTTGTCGGCATGACGACCTTCGGCGCGTTCGCGAGAATCATCCCCGGCATCGACGGCCTGATTCACATTTCCCAGATTGCGGATCACCGCATCGAGAAGCCGCAGGACGTCCTGAAGATCGGCGACGTCGTGAAGGTGAAGATCACGGAGATCGACTTCGAGAAGAAGCGCGTGAGCCTCTCCATCCGCGTTCTGCTCGAGGAAGAGAAGGACGCCGAGGGCGCCGTCGAGGAATAATTCTTTCCATTGCAGCCTTCAGGGCAGCGGAGCGTTTCGCTTCGCTGCCCTTTTTCTGTATATGGCTGAAAATTTATAAGTAGTTCACAATTCCGGATTTGCATATTCGACGAATATCATGTATAATAGAAGACAAATATACAAGCTATGCGAGTGAATGCATGGAGACGGCGCTCCGCCGCATCGGGCGGAGGCTGACGGAACAAGAGAGGAGAGATCCACAATGGGCAAAGTTGGGAAGAATGAAGAGTTCGATTTGTTTGAAATCACTCCGGAAATGGAGCGCTACGCAAGCCTCTGTGAATCCCACAGCACAATCGACACGAGCCTGTATGAAAAGTACGACGTCAAGCGCGGCCTGCGTGATATCAACGGCAAGGGCGTGCTCACCGGTCTCACGGAAATTTCCGATATCCAGTCGAGCAAAATGGTCGACGGCAAGTCCGTCCCCTGCGAGGGCAAGCTTTTCTACCGCGGCTACGACATCGAGGAGATCGTCGCGGGCTTCATCCGCGAGAAGCGCTTCGGCTTTGAGGAGACCATTTACCTGCTGCTGTTCGGCGAGCTGCCGGACGCGGAGCAGCTGGCAGATTTCCGCAGCCTGCTGACGCGCTACCGCTCTCTCCCGACGAACTTTGTGCGCGACATCATCATGAAGGCGCCCACGAAGGACATGATGAACACCCTCGCCCGCAGCGTCCTGACGCTGTACGCGTACGACGAGAAGGCGAACGACACCTCCCGCGCGAACGTGCTTCGCCAGTGCATCGAGCTGATCGCCCTGTTCCCGCAGCTCGCGGTTTACGGCTATCAGGCATACTGCTACGACAACGACCGCCTGAACAACAGCTTCTTCATCCACTCCCCGCGCCCGGAGCTGTCGACGGCGGAAAACATCCTGCATATGCTGCGCATCGACAGCCAGTACACGCCCCTTGAGGCGCGCATCCTCGACATCGCCCTCGTCCTCCACGCGGAGCACGGCGGCGGCAACAACTCGACCTTCACCACGCACGTTGTGACCTCGTCCGGCTCTGACGTGTACTCCGTCATCGCGGCGGCGCTCGGCTCGCTCAAGGGGCCGCGCCACGGCGGCGCGAACATCAAGGTTGTGCAGATGTTTGAGGCCATGAAGGCTGAGATCGACGACTGGACGGACGAGAAGAAGGTGGCCGATTACCTGCGCGCGCTGTTACATAAGCAGGCGTTCGACCGCGCGGGCCTCATCTACGGCATGGGGCACGCCGTCTACTCCATCTCCGACCCGCGCGCGAACATCTTCAAATCCTTTGTCGAGAAGCTGGCGCAGGAGAAGGGCATGGAAAAGGAATACGGCCTCTATTCGCTCGTGGAGCGCCTGGCCCCGCAGGTCATCGGGGAGGAGCGCCGCATCTACAAGGGCGTCAGCGCGAACATCGATTTCTACAGCGGCTTCGTGTATCATATGCTCGGCCTGCCGTCGGAGCTGTTCACGCCCGTCTTCGCGATGGCCCGTATCGCGGGCTGGAGCGCGCATCTGCTTGAGGAGCAGATCAACGTCGGCAAGATCATCCGCCCGGCGTACAAGAGCATTTCCGAGCGCCGTCCGTATGTCAAAATGGAGGAGCGCTGAGAAGGATTTCTTGCTCCCGCCGTCACA
>CALWIH010000114.1 GCA_944380675.1 uncultured Clostridia bacterium | reverse complement strand
GACATCACCTTCACCTCCGGCAAGGTCATGATCAAGGCCATCCTGAGCAAGGTGTTCGGCACCGACGTGCCGGTGCGGATGCGCTCCGGCTTCTTCCCGTTCGTGGAGCCGGGCTTCGAGATCGATATGCAGTGCCAGGTCTGCGGCGGCAAGGGCTGCAGCGTGTGCAAGCACGTCGGCTGGATTGAGGTCATGCCCGGCGGCTCCCCGCACCCGAACGTGCTGCGCGCGGCGGGCCTCGACCCGGACGAATACACCGGCTTCTATGTGAACATCGGCCTTGACCGCCTCGTCATGATGCGCTACGGTGTCGACGACGTCCGCCTGTTCCACAGCGCCGACCTGAGATTCCTCAGCCAGTTCAGATAAGGAGGGAACGAACATGAAACTTTCGCTTTCCTGGATTGGGGAGTATGTGACGCTTCCCGCCGATTTGGATTTGAAAAAGCTTGCCTATGACCTCACCATGTCCACCGTCGAGGTGGAGGATGTGGAATACCTCGCCCGCCGCTTCGACAAAATGGCCGTCGGCGTCATCAGCAGCGTCGAGCCCCATCCGAACGCCGACAAGCTGCGCGTGTGCAAGGTGGATCTCGGCGGCGACGTGAAGGAGATCGTCTGCGGCGGCATCAACCTGCGCGAGGGAATGCGCGTGGCCGTCGCCTGCCCCGGCGCGATGGTGCGCTGGCACGGCGAGGGCGAGCCTGTCGAGATCAAGAACTCGAAGCTGCGCGGCGTCGCCTCCTACGGCATGATCTGCGCCTCCGACGAGATCGGCCTCGGCGACCTCTTCCCCGCCTCGCAGGAGGCCGAGATTCTCGACCTCTCCGCGTTTGACGCCCCGGCCGGCACGCCGCTCGCCGAGGCGCTCGACCTCGACGACGTGCTCCTCGAGATCGACAACAAGTCCATGACGAACCGCCCCGACCTCTGGGGCCATTACGGCATCGCGCGCGAGATCGCGGCGCTGTACAATCTGCCGCTCAAGGCGATCGAGCCGTATGAGCCGGACGTGGAGTCCGATTTCAAGGTGGAGATCGACGATCCCGACCGCTGTACGCGGTACATCGGCATCGAAATGTCCGGCGTGGCGGTCAAGCCCTCCCCCTACAGGATGCAGAGCCGCATCTGGAAGGCCGGGATGCGCCCGATCAACGCCCTCGTTGACATCACGAACTATGTGATGCTCGCCACCGGCAACCCGACGCACGCCTTTGACGCGGACAACATCACCGACCACATTGTCGTGCGACGCGCCGCCGAAGGGGAAACGCTCACGCTGCTCAACGAGAAGGAGCTTACGCTCTGCTCCGACGACCTCGTCATCACCGACTCCGATGGCCCCGTCGCCCTGGCGGGCGTGATGGGCGGCTCGAAGGACTCGATTCTCCCGAAGACGACGCGCGTCATCCTCGAGGTCGCGAACTTTGAGTCGACCGGCATCCGCCGCACGGCGCTGCGCTACGACACGCGCACGGAGGCCAGCTCGCGCTATGAGAAGGCCGTCGACCCGGAGCGCTGCGATCAGGCGCTCTCGCTCTCGATGCACTATTTCCGGGAGCTCTATCCGGAGCTCAAGGTGACGGGCTTCTGCGACAAGTACGTCAAGAAGCTGCCGCGCGCCGAGATCGACGTGAGCCTGACGTGGCTCGCGAAGCGCCTCGGCAAGGATCTTTCGAACGAGGTCATCCGCCAGAAGCTCGAGCTGCTCGGCTTCGACGTGGCCATCGACGGCGACAAGATGCACGTCGTCGCTCCCACCTGGCGCTCCACCGGCGACATCTCGATCAAGGACGACGTGATGGAGGAGGTCGCGCGCCTGTACGGCTACGACAACTTCGAGGCCACGGAGTTCACGACCACGTTCACCGGCGCGATCAACCAGCTCGATCAGGATCTCGTCCGCCACATCAAGGAGTACCTCGCGATCCGCTGCGGGATGCAGGAGGTCTATACCTATCCGTGGATGAACGACGTGTTCGCGAACGCCGTGCTGCAGAGCATGGACGGCGTGCTCAAGCTCTCCACGCCGCCGGCTCCCGACCTGAGCTGTATCCGCTCCTCGCTGCTGCCGAACCTGTGCGAGGCCGTGATGAAGAACGAGCGGTATTTCGACGAATTCTCCCTCTTTGAGGAAGCGCAGGTCTTCTTCGACCGGAACTACTCCTCCCCCTACGACCCGACGGAGTCGCTGCCCGAGCAGCGCCGCCACATCGGCGCGGCGTTCGCGAGCGGGAAGAAGGACGTCGGCCTGCTGTTCCGCGAGGCGAAGGGCGTGCTCGAGTATATGCCGCGCTTCACCCATATGGAAGGCTTCACCTTCCGCAAGGAGGAGAAGCCCGTCTGGGCCGACTCGGTCGTGTGGCTGAACGTGTACTGCGGCGACGCGCGGATCGGCGACCTCGGCCTCCTCTCGAAGAAGGTCTCGCTCGAGTGCGGCATCAAGAACCTCTCCGTGATGCTCTTTGAGATCGACGCGACGAAGCTCGTCCCGCTGCGCTCGCGCACGAACAAATTCACCCATCTGGCCGAATACCCCGAGACGGACTACGACATCTCGATGCTGTTCGCGTCCGACGTGAAGTGGACGGACATCCACGACGCGATTCTCGGCGAGAAGAAGGCCAGCGCCCTGCTCAAGGACGCGTCCTTCGTGGACGAATACCGCGGCAAGCAGATTCCGGCTGGCCAGAAGTCCGTGACAATCCGCCTGACGATCGGCTCCGGCGAGAAGACGCTGACCTCGCAGGAGATCGAGAGCGCCGCCGGCCAGGTGATGAAGAAGCTCGAGAAGAAGCTCGGCGCGCAGCTGCGCACGCAGTGAGTTTTCTCCTCCCGGCATAAGTAAAAGACACAGGGAAGCGAAGCCGCTTTCCTGTGTCCTTTTTTCTGTGGGGAAACGCGCGTCAGAGGAGCTTGCCGTCCTTAACCGCAAGGCGGCCGTCCTTCACGACATATCGGACGTCGTACGTCTGCGCGTCGAGGACGACGGCGTCGGCAAGCTTGCCGGGAGCCAGGCTTCCGACCGCGCCGTCCGCCCCGACCTCGCGGGCGGGGTTGATCGTCACGGAGCGGACCGCCTGCCGGACGGGGATGCCGTAGGAGATGAGGTTTTTCAGCTCCTGATGGAGGTTCGTCGTCGAGCCGGCGATGGTGCCGTCCGCGAGCAGCGCGTGCCCGCCGCGTACGGAGACGGCCTGGCCGCCGAGATCGTACTCGCCGTCCGAGAGACCGGCGGCGCGCATCGCGTCGCTGATGACGACCGTCCGGCTCTCTCCGAGCGCCGCGAAGGTGATCCGCAGGACGGCGGGATCGATGTGAAAGCCGTCGCAGATGATCTCCGCCGTGACGGAGGGCGAGTCGAGCACGGCGCCCACGACGCCCGGCGCGCGGTGCGTCAGGCCGCTCATCGCGTTGTACAGGTGCGTCGCGTGGGTAACACCCCAGGAGAAGGCCGTCTTCGCCCCCTCGTAATCGCATTCCGTGTGCGCGATGGAGACGGTGCAGATCTTTTTCGCATTCTCAATCAGCTCCCGCGCGCCCGCGCGCTCCGGAGCCACGTCCACGAGACGCACAATCCCGCCGCAGTCCTCGTTGAGCGAACGGAAGAGCTCCCAGTCTGGATCGAGAACGTACTGAAGGTTCTGCGCGCCGCGCCGGTTCGGCGAGATAAACGGCCCCTCCATGTTCACGCCGAGGACGCGCGCGCCGTCCTCCGCGGGGTGATCCATGCAGCCGCGCGCCGCGCGCAGGGCGGCGCGGATCTCGTCGGCGGAAACGGTCATCGTCGTCGGGCAGAAGGAGGTCACGCCGTTTGTGAGCAGGAAGCGCGCCATCTTGCGGATGGAATCCTCCTCGCCGTCACAGGTGTCGGCTCCGACGCAGCCGTGAACGTGGATATCGACAAAGCCGGGCAAAATCAGGCAGCCCGAGCAGTCGAGCGCGCCGTCTCCCGTGAGCTTCTGGCCAATCTCGGCAATGCGGGTTCCCTCCGTGCGCAGGTCGGCGCACACAAGCTCGAAGTCCTCCCGCGCGAGCCGTCCGTTTTTCAATATCATATCGCAGTCTTCCTTTCCGGAATACGCGCAGCGCCAGGGCCGCTCAGCGGTCCCACTTGTCGCAGAGCGCGTTGATCTGATCCGCAAATTTCGCCAAATCCTTGTTCGCGCCTCCCTCGTTGTGGCGGATGACGATCGCGAGGCGCTTTCCGGCGTCCACGAGCCGCTGGAAAACGGCGGACGCGCGGCGGGCGGGAGACGGCTTCTTCACGCGCTCCCGCACGCCCTCGTCGAGGCAGGTGTTCCGCACGAGATCGTACGACGCGCCGGGGTACGGCGCCGTCGCCCGCAGGCCGAACTCGTCGCGCAGCCGCGTGGCGAACAGGTCGCAGACGTCGCTGTCGCCGTGGACGACGAAGACGCGCTTCGGCTTCGGGAAGAAGCTCTGCACCCAGCGCAGGAGGCCCTTGTTGTCCGCGTGGCCGCTGACGCCGCTGAGCTGGCAGATCTCGGCGCGCACCTCGATTTCCTCGCCGAACAGCTTGACGGTATCGGCCCCCTCCAGAATGGAACGGCCGAGCGTGCCCTCCGCCTGATAGCCGACAAAGAGGATCGTGCACTCCGGCCTCCAGAGGTTGTGCTTGAGGTGGTGCTTGATACGGCCCGCCTCGCACATCCCGCTCGCCGAGAGAATCACCTTGCAGCCGCCGCTGTCGTTGATGGCTTTTGAGTCGTCGCTCGTCACCGAGAGCCGGAGATTCGGCACGCCGAGCGGGTTGATCCCCTGCCGGATCAGCGCCATGGCCTCATCGTCGTAATAGCCCGTCACGTTGTCATGGAAGATGTTCGTCGCCTCCACAGCCATCGGGCTGTCGACGTAGACGGGAAAATCCCCGTGACCCTTCACCATGCCCTCCGCCTTGATCCGGCGCAGGAAGTAAAGCATCTCCTGCGTGCGGCCGACCGCGAAGGACGGAATCACGACGTTTCCGCCGCGATCAAACGTGCGCTGGATGACCTCCGCGAGCTCCGCCGCGTAGTCCGGCGGGGCGTCGTGGCTGCGGTCGCCGTAGGTGCATTCCATCACGACGTAATCGGCGTCCGTGAGATACTGCGGGTCGCGCAGAAGGGGCTGGTTCACGTTGCCGATGTCGCCGGAAAAGACAATCCTTCTCGTCTGGTTGTTCTCCTCCACCGTGACCTCGACGCTCGCCGAACCGAGCAGATGGCCGACGTCGACGTACCGCGCCTGCACCAATGCGCTCAGCCGCAGCGTCTCGCCGTAGCTGCAGGAGCAAAAGCGCTTGAGGACGCCCTCGGCGTCGTTCATGTCGTAGAGCGGGACGTATTCCGGCTTGCCGGAGCGCTTCGCCTTGCGGTTGCGCCACTCGGCTTCAAACATCTGGATGTGCGCGCTGTCGCGGAGCATGATGCCGCACAGGTCGACGGTGGCCTCCGTCGCGATGACCGTCCCGCGAAAGCCCTTCGAGTAGAGCAGCGGAAGGCAGCCGGAGTGGTCGATGTGCGCGTGCGTCAGCAGAACGTAATCAATCTCCGCGGGGTTAACCGGAACCTCCTGATATTCGTACTCCTCAGGTCCCTGCTTCATACCGCAATCGATCAGGATATGCAGGCCGCAGGCTTTTAGATAGTGGCAGCTTCCCGTCACTTCATGGGCGGCTCCCAGAAAATGCAGTTCCATAACGGCTCCTTTCCGCCGGACAAATCCGGCATCGGTTTCCGGTGAAGGCTGCCCGGCGGCTCGGGTTCGTCGGACACACCCGCGCCGCCGGTTCCGTCTCTATTATAGAGAATCCGCGCCGGCGCGTCAAGAATTCTTATGCAACACCTCCAAATTGCCGTTCTCCTCCCCCGCCTTCGCCCACGCAAAAAAAGACTTTCCTTTTTCCAAAATATCGGTACAATAGAGAGTAGAACATCAGAACAGGAGGCGTATGGTATGAAACGGTTTTCCATCGGCGTTCTGCTCGACTCGTTCCGCCTGCCGCCGCAGGAGGCCATGCGGCGCGCCGCGGCGCTCGGCGCGGAGGGCGTGCAGGTCTACGCGACGAGAGGAGAGCTCGCGCCGGAAAATATGGACGCGGGAAAGCGCCGAGCGTTCCGCGCGCTGGCGGCGGACTGCGGGCTCGTCATCTCGGCGCTGTGCGGCGATCTCGGCCGCGACTTCGGCTGCCGGGAGCAGAACGGCGATCTCATCGAGCGGTCAAAGCGCATCCTCGATCTCGCGCAGGAGCTCGGGACGAGCATCGTCACGACGCACATCGGCCTGATTCCGCTCGACGAGGACGCGGAGCGCTATCAGATTATGCAGGAGGCGTGCGGGGAGCTCGCGCGGTACGCGGATTCGATGGGCGCGCACTTCGCGATTGAGACGGGCCCCGACATCTCGCTGACGCTCCGGCAGTTTCTTGACAGCCTCCATTCCACGGGCGTGGCCGTCAACTTCGACCCGGCGAACATTGCGATGGTGACGGGCGAGGACCTCGTCACGGCGGTGCGCACGCTCGCCCCGTACATCGTCCATACGCACGCGAAAGACGGCGTCATGCTGCGCTACCGCGGCCCGGCCTTCGTCTACGGCGGGGAGCATCCGAGCGGCGGCGGGGACGAAATCGCCTTCCGCGAGACGCCGCTCGGCGAGGGCAGCGTCCGCTGGACGGAGTACCTCGCGGCGCTCGAGAGCGTCGGCTACCGCGGCTTTCTGACGATTGAGCGGGAGGTCGGCCAAAACCCGGAGGCCGATATCGCGAAGGCGGCGGACTTCCTCAAGGCGCGGATCTGAGCGCCTCTTCCCGCTGCCGGCAGACAGAAAAAAGGAGAGGGATCATCATGAAGAAATGGAAAGTTGCCGTCATCGGCGTCGGCGGCATCTCGGAAATGCACATCCGTTCCTATCGAAGCAACCCGAATGTCGAGCTGTACGCCTTCTGCGATATCAACGAAGCGCGTCTGCGCAAAATGGGCGAAAAGTACGGCGTCAGCCGCCTGTTCACGGACAAGGACGAGCTGCTGCGCGCCCTGCCGGAGCTCGACGCCGTGAGCGTCTGCACCTGGAACGCGGCGCACGCTCCCTGCGCGATCGCGGCGCTCAACGCGGGCAAGCACGTCCTGTGTGAAAAGCCGATGGCGAAAAACGCGGCGGAGGCGCAGGAAATGCTCGAGGCCGCGCGCCGCGCCGGAAGGCTCCTGATGGTCGGCTTCGTCCGCCGGTACGAGAAGGGCTCCGCGCTGCTGCGCAGGCTCGTCCGGGAGGATTTCTTCGGCGAGCTGTATTACGCGAAGGCGACGTATCTGCGCCGCAACGGGAATCCGGGCGGCTGGTTCGGCGACAAGTCGCGCTCCGCGGGCGGGCCGCTCATCGACCTCGGCGTGCACGTCATCGACCTGACCCGCTACCTCATGGGCAATCCGCGCCCCGTCTCCGTCTACGGCGCGACATTCCGAAAGCTCTTCGACCGCCCCGGCATCGTAACCCCGAAGGCGTACAGCTCCACCTCCGCCGGACCGGGCGACGTCTGCGACGTCGAGGACCTCGCGAGCGCGATGATCCGCTTCGAGAACGGGGCCGTCCTGCAGGTGGAGGCGGCGTTCTCGCTGAACCTCAGAGAGGACACCGGCAGCGTACAGATCTTCGGCACAAAGGGCGGGGCGAAGCTCTCGCCCGGCCTCGAGCTCTACAGCGAGCTCGACGGGTACATGACGAACGTCACGCCCGTCTGCCCGCCGGAGTCGTTTGACGACGAATTTCAGGCGGAGATCGACCACTTCGTCGACTGCTTCGCTAACGGCGCGCCCTGCCGCTCGCCCGCCGAGGACGGCGTGCAGATCATGCGCATCCTCGACGCGGTGTACGAGTCCGCGCGGACGGGGCATGAGGTCGTTCTCTGAGAAAAGCAGGATCGAGTAGGAGGCTACCCATTATTTGAGTAGCCGACCTCTCACACCACCGTGCGTACCGTTCGGTACACGGCGGT
>CALWIH010000113.1 GCA_944380675.1 uncultured Clostridia bacterium | reverse complement strand
GGCATATCGCAATGAAAAAATCAATTATATTATGTTAGAGTTATTTCTTTTCAAAAAAGCCGGAGCCGAACTGTTATCGGCTCCGGCTTTTTGTTACGCCAACCGCTCGAGTGCGTCAAAGACGGCCTCGCGCAGCGCAAGCAGAAAATCAGAAGACGTGGGATAGCTCGTAAAGGTCAGCTCCTCCATCCCGGCAATACCGAGAACAAGGCGGCGCACTTCCTCCCGTCCGGCACGCTCTTCCAGGGTCTGCAGGGCGCGCAGGTCGGTGAGTCCCTCGCTCTGCACCTCGGCGCGCAGGGAGGTCAGCGGCTCGCCGCCCGGGCCGGGGTAGACGAGGAACGCGTCGCCCGACGGGAAGGCGTACCCGCTGTGCGTCACGGCGAACGGGTCGATGAGCGAGCGGGAATACGACGAATAGTAGAAATTGTACCCCCACTGCAGGAAGCCGCGGAGCCGGTGCAGGTAGAGCAAAACGCCCATCACGCGGTTTCTCGCGCTCGGCATCGCGAAGAAGCGGTTCGGGACGGCATTGCCCTGCGCGCAGCAGTAGTACACCCAGAGCGGATCGACCTTCGCGTCGAGGAAGGGCCGGATGTGATCGCTCGCGCAGACGGGCTCGGTGACGACGCCGCGCCGGTAAAATTCGAGGCTGCTCATCGCGTCGATGATATGGCAGCCCTCGAGCAGATCGGCGGCCTGCCGCTTCGCGGCGAGATAGCTCTCGAGGTCGGCCTCGCCCGGCTCGTCGGAGATATGGAAAAAGACGTGCTCCCGGTCATAGCCGAGGGCGTCGAGCTCCTTGAGGAGGGCGGGCAGGAAGGCCTGGAGGAAGCGGCGGTACGCCGGGCTGTCCGCCGGGACGTCCCAGCCGAAGATGCGCTTCACGACGCCGTCTGCGTCCGCGACAATCTTCTGCGTCGCCTTCGCGCCCCACTGGGTAAACAGGTGGGCGATCTCCAAATTATCAATTCCGGCTGCGCGGCAGATCCCCGCCCAGCGGCGCAGGGCGGAAAAGTCAAACGAGTACGCGCCGCCGCGCACGCGGACGCCGGCGAGCTGGACGGTCGGGCGCTCCGCCCCGACGGCGGTGTCGAGCGGCGGGGTGAACACGGGCGTCAGCAGAAGGTTGATTCCGTGCCGCCGCCCGGCCTCCCGGATGAATTTCTCCAAAATTCTCCAATGCTCCTCGCTCAGCGGCCTGACGCCGTAGTACGAGGCGAGGCAGTCGGCGTGGAACCACTCCGTGTGCAGCAGCCTCTGCGGGACAAGCGGGACGGAGCCGACGCGCAGGCGCAGGGAGAGCACGGCTCCCTCCTCCCCCGCCGCCGCGGCCTCCGCCTGCGGCGTGACGGCGATCGAGACGCCGTACGCTCCCGGCGCGGCGGTTTCCGGGATGAAAAACGAGATCCACACGGCGCGGTACTGGCGCGGGACGGGCACGAGCGAGCCGTCCGCGAGCGGACGGAGCAGGTCGGGGAACAGCCCCGGCTCCCGCGTCAGATAATTCTCGTCCTCCCGCGACGACTCCCAGCACGGGAAGTCGGACGGGACGAGCTCGACCGAAAAAAGCTCCGCCTCCCCCGGCGCGCCCGTCACGGAGACGGAAAAGCGGTGGGTAAGCCCGCCGCCCTGCGCGTCCCCGCCGAGGGAGACGAGCTGGACGGCCGCCCGCGTCCCGCGCCACGCGGAGAGCTGCGCGCTCTCATACGGGGCCGGGCGCGTCCCGGGAAAGACCTTTTCGAGCGAGGATGCGAGGAAAAATTCGGTTTTCTGCATAATCACTCCTCCTGACGCAGCGCACCCGGCGAATGCGTTTCAAACAGCCGGCGGGGCTTTCCTCCCCCCGCGCCGCATATTGTTATCATTATACCGCATTCCGCGCGGATGGGAAGGCGGAAAAGACGCCAAACAGGAAGAAATCTTCTCCCTTCTTTTCTTGTTTCATCCAAAGCAGAGAGAATATCCGCAAAATCGTGAAAAATGTGATTTTTTGAAAAAGGGAATCATATTGCGTAAAAAAGCCCGATGTGCTACAATGATTCTATTGTGAAAAAGTATCAAAAAGAGGCATGAGATCCACCTTGTGGATTCCATTCCCCGACCAGCGCCGGGAGGGAAAAGCGCCATGCAGGATCAGCAGTTTACGGCCCTGTCGCAGCGGGCCTGGGAGGGGATCGCGGAGAGCGCGAGCCGCCCCGGGGACGCCGTGCGCTTTTTCTCGGAGCGGATGGCTCCGAGGAGCTTCGCGGAGACGCTCCGCGCGTTCCTCCGGCGGCAGGGGATCGCCGAGAGCGAGCTGCCCGACCGCCTCGCCGCCGTGCGCCCCGGCGTCAAGCGCGACAGCCTGCGCCGCCGCGTGTCCTCCTGGCTCTCCGGCGGCCGGCCCTCCGACCGCGAGGAGCTCATCGGCCTGGGCTTCGCCCTCGGCCTTTCCGGCGAGGAGGCCGAGAACTTCCTCAGCGTCTGCGGAGACGGCGGCTTCCATCTGCGCGAGCCGCGGGAGGCCGCGTTTCTGTACAGCCTGCGGGCCGGGAAATCGTATGAGGAGGCGCTCGCGCTCATCGCGCGCCTGCCGAACGCCGGCGGACCGTTTCCCGCCGACGCGGAGAGCGCGCCGTCCGCCTTTACGCGCACCGTCGCCGACCGGCTCGCGGAGGTGACGAGCGACGAGGAATTTCTCCGTTTTTACGAGGAGAGCCTGCCCGTCTTCGGGAAGCTCCACAACACCGCGTTTCTCTGGTTCTCCCGCTTTTTCGACGAGCTCCGGCAGCCCTCCGCCCCGTGCGGGGCCGAGGAGGACGCGTCGTACTCCGTCGAGCGGGCGGTAGAGCTTTATCTGCGCCTGAACGTACCGGCCTCGCGGAACGAGAAGTCGTTCTCGCAGCTGCAGAAGGCGACAAAGCGCCTCTGGCCGAACGCGACGGCGATCAAAAATATGCTCGCAAGAAAGCTGGACGTGAGCCGCAAGACGCTCCTGCTGCTCTATGTGGCGACGGAGGGTCTTGACGACGGGGCGATCGAGGAGGCGATGGGCTGGGAGCCCGACTCGCCCGACGAGATCCTCGAGGAGCACGTCTGGAACTGCAACCTCATGCTCCACGAATGCGGGTTCAGCCCGCTCGATCCGCGCAGCCCCTTCGACTGGCTCGTCCTGTACAGCCTGCGGCCGGGGGACGGGGAGGACGAATCGATGAGCGACCGGCTCTCCCAGGTGCTCGCCCTCCTGTTCGGGGACGGACGGGAGGTGGACGCGGACAGCGGCGCGCCGTGCTAAACTGAAGGCGTAGAAATCCGCATCAGGGAGGAATCAGCATGGACGTCCGCACCGCATTGCCAGAGGGAACCGAGCTGCGGCTCGAGGGCCGCGTCTTTCGCATCGAAGCGTGCGCGGGCCGGGGCGCGAGCGCCCTCGTCTACCGCGCGTCGTACGAGGACGCCGCCCAGCCGGGGCTTTTCCACCGCGTGCTGCTCAAGGAGCTCTTTCCGTGGCACCCGCAGGGCGTCATACGGCGCGGGGCGTCCGGGGAAATCCTGTGCGGCCCCGAGGGGGAGGCGCTTTTCGAGACGCACCGGCAGAGCTTTCTTCGCGCGGCGCGGATCCACGTCCGCCTGCAGGAGGCCCGCGCCGACAAGACGCCCGCGAACCTCGACACCTGCCGCGCGAACGGGACGCTCTACGCCGTGATGAGCGACGGCGGCGCGAAAACGCTCGCGGACGTTCTCTCCGAGGGACGCGTGCCGCTTCCCGCCATGACGGCGTGGCTGCTCAGCCTGCTCTACACGCTGCGCGTCTTCCACGGGGAGGGGCTTCTGCACCTCGACGTCAGCCCCGACAACATCCTCCTGCAGCCCCTCGACGAGGGAAAGCCGGAGAAATTCCGCGAGGTGCTTCTGATCGATTACAACAGCGCATGGAGCGCCGACGAGCTCGCCGCCCGGCGGGAGCTGTTCCTCTCGCTCAAGGAGCCGTGGTCGGCTCCCGAGCTGCAGCTGCGCGACGTCGCCGCCGTAGGCCCGGCGTCCGACCTGTACTCCGTGTGCATGATTTTTCTGCAATACCTGCTCGGATACCCTCCCGTGCGGCAGGCCGTCTGGCGCAGGGTGCCGCCAATCGCGGGCTCGCCCGCCCTTACCGGCTGCTCCGCCGTCGTCTTTCACCAGGCGGCGTCCATCCTGCGGCGCGGGCTGAAAGCCTCGCCGGGGCAGCGGTTCCGGTCGGCGCAGGAGGCCATTGCGGCCTTCTCCGAGCTGCTCGACCGGCTCGAGCACGGCGGCGTCACGCACGGCGCGGTGTGGGAGGCGAGCGCCGCCCGCCTGCGCGCCGAGCGGAGCAGGATGCCCTCCGCAGCGGAGTGGGAGGAGCTCGCGGAAGAGCGCGCCTCCCTGCTCGAAACGCTCGAGCGCGCCGGAAACGTCCAGCTCACCGGCGGCAGCGGCTCGGGCAAGACCACGCTCCTCGCGGGGCTGTGGCTGCGCGGCCTGCGCGCGTACTCGCCCGCCCGCGCCGTACCCGTCTTCCTGCCGCTGTGCGGCTACGACGGCTCGGCGGACTTCGTGCGGCGGTCGCTCCTCTCGACGCTCAGCCCCGGCGAGGGCAGGACGTGGGAGGAGGCGCGCCTCGGGCTCGAGCGGCTGCTCGACGCCCCGGACGGCGGCGTGCTGCTGCTGCTCGACGGCTTCGAGGAGGCCGGGGGCGACACGGCCCCGCTGCGCGCGGAGCTTAAAGCGCTCACGGCGCTGCGGGGCGTGCGGGTGATTGTCTCCGCGCGGCGCGCCGTGCCGGAGCTCGGGCTGCCGGAGCTTCCCGTCCCGCCGCTCTCCGCGGCGGAGATCGAAGCGTACCTCGTCCGGCGCGGCGTGGAACCGCCGCAGGGCGGGAAATTCCCAGAGCTTCTGCACACGCCCGTCTTTCTCTCGATCTACGCGCGCACAGACAAGGCGCGCGCCGGCAAGCATCCGGAGTCCGGGGATCGCGCGGAGGACGAGGCGCTTCTCGACGATTATCTCGACAGCCTCGTCTCCGCCGCGGGGGAAGCCCTCGGCGAGGAGGAGGCGGTGCGCGCCGGGTTCGCCGTCCGCGTGCTGCTGCCGTGCTTCGCGCGGCGGATGGGCCAGCGGCCGGCGCTTTCCGCGGAGGGCGCGGGCGGCGCGGCGGCGGGGCTGTTCTCCGCCGTGCGGCGCGGACGCGTCAGCCGGAGCTTCCCGCAGTACATGGGAAGAAGCCGCGCGCTGCTCGGCGGCGCGAAGGACGCCGACGACTGGTTCGGCCTTATGGTCCGCGATCTGCTCGAGCGGCGAATGGCGCTTGTCTGGCAGGACGGGGACGGCGCGTACCACCTGTTTCACCAATACTTTCAGCCCATTCTCGCCTCCCGCTGGCCGGCCTGCCGCAAAAGGCTGCGCAGAAGCCGCCTGCGGAGAATATTGCCCGCGGCGGCGGCCGCGGCCGTCCTCCTCGCGGGGGTTGGCGTCTGGCGCGCGGCGGCGGAGCACACACCGTCCGCCGTGCAGCAGCGGGAGGACACGGCGCTCGCCGTGAGCGAGCTCGCCTTCGGCTGCGGCCTGCTCGACCTGCAGCTCTCCGCGCAGGATCGTCTCCTGACGGCGGCGGAATCGCTCCCCGCCGGGGACGAGGCCGCGTGGGAGGACTGGCTCGCGCAGCTCGACCGCGAGACGGCGCTCCTCGACGCGCAGGAGCCCCAAAGCGAGGCGGGCGAGCGGGCGCTCGCGAACCTCTCGGGCTCCGGGCTGCCGCTTGACGCGATGGAGACGCTCCTCGCCCTGCCGGAGACGAACCGCTCCGAGTGGGAGCGGCAGGCGCAGGCGCTCACGCGCTGCCTCGCCCCCGACTCCCCGTACGGCGAGGCCGACCGCCTCGAGGCGCTGCGCGCCTGCCGCGGCCTCTGCGACAGCCGCGTCCGCGAGAGCTTCCTGCTCGTCAGCCGGACGGCGGCGGAGCTCAGCGGGGAGGAAGCAGAGCCGCTGCTCTCACTGCTCGCGCGGAGCGAGTCGTGGCGGGCGTACGCATATCAGACGACAACCGACAGCGAGAGCTGCGAGCGCGGCCTCACGGCCTGCCGGGGCGAACAGGAAGCGCTCTGGGAAACGCTCGCCGGTCTCGGACTGCTGGAGGAGGAAACGCCGTGAAAAAGCTGCCGCCGCTCCTGCTGCTGCTTGTTCTGGCAGCGGGCTGCGCCAAAACGCCCGATTCACAGCCGTATCTTGACGATCTCGCGCGCGTCCTCACCGTGCACGACACGCTCTCGGCCTCGTACTGCGAGGCGCTCGAGGCGGCGCGCGCGTACGGGCTTTCCCCCACAAAGGAGGGGCTCGCCGAGGCGAAGGCCGCGTGCGCCGGGGCGCTTCAGACCGCCGCCGGACTCGAGACGGTCGACTCCGCGCTCACGGCGGAGCAGCTCGAGGCGATGGCGTCGTTCGGCGTCAGCGAGACAGACTACATGACGCCGTTCCGCACGCAGGAGTACGAGCGCCTCGTGCGGATGCAGACGCTCGGGGACGTTCTCGCCTGCCTCAACCGCGCGCCGGCGGCGGACGAGGCGGTACTGCTCCTCTCAGAGCTGGAGCTCGAGTTCGAGCAGTGGGACCGCGAGCTGCGGTATCTCGGGATCAACGAGCTGCTCTGCACCCTCCCGGCGGAGGAGACGGCGGCCTTCCGGGAGGAGACGCTCGCCTCCCTCGCCTCGTACGCGGACTGCCTCCCGCCGTGGGAGGACACGCGCGAGGCCGTGGCGAAGCGCTCGGAGGAGACGCTCGCCGCGATGGAGGACTGGGCGGCAGAGGCCGCGCAGGAGTCGGGGGAGCTCTACGCCTCCCTGCTCGGCGAGGCCCGCGATCTCGAAGCAGAGCTCGAGGAGGCCGGGATTCCCGCGGAAGAGGCTCGTGCCATCGGAGAAACTTACGAAGCGCTCGACGGCGCTTCCTGACGGCCGGACGGCAGTTGGACGGAAGCGAAAAACCGTCTGCTATACTGATACCAGAATCAAAAGAGGGGGCGATTCCCATCGAACAGAATCTTTGCTATCAATGCTTTCAGCCGCGCACCCAGGAGCAGGGCCCCTGCCCGCACTGCGGATACGACCCCGCGAAGGACGAGGGGCGCTGGCCGTCCGCACTGCATCCCGGCAGCATTCTGAACGGAAAGTACATCCTCGGACGCGTGCTCGGGCAGGGCGGCTTCGGCATCACCTATCTGGCGTTCGACCATGTGCTGCGCATCCGCGTGGCCGTCAAGGAATATTTTCCGGGCGCGCTGGCGTCGAGAATGCCGGGGACGACGCTCGTCAACCCGCTCTCGCCCGGCTCGCAGGACGAATTCCGCTACGGCGCGGAGCGCTTCCTCGAGGAGGCGCGGATTCTCGCCTCCCTCGCGGGCAACCCGGGCGTCGTGAACGTGTCGAGCTTCTTCGAGGAGAACGCGACGGCCTATTTCGTGATGGAATACCTCGAGGGCGTCAGCCTGCAGGCGTATCTGCGCGAAAAGGGCGGGCGCATCCCGTGGCAGGAGGCGCTGCGCATCCTCGTCCCGGTCATGCAGTCGCTCGCGCCGGTTCACCGGCAGGGGCTGCTCCACCGCGACATCGCGCCGGACAACATCTTCCTCGCGAAGAACGGCGTCAAGCTCATCGATTTCGGCGCGGCGCGCTACTCGCTCGGCGACCGCAGCCGCAGCCTCGACGTGATTCTCAAGGCCGGCTACGCGCCGAAGGAGCAGTACAGCCGCAAGGGCCGTCAGGGGCCGTGGACGGACGTCTACTCCCTCGCCGCGACGCTCTACGCCGCCGTCACCGGCTATGTGCCGCCGGAAAGCCTCGACCGGCTCGACGGGGAGGCGCTCCCCTCCTTCGCCTCGCGCGGCGTCTCCGTCCCGCCGGCGTTCGAGCAGGCCGTCTTCAAGGGCATGGAGGTTCGGGCGGAGGACCGCTTCCAGTCCATGGACGAATTCTTCGCCGCCGTCAGGCCGCTGCTCGGGGCGCAGCCCTCCCCGCAGCCTTCTCCGCAGCCGCAGCCCGCGCAGCAGGCGGTGCAGCAGCA
>CALWIH010000112.1 GCA_944380675.1 uncultured Clostridia bacterium | reverse complement strand
AGGAGGGAAAGAAAGAATGTCTGCTCAGTCAAAAACCGCCGTCTCTCCCACGCGAAAGAGAAGCCTGAAGCAAAAAATAGCGCGGGTCCGCGCTGAGGGCGGCTTTGCCGCCGCCCTGATGCTTGCCCCGTCCGTATTTCTGCTGCTCGTGACCTCCGTGTACCCCTTCCTCTGGGTTTTCCGCTATGTCGCGTACGATTACAACGGCATGACAAGCTATTACGTCGGCGCGCACAATTTCACCCGGATGCTGCAGGACGCCACCTTCTGGGAGAGCGTGCTGCACACCTTTGAGTACGCGGCGCTCAAGGTGGTCTTCATCATCCCGCTGGCGCTCATCATGGCCGTGCTCATGAGCCGCAAGATCATGGGCTCCGGGCTTTTCCGCGGCATTTACTTCATGCCGACAATCATCTCCGCCGCCGTGTCGAGCATGGTGTTTACCTTCATCTTCGCGGCGTACAACGGCGTGCTCAACGCGGTGCTGCGCGCGGCGGGCCTCATCAGCCAGAACATCAACTGGCTCGGCGACGAGAACGTCGCGATGTGGGCCGTCATCATCGTGGCCATCTGGGGCGGCTTCGGCAACTACATGATCTATTTCATGTCGGGAATGTCGAGCATCTCGAACGACGTGTACGAGTCGGCGCGCATCGACGGCGCGAACGGGATGCAGATCTTCTGGAAGATCACCCTGCCGATGCTCAGCCCGATGCTCAAGATCATCCTGATGCTCGCCATCACCGGCGCGTTCAAGGATTACGAGTCCATCATGGTTCTGACCCAGGGCGGCCCGAACAACCGCACGCAGGTCATGTTCCTCTACATCTACCAGCTCATTTTCGGCACGAACGTCAAAAATCCCCAGATCGGCTACGGCACTGTGCTGAGCCTGATGGCCGCCGTCATTGTCGGCACCGTCACGGGGATCTATCTGCTGCTCGCCCGCAAGCTGGACGATGTAATGTAAGGAGGGAACCATCATGGCGAAAAGAGATACCGCTGTCTATTCCAGGCAGGCGAAATTTGTGCGCGGGCTGCTGTTTGTCTTCATGCTCGTGGTCGCCCTGCTGACGCTCTACCCCATCATCTATGTGTTCTTCGGCTCGTTCAAGGAAAACAAGGAGCTGCTCGTCGGCGGCGTCAATATTTTCCCGGAAACCTTTGTGATTCAGAACTACATCGACGCCTGGGAGCAGGCCGACTTCGCGACCTACACCAAGAACAGCTTCTTTCTCGGCATTACCATTATGCTGTTCTCGCTGATTCTCTCCAGCATGGCGGGCTACGTCTTCGCGCGGAAGAAATTCCGCGGCAAGGAGCTCATCTACGGCCTGTTCGTCGCCTTCATGTTCATCAACGTCGGCTCCGTCTCGCTGCGCCCGCTCTTTGAGCTCGCGATCGGCCTGCACATGAACACGTCGCTGTGGAGCGTTGTGCTCATCTCCGCCGGCGGCGGCCAGGCGACGTCTATCTTCCTCGTGCGCGGCTACATGAACACGATCCCGAAGGAGCTCGACGAGGCGGCGAAAATCGACGGCTGCACCTTCTTCCAGACCTTCTACATGATTCTTCTCCCCGTGCTCAAGCCGATTCTCGCGACGGTGGCGCTGCTCTCCTTCCGCGGCGGCTGGAACGAGTACATTCTCCCCCTCGTCTTCACCATGACGACGCCGGAGCAGCGCCCTCTGACCGTCGGCGTGAATATGCTGAAAAACGCCGGAGACGGCGCTGCGGCCTGGAACATCATGTTCGCGGGCGCGACGATCGCCATCGTCCCGATGCTGCTCATCTACATCTGCTCAAGCCGGTACTTTATCGAGGGCCTGACCGCCGGCGCCGTGAAGGGCTGAGTCCCCTTCGCGGCCGCCCGCGCGGCGGACACAACCCCAGGAGGTTATGCGCATGAAATATCCACTTGACCGGAACGGCTACATCACGAAATACCTCGTCGCGGGGCGCGTCGACGGGGAGGTGCACGACAGCACCCGCGACAGCAACCAGCTGCGCTATGAAAAGCACCTGCGCAGCGTTGTCGCGCAGCACGGCCCGATCGACGCGGCAAGGCCCGTCAAAATCGGCGGGGAGAGTCCCATCGGCGCGCCGTGGCGGTACTACTACTCCTACGGCAACATTTTCGTGGACGACTCCGACTTCTACCTGAACCCGAAAAGCGTGCTGCTCCTCGGCGCGGCGCGGCTCGAAGCGCCGAGAGACATGGAGGTGCCCGTCTGCGTGTGGAGCTACGACGCCGTCGACGTGTGGGTGAACGGCGAGAAGGCGGCCGTCATCGAAAAGCCGCAGTATAAGCCCATCAACTACACGCGCGCCGTCTTCCGCCTCAGAAAGGGATGCAACGACGTGCTCGTCCGCCTCGAGACGCTCGGCGTGCGCGACACGAGCATCGCCTTCGCGATTCAGCTGCTCGGCGGGCGGGACGAAATCGCCGTCGTCCTCCCGGACGAGGAGGGCGCGGCTCCCTACGAGGCCGCCGAGCGGCTGCTCGGCACGGCGTGCCTCTCCGGCGGCTGCCTCAGCTTTGCCGCTCCGCTTCCGCAGGGCAGCGCGATCCGGTATTTTACCGGGAACATCGACTTCCGCAAAAAGGACGCGAACGTCGTGCAGGAGGACGTCTCGGGGCGGCAGCAGATCGCTTTGCGGCCCTACGCGTCGTTCGCCGTGACCGTCCCCGCCGGGGACGGCGCGCTGACACGGGAATTCGAGCGCATCGAGCTGCGAAAGCCCGTCTTCCTGAACGTTCCGCCCGAGAAGAGCCGCGAGGAGGTGCTGCGCCGCCTCGGCGCGGTGGCGTCCATCACGCGCGGCGAGAACGACGGCTTCGCGCTCTGCCCGATGCTCGCGCGGTACGCCCTCGGGGAGCGCTCCGAGGCGGACCTCGAGGAGCTGCGCGTCACGCTGCGGCAGATTGACCGCCGCATGGACTGCGCCGACTTCATGACGTGCGCCCTCGTGCGGATGATGAAATCGTACGACCTCGGGGAGGAGCTGCTCGCCGAGATCAAAAGGACGATGCTCGGCTTCCGCTTCTGGATGAATGAGGAGGGCTTCGACGGGATGTGCTTCTGGAGCGAGAACCACTCGCTCATGTTCTTCGAGACGGCTTACTTCTTCGGCCTCGAGTACCCCGACGACGTGTTCGTCCGCTCCGGGAAGACGGGCCGCGCGCTCGCCGCCGCCGCGCGGGCCAACATCACCGAATGGCTCGACGACGTGCTCGGCACGGGCTTTGACGAGTTCAACAGCGGCACCTACTGCGCCATCACCTTCGCCGCCATGCTGCTGCTCGTCGACTTTGCCGAGGAGGAGCTCTCCGAAAAGGCGAGAAGGGCGTGCGACAAGCTGCTGCGCATGGTGGCCGTCCACTGCTTCAAGGACATCGTCGTCTCGCCGCAGGGCAGAATCTACCGCGACGTGCTGTATCCGCAGCGGCAGAGCCTGCAGGGGCTCGTCCAGTATTTTGTCCCGCGCGCGCCGTACGTCTTCAACGAGTGGGTCGCGGCGCTCGCGACGTCGAAGTACGCGCCTCCCGCCGACTTCGAGGCGCTCATGCAGACGCAGGGCTGGCAGTCCTACACGACGTCGAACGCGAAAGTCGACCTCTACAAGACAAGCGACTACCTCCTCACGAGCGTCGAGTCCCCGCGCCGCGACGGCGTCGTCCGCGCGTGGGAGAACGAGATGCGCGACGGCGAGGAGGGCACCTTCCACTACACGAAATCGCTCAACGAGTGCTTCCACGGCACGATGCAGTTTGAGCCCGGCGTACGCGGCTATCAGCAGAATCTGTGGTACGCCGCCCTCTCGCAGGAGCTCGCCGTCTTCTCCAATCATCCCGGCCAGAGCTGCGAGGCGAAGAGCGAGGTGCGCCCCGGCTACTGGTACGGCAACGGCGTGATGCCCGCGATGCGCCAGGAGAAGAACGTGCTCGGCCTGATTTACCGGATCCCGGACTCGCACCCCATCCGCTTCGTCCACCTGTTCTGGAACGAGCGCGGCTTCGACGAGACGGCGCGCGACGGCGGCTGGGTCTTCGGCAGGAAGAGGGACGGCTTCGCCGCCGTCTGGTGCAGCGAGCCGCTCGTCCCGCACAACGACAACCTCTATGACTGCGAGCTGCGGGCCTACGGCGACACCATCGGCATGGCCTGCGTGTGCGGCTCCCTTTCCGAAGACGGGAGCTTCGCGGCCTTCTGCAGCCGGTGCCTGTCGCTCGCGCCGTCTCTCAGCGGGGACAGGCTCTTGTGCGGCGCGCTCGAGCTGACCTTCGAGGCGCATGAGAACAACACGCAGATTGTCGAATAAAAAAATCCCGCGCCGCGTCGTTTTTGCAGGGCATCGCAAGAAAAGGCTCTTGCGGACGCGCCGCGCGCGGGCTACAATATGACTGAAAAGGAGCTGACACCAGCCATGTTCAAATTGAATCAGGATTGCGCCTCCACCCCGTGCGAGGCGGGCGTCACGAGAAAGGTGATGGCCTACACGAAGGACGTCATGATGTGCGAGATCACGTTCCAGATCGGCGCGATGGGCAACGTCCACTCCCATCCGCACACGCAGGTCACCTACGTCGCGGAGGGCAAGTTCGACTTCACGATCGACGGCGAGACGAGAACGGTGCGCAAGGGCGACAGCGTCCTGATGCCGCCGAACGCCGTGCACGGCGTCGTCTGCCTCGAAAGCGGCAAGCTCGTCGACGTCTTCACGCCGATGCGCGAGGACTTCGTCAAGTAACGACAGGCCCCCTCGGCTCCGCCCGCCTCCCGCGAGGGAACGGGCGGAGCTTTTTTATCACGGAAAGGAGAAGGACAATGCACGAAACCCTCGACGAGAGACTGGTGCGCGTCGTGCCGAGCGAGCGGCAGCTGCGCCATCAAAGCATGGAATTTTACGGCTTTATCCATTTCACGGTGAACACCTTCACGGGACGCGAGTGGGGAGACGGGACGGAAGCCCCGTCGATCTTCAACCCCACGGCTCTCGACGCCGGCCAGTGGGCGCGCACGGCGAAGGAGGGCGGGATGACGGGGCTCATCCTCACCTGCAAGCACCACGACGGCTTCTGCCTCTGGCCGAGCCGGTACACGGATCACACGGTCGCGGCGAGCCCGTTCCGGGAGGGGCGCGGCGATGTCGTGCGCGAGGTTGCCAACGCCTGCCGGAGGGAGGGGCTGGCCTTCGGCGTGTACCTCTCGCCGTGGGACAGGCATTCGCCGCTCTACGGGACGGGCAAGCCGTACGACGACTATTTTGTGCATCAGCTCGAGGAACTGCTGACCGGCTACGGCCCGGTGTTCTGCGTCTGGTTTGACGGCGCGTGCGGCGAGGGGCCGAACGGGAAGAAGCAGTACTACGACTGGGAACGGTACTACGAGACGATCCGCAGGCTGCAGCCGGAGGCGTGCATCTCGGTCTGCGGGCCGGACGTGCGCTGGTGCGGCAACGAGGCCGGGCACACGCGTCCCTCGGAGTGGAGCGTCGTGCCGCTGCGCACGCGCGACACGGAGAAGATCGCGTCGAAGAGCCAGACGGCGGACGACGCAGCCTTCCGCGAGCGCGCCATCGCCGCGTCCGACCTCGACCTCGGCAGCCGCGCGCTGCTCGAAAACGAGAAGGAGCTCGTCTGGTACCCGGCGGAGGTCAACACGTCCATCCGCCCCGGCTGGTTCTACCACGCGGAGGAGGACGATAAGGTCAAGCCGCTCACGGAGCTCCTCGGCGTCTACGAGCGCGCCGTCGGCGGGAACGCGACGTTCCTGCTCAACCTTCCGCCGGACCGCGAGGGCAGGCTCCACGAGGCGGACGTGCGGCGGATGCGGGAGCTCGGCGCGGCGCTGCGGGAGCAGTACGCGGTCAACCTGCTCGACCGGGCGCGGATCGAGGCGGACGTCTGCCGCCCCGGCTGCCCGCCGGAGAACGTGCGGGAGGACTCGTATGACAGCTGGTTCGCGGCGCCGGACGGCGCAGCCTCCTGCCGCCTCACGCTGCGGTGGGACGAGCCCGTCAACGTGCGGCGGGTGGTCCTCAAGGAAAACCTTCGGCTGAGCCAGCGGATCGAGCGCTTTTCGATCCGCGCGAAGACGGCGGACGGGAGGACGGAGGTCTGTGCGGGGACGACGGTCGGGTACAAGCGGATCGCGTCCTTCCCGGAGGTTGAGACGGACGAGCTGGAAATCCTGATTCACGATTCCCGCGTCTGCCCCACCCTGTCGTTTGTCGGCGTCTACTGAAAAAACCGGCTCCCCCCTCGCTCATCGAGCAAGGAAGGAGCCGGTTTTTTCTTTTCCGCCCTTCTCAGACGTGGAAGGTGCGATAGAAGCGGTTGCGGATCTTGCGCAGGTTCGGCGTGGTGTCGCAGTCGATCTGGGCCGTCATCAGGACGAAGCAGACCTTCTTCTCCGGGTGAAGCTCCACATAGGGGCCCGTCCAGCCGTCCCAGCCGAACGCGCCGGGGCCGCAGACGACGCCCTGCTGGCCCGGACTGACGAGAATGCGCATCAGGCTGCCGTAGGTGTAGCCGCGCAGCGAGGGCCAGCCGAAGTCGGCCTGCTGGCGCGCGTCGAGCTGCCCGGCGCGCATGAACCGCACCGTCTCGGGGTCGAGAATCCGGCGGCCGTGATAAACGCCCTCGTTGAGGAGCATCTCGCCGAAGGCGGCGTAGTCCTTCACCGTCGAGAACAGGCCCGCGCCGCCGGACTCGAAGGCGGGGGCCGACGTGTAGTCGAGAATCACGAGGTGGCGTCCATGGTAGGCGACGGGCTCCTGATGCGGCGGCATCCGGTAAATCGTGGCGAGGCGATGGAGCTTCTCCGGCGGGACGAAAAAGCCTGTGTCCTCCATTCCGAGCGGATCGAAGAAATTCTTTTGGAGATACTCGCCGAAGCGCATCCCCGAGACGGCCTCCACCAGCGCGCCGAGCACGTCGGCGGACGCGCCGTAGCGCCAGCTCTGCCCCGGCTCGAAGACGAGCGGGATGCTGCCGATGCGGTCGGCGAGCTCGCGCGTCGTCATCGCGCGCGGCGTGTCGGCGGCGGCCATGGCCTCGTCGAACAGGGCGTTCATCTCCGGCGTCTCGTCGGTCTCCGTCGGGTACGGGATGCCGGACGTCATGTTGAGCAGGTCCTGAATGAAGACGGGCTTCAGCGGATCGCGCAGGACGCCGTCCGCCCCGCGCACCTTCTGCCCCTCGAAGGCGGGCAGGTACTTCGAGACGGGATCGAGAAGGTCGATGCGGCCGTCCTCCCAAAGCTTCATCACGGCGGCGGCCGTCACCGGCTTGCTCATCGAAAACAGGTGGAAAATCGTGTCCGGCGCGGTGCGAATCCTGTTCTCACGGTCGGCGTACCCTGCCGTTTTCGCGTAGATCGGCTCGCCGTTTCGCGTCGCGTAGACGTTCAGGCTCATGTACTCTCCGCTTTCGCAGAGCTCTTCTATCAGCGTGTCCAATTCTTTACTCATCTGTAAGCTCCTTTCGTTCTCCGCCCACCGGGACGAGCGTTACGGTCTGCGGACGCAGGCCGTCGCCCTGCGCCTGAATGATCGCGGGCTCGCCGCTTTCAGCGGGGCGGACATAGATCGCCAGCTGGCCGCGGCAGGCGCGGCGCTCGGGCGACTGGCAGTCGGTCGGGTCAAAGAGGTCGCCGTTATCAAGCGCGACGAGCTCCGCCCCGCCCCCGACCGCCACATAGAGGCGGTTCTCGGCGTTGGGGACGATCCGCCCGGCGGCGTCGGTCAGCGCAAGCTCCACGCAGCACAGCTCCGTGGAGCCGGCGATCAGCTCTCCGGCCTGCTCCAGGCGAATGGCGACGGCGGCTCCCGTCGTCTCGAGGACGTCAGAGACTCCGCCCGCCGACGCGGCGAGCGTGCCGGGCTCGTAATCGACGGCGCAGACGTACGCGCCGTTCTCCTCCGTCCTGTCGAGGAGGTCGAGCGGCCTGCCGTTGAGCGTCACCGCGGGCTTTCCGCGGTTCGAGTAGCAGCGCAGCTCCAGCCGCTCGCCGGGCGCGTAATTCCAGCTCCGCTGGAACTCCGAGGGCTCGCGCTCCTCCTCCGACGCGGGCGCGGTCACGAGCGCGACGAACGGCTTCTCGCTCCACAGCCCGGCGCGGTAGTAATACTGCGGCTTCTCAAAG
>CALWIH010000111.1 GCA_944380675.1 uncultured Clostridia bacterium | reverse complement strand
GAGGAGGAGCTCAACCGCCATATCATCGGCCAGGAGGAGGCCGTGGCCGCCGTGGCCGCCGCCGTCCGCCGCAGCCGGATCCAGATCAGCCCGCGCCGCCGCCCGGCCTCGTTCATCTTTGTGGGGCCGACGGGCGTCGGCAAGACGGAGCTCGTCAAGGTGCTGAGCAAGGAGCTCTTCGATACGCCGGAGACACTCATCCGCCTCGATATGTCGGAGTTCATGGAGAAGCACTCCGTCTCGCGCATCATCGGTTCGCCTCCGGGCTACGTCGGCTACGACGAGGCCGGCCAGGTAACGGAGAAGGTGCGCCGCCGCCCGTACTCCGTGCTGCTGTTCGACGAGATCGAGAAGGCGCACCCGGACGTGCTCAACATCCTCCTGCAGATCCTCGACGAGGGCCGCGTGACGGACGCGCACGGCCGGAACGTCAACTTTGAGAACACCATCCTCGTGATGACGTCGAACGCCGGCAGCGAGCGCCGCGAGAGCGCGCTCGGCTTTGCGAAGGCGGAGGCGGACGTCAGCCGCGACCGCGCGATGAAGGCGCTGTCCGACTTCCTGCGCCCCGAGTTTATCGCCCGCGTCGACGAGATCGTGATCTTCCGCTCGCTCGACGCGCAGGATTTCCGCAGGATTGCGGCTCTGATGCTCGACGAGTACGCGACCGCCCTCAAGGAGAAGCAGATCAACCTCATGTACGACGACAAGGCGACCGCCTGGCTCGCCGACCACGCCGTCGGCGGCAAGAGCGGCGCGCGCGATCTGCGCAACCTCATCCGAAGAAAGGTCGAGGACGCGCTTGCCGAGCTGCTCATCGAGCGCTGCGACAGCCTGCCCGAGGGCATTTTCGTCACCTCGGACGGCGAGCAGATCCTTCTCAAAACGCTTCCCGAGGCGTAAACGCTTCAGAAGCCCTCCTCCGCGCGGAGGAGGGCTTCCTTTATGCGGGGCAGGGGGGAGGCGCACAGCGGCGCCTCGGCGGCGGAACAGAGGTAGCCGCACCGCAGGGTGCAGCCGCTGCAGAAATCGCCATGCGCAATGACAAAACTCGCACTTGACAATTTGACAAGGCGGGCAGGAATGCGGTAAAATATAAACAGTATCAGACGAGAAGGGGGGAGCGGTATGGAACCGCTGCGCGTTGCTGTCTGTGAGGATATGCCCGAGGAGCGCGAGGCAATTCTTGCCCTGCTTGCCCGCTGCGCGATTCCGACGGAGCCCGACGTCTTTTCCGACGGCGAATCGCTCCTTAAGGCGTACAGGCCGCGGCGCTATGACGCGCTTCTCATGGACATCTGCATGAATGGGCTTTCCGGCGTCCAGACGGTAGAAAAAATCCGCGCCGTGGATGAGGAGGTCCCGGTGGCCTTTATCACCTCGAGCCCCGACTACACGAGGGAGAGCTACCGTCTCTCGGCGCTCTCGTATCTCGAGAAGCCGGTGCGGGAGAAGGAGCTCCTGCGGGTGCTTGAGCTGGCGCGGCTGCAGAAGGAGAACCGCCCCGTTCTCGTGCTGAGCAGGAACGGCTCCGAGGAGAAGCTTCCCCTCGCCGACATCCTGTATCTCGAGCAGCGCGGGCGGCGGCTGGCTGTCTGCCTGCCCGGCAGGGAGAGCCTGTTTTACGGAAAGCTCTCGGAGGCTGTGAAGCAGCTCGAGGGTCATCCGTTTTTCTCCTGCCACAAGAGCTATTGCGCCAACCTTGCCCAGGTGCGCCGCATCGATCCGGAGCTGCGCTGCTTTGTCATGACGGACGGCAGCAATGTGCCGATACGCCGCGAGAGCATGGCTGCGGCGAAAAGAGCGTATGAAGACTGTTTGTTTGCGCATACGAGAGAAGGAATTTGAATGGAAACGCTTTTTCATATGCTGTGTTCCACGCTTCCCACGCGGCTGTTGGCGTACTCCCCTTTTCTTCGTTCGCTGCGTTTCGGGAAATGGGCGGTGGCCCTCTGCGTGATAATCAGTCAGGGAGCAGAGCTCCTTTTCGCGTGGGGCGCGATCCAAAGCGGCCACCCCGAGTGGGTGCGGCTGATCGAGTTCCTGTTCGGGCCGATTGCGGTGGCCATGCTGTATCTCAACGTCCGCACCTCGTTTCCGAAGCTGCTGTTCTTCTTCCTGTTTGTGATTGATTACATGATGATTGTCGTGGGGCTTTCCTCGTTCCTGTCGGTTCGGGTACTGCACGCCGCCGCGCGCACCTGGGAGAGCAGCGTGCTCTGTCTCGCTCTGTATCTGTGCACCTGGGCGCCCGCCTACCGGTTTTTCCGCGGCTGCGTGGCGCGGGTGGAGCGTACGAAGGCCCCGGCGCTCTGGCGGATCATCTGGCTTGTGCCGGCGCTCACGACCGTCATTGTCCTGATTTTCACCGGCTCGCTCGACGACACGCTCTCAGGGCAGTGGACCTTCCTGTTTACGCGCGTCGGCCTGCTGGCCTGTGTGCTGGTCATCTACTGGGTCATCGTGCAGTCGCTCGACAACCTGCAGAAGCAGGCAGAGCTCGAGAAGCGCCTCGCGGTGGAGACGCATCTGCTCGACGTTCAGATCGCGGAGCAGAAGAAGCGCGGCCAGCTGCTCGTGGAGAACGCGGAGCTGATCCGGCGGCAGCGCCACGATCTGCGCCATCAGCTGACGGTCATCCGCGAGCTGGCTGGCACGGACGTTGAGAAGCTTCAGGAGTATCTCTCCACCCTGATCGACACCATTCCCGCGCTTCCGGAGGTTTTCTGCGAGAACGAGGCCGTCAACGCCGTTGTCTCGCATTACGGGACGCTCTGCCGCCAGCAGGGGGCGGAGTTTACCGCGCAGCTGCGCGTTCCGCCGATCTGCGGCAGCGTGCCCGACAGCGAGCTTTGCGTCGTCTTTGCCAATCTGATTGAGAACGCGGCGGAGGCGTGCGGCAGGATGACAGACGGGCGGCGCTTCGTCTCCCTGCGCGCCGGCCTGCGTGAGGGCGTGCTGACCATTGTCATGGACAACAGCTATGACGGCTCCGTCCGCGAGGAGGAGGGCCAGTTTTTCTCGAGCAAGCGCAGCGATTTCGGCGTCGGGCTGGCCTCCGTGCGGGCGGTGGCGCTGAAGTTCGGAGGAGACGCTCACTTTACATACGACGGCGCCGTCTTCTCCTCCTCGGTGTATCTGAATCTGTGACGCGCGGGCGGTGTTCCCGCCCGACGCGCCGTACGAACGCGTGCGCCGTCTCCGTGATTTGAGAGGCGGCGGAAAGGAAGCGTTTGACGATGGAAGCACAGTGGAACGGATACCGCGCGGAGGAATTTTCCTTCTGCGGCAGAAAGGCGATCGCCGTCCTCCCGCACGAGGGGCGGAAGACGGGGGACTGGGCGCTCAAGACGGAGTACTGGGGCGCGTTTCCGAACGCGGAGCTCGCGCTGCTCGAGCGCGGCTTTACTCTCGCGTTCCTGCAGAACAGGACGCGCTTCGCGACGAAGGAGGAGTGCGCCGAAAAGGCGAACTTCTGCTCCTTCGTGTCGGAGCGGTACGGACTGCGGGAGAAGTGCGCGCTCGTCGGCATGAGCTGCGGCGGCGCGCACGCGCTGACCTTCGCGGGGCTGTACCCGGAGAAGGCGGCGTGCCTGTACCTCGACGCGCCCGTCGTCAGCTACCTGAGCTATCCGGGCCGGTTCGGCGACCCGGAGTGCGAGTCCGTCTGGGAAAACGAGTTCGTCCTCGCCTACCCCGGCGTCCGGCGGATGGATCTGCTCTCCTTCGGCAACCACCCGATCAGCCGCGTGCAAACGCTTATCGACCGGAAAATCCCCGTCCTCCTCGTCTACGGCACGCAGGACGCGACCGTCCCGTACGACGAGAACGGCAGGCTCCTCGAGGAGGCGTACGAGGGATATCCCGGCCTGCTCACCGTGCTGCCGTGCGCGCTGCGCGGCCATCACCCGCACGGCCTCGCGGATCCCGCGCCGATCGCCGATTTTATCGAGGCCGCCTGCCGGGCCGCCCGCGCGTAACCCCGCTTACGATTCCTTCGCCCGGGCGCGGCAGTGCTCGAGGAAGGCGAGAGCGAGCGGCGTGAGATACTTGTCGCGGTGCCAGACCATGCGGAAGCGCCGGGAGAACGAGAGCCCCTCCACGTTCAGGGAGACGACGCGCCCGCTCGCGATCGCCTCCTCCGCCATCCGCAGCGGCAGCACGGCGACGCCGAGGCCGCGCATCGCGGCGTGCAGAAGGGCCTGCGTGCTCATCGATTCCCACACGGGCGTGACGGAGACGCCCGTCGCCTCCATCACCCGGTCGAACTCCTCGCGCGTGCCGCTCCCGGGATCGCGCAGCAGGAAATTCTGGCGGCTGAACTCCGAGAGCGAGATCGTCTCCCCGCTGCGATACGGGCCGTCCGGCGCGCAGACGGCGGCGAGGCGGTCCTCCTTGTATTCGCGCGACGTGAGGACGGGGGAGTGCGCCACGCCCTCCATCAGCGCGACGTCGAGCGAGTCGTCGAGCAGGCCGCTCTCGAGGTACTTCGACGGCAGCACCGACACACGGAGCTTCACGTCCGGATGCCGCTCGAGGAACGTCTTCACGTCGTCCGGCAGAAACCGCGAGCCGATGGTAAAGCTCGCCCCGACGCGCAGCAGCCCGAAGTGCTCCCAGTCGCGCACCGCGCGGTCGCTTTCCTCGAACAGCGACGCGATGTGCGCCGCGTAGCCGTGCAGACGCCGCCCCGCCTGCGTCAGGACGAGGCTCCTGCCCAGCCGGTCAAAGAGCGGCGTCCCGTAGTAGTCCTCGAGCTCGCGGACGGCGAGACTCACCGCCGGCTGCGTCATGTGCAGGCTTGCCGCCGCCTTCGTCATGCTGCAGCCCTCGCGGCAGACGGCGAGAAAGATTCTCATATGCCGGATGGTCACGGTTTTCCTCTCCTTTTATATGGTTTTGCTTATGGATTTGATTTCATAATATTATTTTACTAATTGAAATGCAAGCCTTATAATAGAAGACAGAAAAGAAAAACGGAGGAGAGGACATGGCACAAAACAGGAACAAATACCTGACGCTCTTTCTCGCGACGCTTCAGCTCAGCGCGTTCACGTTCGGCGGCGGCTTCGTGATCATCCCGCTGATGCGCAAGAAGTTCGTCGAGAAGCTCGGCTGGATCGACGAGCAGGAGATGCTCGACTTCACGGCGATCGCGCAGTCCTCGCCGGGAGCCATCGCGGTCAACGCCTCGATTCTCGTCGGCTACCGCGTGGCGGGCGTCCCCGGCGCGCTGCTGACGGTATGCGGCACCATCCTGCCGCCGCTCGTCATCATCTCGGTGATTTCGCTCTTTTACGCGGCCTTCCGCGACAACGCGATCGTCAGCATGGCGATGGCCGGGATGCTCGCGGGCGTCGCGGCCGTCATCTGCGACGTTGTCTACACGATGGGGAAGGCGGTCTTCAAGCTTCACCGAGTCCTGCCCGTCGTCGTGATGCTCGCGTCGTTCGCCGCGGTGCGCTTCCTCAATGTGAACATCATCCTCATCATCCTCGTCTGCGGCGTGGTGGGCGCTGTTGACTCGTTCCTTCGCGGGAAAAAGCAGGGGAAGGAGGAGAAGGCATGATTTACCTCGAGCTTCTCTGGAGCTTCTTCCAGATCGGCCTGTTCAGCATCGGCGGCGGATACGCGGCCATGCCACTCATCGAGCACCAGGTGGTGGAGCTCCACCCCTGGCTGACGATGACGCAGTTTGCAGACATCATGACCATCGCGGAAATGACGCCCGGCCCCATCGCGATCAACTCCGCCACCTTCGTCGGCATCCAGGTCGCCGGGATTCCCGGCGCGCTCGTCGCGACGGTCGGGTGTGTGGTGCCGTCGTGCATCATCGTGATGACGCTCGCGTACGTCTACTATCGCTTCAAGAACCTGACGATGGTGCAGGGCGTGCTCTCCGGCCTGCGCCCGGCGGTCGTCGCGACGATCGCGTCGGCGGGCCTCTCGCTGCTCCTGATGGCCTTCTTCGGGCAGAAGGAGCTGCCGCAGGATCTCTCGACGGTGCAGGTCATCCCCGTCGTCATTTTCGCCGCGGCCTTTTTCGTGCTGCGCCGCTTCAAGGTCAACCCCATCTGGGTCATGTGCGGCGCGGGAGCGGCGGGCATCCTGCTGTTCTCCGTTTTCCCCGTGGCGGCGTGAAAAAAGCTCCCGAGCCGAGGCTCGGGAGCTTTTTTCGTCACGGGATGACGCCGAGGAGCATGATGTCGAACCGGCTTCCGGCGCGCATCTGCGCGGGCCGCACGACCTCGAGCTCGATCACATGGTCGCCGCGCTCCAGCGGGTAGCCGAGCTCCATCGCCCGCACCCAGCCGGAGTCGCCGCACCAGTCGGGATAGTCGAGCCGCGCGGGGATGGGCTCGCCGCCGTCGACGCGGTAGCAAAAGTCCGCCGACGTCTGGCCGAAGTCGAGCACGAGGCTCAGCCCCGTGCCGGTAAACGGGATTTGCAGCTTCGCGCCGAGGCACGTCGTCACAAGCATCATATCCGCCCACGGCAGGGTGTGCGAGCGGCAGAAGCGCCACTGCTCGCCGGGGCTGAGCGAGAGAGGGTCGAGCAGCGCCGCGTTTTCCCAGTTTTCCGGATCGATCGGGGCGGGCAGCGGGCGCTGCGGCGCGCCGTCCTCCGAAAGGGCGGTCAGCCAGTCGAGAATTTTCGCGGCGTAAAGGCCGCTGCCGTGATGGAGCCGCCGATGCACCCGATGGTGATGCTCCCGCGCCGCAGCGCCTCGAGCGTCCGGCGGTAGCAGCCGCGCCGGCGGATGACGGGAATGGATTCGAGCAGCATGAATTTCTCCTCTCCTTTTGCCCTTCCCAAAGCGCGGTGGGTGAAAAAAGCGGCGCTTTGGAGAGAAATGTGGATGCAATTTCCGGGATTTTGTGCGATACTATGAGTGTAATTCGCGCATCCGAAAATTGCAAGAGACAAAAGGAGAGAAACGTAAAATGGCAGGGCTACAGTTTGACAGGGAAAAGGTTCTGGCGGCGATGGACGCCGTCGCGGAGCGCACCATGCGCATGGATCTCACATGGGATTGGCCGTGCGGCGTCGCGTATTACGGGATCTGCGAGGCGGCGCAGGCCTCGGGGAACGACAGGTATCTCAGCCTCGTGCAGGAGCGCGTCGACGAGCTGATGAGCCTCGGCCTCCCGCCCGTGACCGTCAACACCTGCTCGATGGGGCATTGCTGCCTGACGCTCTTCGAGCGCACGGGCGAGGCAAAATACCGCGAGGCGGCGGAGCGGCTGCTGCGCTATCTGATGTACGACGCGCCGCGCTTCGGCGAGGGGATTCTGCAGCACACGGTCTCCGTAAAAGACGATTTCCCCGAGCAGTGCTGGGCGGACACGCTGTTTATGGCGGCGTTCTTCCTCCTGCGCGCGGGCGTTCTGTTCTCCGATGAGGCGATGGTGGACGACGCGCTTCTCCAGTACGACGGCCACATCCGGTATCTCCAGGACGCGTCCTCCGGCCTCTTCTACCACGGCTACGACAACCGCAGCCAGAGCCATATGTCCGGCTTTTACTGGGGCCGGGCGAACGCCTGGGCGGCGTACACGATGGCGCAGGTCGGCGTGCGCCTGCCGGAGTGCTACCTCTATCCGAAGTACATGGACGTCGCCGGGAGCCTGAGCGAGCAGCTCTCCGCTTTGAAGCTTGTCCAGACGGAAAACGGCCTGTGGCGCACCATTCTCGACGACCCGGACTCGTACGAGGAGGTCAGCGCCTCGTGCGGCATCGCCGCCGCGATGGCCGTGAACGGGAATCCGCTGCACTACAAATATGTGAACCGCGCTGTTCCCGCGATTCTCGAAAACATCACTTCGGACGGACGCGTCCTCAACGTCTCCGCCGGGACGGCCGTCATGCGCGACCGCGAGGGCTACCGGCAGATCAGCCGCCGCTGGCTTCAGGGCTGGGGGCAGGGGCTCGCCCTCGCCTTCCTCGCCGCCCTTCTCGGAAAGGAGAATTGACCGTCGCCGAAAAAATAATTTTTGCAGTCTTGCACAAAAGCGCCGCAGCCGTTACAATAGAACGTAGAAAATCTGCACAGCCAGGCCGGCGCGCCGGCCGAATCTACCGAGGAGTGATGTTTCATGACGGCAAAGACAATCAATCGGAACTGGCGCTTTTCTCTCGGCGACGCGCCTTCCGCGTTTCAGAAGGATTTCGACGACTCCGCGTGGCAGATTGTGACCCTTCCGCACGACTGGTCGGTGACGC
>CALWIH010000110.1 GCA_944380675.1 uncultured Clostridia bacterium | reverse complement strand
AAGGCGGAGGGCGAGGCAAAGCCGGTGCGCTCCGCGACGTTTTTGATGAGCTCGCCGGCAAGGAGAAGCTCCTTCGCGTGCTGGAGCTTCGCGCCGTCAATCTGCTCGGAGAGCTTGCGCCCCGTATGGATGCGGTAGAAGCGGGAGAGGTAGGAGGGATTGAAGCCAATCCGCCGCGCGAGCTCCGTCAGGGAAAGATCGTAGCTCTCGACGCTCTCCTCGATGTACCGGTTGATCTTCGCGACGACGGCCTGCGCGTCATGGGCGTCCCGGAGCTCGCGCAGGCGGCAGATCTGCTCGCAGTGGCCGAGAAGGCGCGGGCCGAGGCTCTCCCATTTGACGACGCCGCCCTGCAGCAGCACGTCCGTCAGCGCGCGAATCTCCTCCTCCCCCGACCAGCTTTCGTCGACCTCGCGGCCAATCTGAAGCGTCAGGCCGAGGAGCGTCAGGAGCTGCTCGGGGCGCGCCGTGCCCGTCTGGCCGGAGAGGGCTTCGCGCAGAATCGCGGCGGCCTCCTCCGTGGTCCCGGCGCGCAGGGCGCGCTCCGTCTGCTGCACAAGACGGGAAAAGCGAAGCTGCTCGCTCACCGCGTCGCTCTCTCTGCCGAGGACGCGCTTCGTGCAGGTCTCCTCATAGGCCATGACGAGGCGGTCTCCCCCGGGCGCGAGAAGGGCGCACAGGCGGCGAAGCAGGCCGTATTTCTCCGCGAGACGCGGAAATGCGCACGGCGTGCCGACAAAGAAGCTGACGGGCGAGTCCTCCGACTCGGCGAGGCGCTGCTGAATCGACTCAAGCATGGCGTAAAGGTAGCTCTCGTCGCCCTTCTGCGGCGCGCCCGCGCTCTGGATCAGCCAGACGAGGAAGCCCTCCTCCGGCAGAAGCGAGAGGAAGCGAAAGCGCGTCAGCCGCAGCGAGAGCAGACGGTCGATTTTCAGCAGCGCCGCGAGACGGTCGGAGGAGGAAGCCCGCTGATCCCTGCCGAGAATCAGAAAGACGGGGCTCTCCGTGTCAAAGCCGAGAGGGAAGCCGGTAAAGCGGGAGGAGACGTCCTCCCACGACGCGCCGCCGCGCAGGATGCTCTCGAGGGCGGCACGCTGCAGGAATTCCTGCATCTGGCCGTACTGGCGGCGCAGCTCGCCCTGCTCGAGCTCCGCGCGGGACTCCTCCTCGCACAGGCGGATTTCCCGGTCGATCTTTCGGAGGACGACGTCGTCGCCCTCCGTCTTGAGCAGGTAGCCGTGGTACAGCGGCGACTTTGAGGCGCGGTGGATATACTGGAAATCGTCAAAGCCGCTCAGGAAGACGAAATGCGCCCGCGGCCAGAGCTTCTCCGTCTCCTCAATCAGGGAAAGCCCGTCGAGATCCGGCATACAGACGTCGGAGAGGATGACGTCCACCTGGTTGTTCTGCAGGATGGAAAGCGCGTGCGTGCCGGAAAAAGAGCGGAAAATAATCGCCCTGTCCCCGTAGCTCTGCTGCAGCTGGCTGGCAAGTCCCTCCACAATATTCGGTTCGTCGTCGACAATCAGGATGGTTTGCACAGGTTCTCCTCCTCCCTGTTCCGCTGCAGCGTCAGCGTGGCGCAGAAGCCGCCGAGGCTCCCGCGCGAGACGGTCAGGTCGCCGCCGAGCAGCTTCATGCGTCCCTTGACGTTTTTGAGCGCCGTCATCTTCTCGCTCCCGTCCTCGCGCTCCAGATAGGCGGTCAGCGCGTCGAGATCCTCCTGCAGGCAGGCGCCGTTGTTTTCCACGAGGATGGCGAGCGTCTCCTCCGCCGGGACGAAGCGCATCACGATACGGCCTCCCGTAATCTTTTCGACGCCGTGGTTGTACGCGTTCTCAAAAAGCGGCTGAAGCACGAACCGCGGCACGGGCAGATTCTGAAATTCCGCCGGAAGCGGCTCGAGCTCGACCAGAATGCGGTCGCCGAAGCGAATCTTCTGGATTTCGACGTAGTCGGCGGCGTTGTGGTACTCCATCTGCAGCGGAACGACGTTCTGGTCGCTGCGCGTGATGTAGCGGTAATAAGAGCTCAGGCGAAGGCTCATCTCGGCCACGCCCTCGTTGTCCTCCATTTTCGCCATGCGGTAGAGATGGTAGAAGCTGTTGTAGAGGAAATGCGGGCGCACCTGCGCCTGAATGAACTTGATCTCCGACTGGTACACCATCAGCTTGCTGCGGTACGTCTGCTCCATCGACGCGCGAAGCTTTTCGCTGACGTCGACAAACGAGCGGTACAGGAAATCCATGTCGCCGCTCTCCTTCGCCTGCGGGAGCTCCACGCCCTCCTCCTTGAGCTGGCTGACCTCGTTGAGAAAGCGCTCCATCGGCTTCGCGATCATGCGGTGGATCAGGTAGAAAAAGAGCGTAAGCTCCAGCAGGAGAATGACCGTGAAGGTCACCTGCCAAGCAAAGAACGGCTCGCCCGCCGCGCGGAGGCTCTCCTCGTCGACGTATCCGGCCGCCCAGAGGGATCCGCCCGCCACGGGATAAAGGAAGCGCAGGTAATGCGAGCCGAAGAGCGTCACGTCGCTCTCCTCAGGCAGCTCCTTCGCGGAGAGCGGCGCGTCCTCCTCCGCCAAAGCCTTTCTCTCCGTCTCAAGCGCGCGGAGATCGCCGAGAAGCTCCTCCCGCTCCTCCGCCGTCAGCGCACGGCCGAACACCGCGTACGGCTGCTGCCCGTACCCGCGGTAAAGGACGCTGATCGCGCTCTCCTCCTGAAAGAAGGCGCACCACTCCGCGATGGCGCTGCGCGAGAACTCGACGGCGAGGACGGCGGAATTCGTCTTGTCGGCAAAGCGCATGGAATCGGAGACCAGGTAGAGCGAGCCGTCCACCTGCATGAAAACAGAGCGCCCCTGCACCTTCTGGTACTCCTCGAGGAACTGGTATTCCGTCTGCGCGATCGTGTCGTACACGCTGTCGTACGACACCGATTTCCCGAGGCGCGGGAAGAAGATGACGGCGTGCCCTATGAGGCCGCTCGAGTTCTGCAGGGAGTGAATCAGCTCCGACGTCTGGCGCACCGCGTCGTAATACTCGGAAAACTGCACGGAGGCCGTCATCAGCTCCATCTGCTGGACGCACGAGCGCGTGAGGATATAGGTCATCTGCGACTGAATGCGAGAAAATTCGTCGTCGAGCTGGGAGGACAGCTGTGAGATGCGGCTCTTGTAGTCGCTCTGGAGATCCGCCTCCGCGTTCCTGCGCAGATGACCCGTCACCCCCATGCCGACGGCGTAGACGACAAGGGCAAACGCCAAAAACAGCACGACCAGCCGCCTGGGCAGACTGTAGGTCAGCACCGTCCCTCTTTCCTTCCGCTTCATGCGCGGCCCTCCTTTCCCCGGGCTTCGTCCGGCGCACACGCGCCTCGTTTCCCCTTCATTGTACCATTGTCCGCGCCGTTTTTCACCACAAACTTCATATTGATCTCTTTACACGCCATAAAGAATTGTTGAGATGCGGCAAAGCCCGCGCGGCCAACAGTCTTGACCGCGCGGGCTTTTGAGCCATGCAGAGAAGTTACAGAGGAAGGACGCACGACGCCTGCGGGAGCGGAAGCACCGCCTGCACCGTCAGCGCCTCGCCGTCCCAGCGGGAAAGCCGGACGGAATTCTCGCGGCTGCACGCGGTGAGGAGCAGTCCCTCGTCCGCAAAGGCGGCGAGGCCGCGCGGCCAGGAGCCCGTCTTCCACTCGCCGCGGCGGACGGGGCCGTCCGGCGCGAGCGTGAAGGCGGAGACGGTGTCGGGCCCGCGGTTGCCCACAAAAAGCGTATCGCCGAGAAGGCACGCGCCTCCCGGGGCGTTCGGCCCTCCCTGTCCGCTCGCGGGCAGGGAGGCAAGGAGGCTGCCGTCGCCGCGGAAGAAGCGAATCTGCCCGTCGAGCTCGCAGACGACCGCGTAGCCGCCTCCCGGCAGCGCAATCGGCTGGCGCGGGCCGCTCCCCGCGGGGAGGGGCAGCTTCTCCGGCGTACCGGAGGCAAGGCCGCCCGAGAGGGCAAAGCGGTAAAGCCTGTCGTTCCCGAGATCCGCGAGATAAAGCGCGCCGCCAATCTTGGCCGCCCAGTGGCCGCGCGGCGTTCCCGCGGGAAGATACTCCCACAGGACGTGGGAGAGCTGCGCGTCGAGAGCGAAATAGTGGCCGCTCTCGTAGCAGCTCCCGTAGAGGACGCCGCCGATCGCCGCGAGGTGGCACAGGCCGCACCGGCCCGGAAGCTCGATGCGGCGCAGAGGCGAGAGCGCGCCGTCCCGCAGCGCATAGGCCGTGACAGCCGCCCTGTCGGGCAGCTCGGAGACGGCGTAAATCGTATCGCCGAGCAGGCAGCAGAAGGACGGGTTCTCGCCGTGGCGCACGCCGCTAAGGCGCGTCGCGCCGTCCGTTTCCGACGCGCGGGCGAGTGCGATATCCTCCCCCGCCTCACTGTAGCCGGATAAGATAAAGCTTATTTCCTTCACAAAGCTTCACTCCTTTACACATCATTGCGCGCGTGATGTGCCAGGACGCTTGCGCCGCCATCGACCATCAGCGCCTGCCCGGTCACATAGGCGGCCATGTCGGACGCGAAGTAGAGAGCGGCGTTCGCGATGTCCTCCATGCAGCCGGCGGGCAGCGGCTGGCAGCGGTCACAGTGGCGGACAAAAGCCTCCCGCTCCTCCCCGGTCTCCATGGATTCCATCAAATCCTGCATCACGTCGCTGAGAATCAGGCCGGGGCAGATCGTGTTGACGCGGACGCCGTCCGCCGCGAAGTCGAGCGCCATCGCGCGGGCAGCGGCGTTCATCGCGCCCTTCGTGCCCGCGTAGAGCATATTGGTCGGCTCCGTCAGCGTGCTGTGGATCGACGAGATGTTGACGACGCAGCCGCGACGCGCGCGCAGCGACGGGGCGAAGCGCCGCGCAAAGCGCAGGCCGCTGAGGTAGTTGGTCTCGAGCAGGCGCAGCATATCCTCATCGAGGTAATTGTCGACAGTGCAGTGGCAATTGACGCCTACGGTGCACACGAGGACGTCGATACCGCCGGAATCGCGCAGCGCTTCCTCCGCCGTGCGCTCACTTTCCCCGGCCTTCGAGAGATCGCAGACGTAGCCGCGGCAATCGGGATGGAGCCGCCGGAGCTCCTCCTCCGTCCGGCGGACGGACGCTTCGTTGCGCCCGGCAAAGAACACCGCCGCGCCCTGCCGCGCAAACAGGACGGCAATGCTCTTGCCGATCCCGCGCGCCGCCGTCGTGACGAACACCGTCTTGCCCTCGAGCAGGCGGTTATAATTTTTGATCGTTTTCTCTCTCACAGAAAGGCAACCCCCTCTCCCGGCGCGAGCGGCTCAATGTCGAACCGCCGCAGAACCTCCTCGACCGCCTTCTCCTCTCCCTGCGCCGCGCGGTGCTCGAGGCTCCAGTCAAGGCCGCGGTAGCGCTCTCCGCGCGGGTCATGTTCCAAAAAGGCGATAAGCTCCTCGAGCATCGGCAGCGGCCAGACGGGCGCGTCGACGTCGGCGGTCGTGTATATGCCGGCCTCGAGCTTCGGGAAGGCGTAGAGATCCCTGGCCTGCATCTTAAACGCGTTCTCAATCACGAAATCGACCATGTGACTCGGCAGGAACAGAACGCCGTTCTCCGAGCCAATCACAATGTCGCCCGGCAGGCAGATGGCCTCGCCGATGCGGCACGGGCCGTTGAAGGAGACGATCTGGCAGTCTCGGATCGGCGTCGGGTCGACGCCGCGGAAGTAGACCTGCGCGTCGATCTTCTTCATCTGCTCGACGTCGCGGACGCCGCCCCACACGACGGCCCCGCCCGTCTTCGTGCGCGCCTTGATCGCCGTCGTCAGGTTGCCGCCGACAAAGGTGCCCTTGAAGATCTTGTCGTAGAGATCGCAGACGACGACGTCGCCCTCGGTAAGGCTGTCGATCACCCACTGGTTGCAGTCCCCCTTCCAGCCCCTGGCGGCGGCGGAGCCAAAGGCGTCGCGGCGCACGTCGGGGCGCTGGGGCATGAAGCAGCAGGTGACGGCGCGGCCGTACAGCTTTTTTCCGGGATGCAGCGTTCTCAGATTCCCCTGAAACTGGAAGCGGTAGCCGGAAAAGTAGAGCGGATGCCATATCTCCTCCTGTGTCAGGGTTTTCAAAATCTCAAGTTTATCGTCGGCGACCCTCGGCCTCCCGTTCGGGTACCGCTCGCCCTTCCACTCGCCTGTGAGGGCGAGAATGTCCTCTCTCTCGTTGAGCCTCATGGCGTTTCCTCCTTTTCCGTGCGAAGCTCCCAGCTTCTGAGCTGGCCGGGCGGCGTCCAGTAGGGAGCGGGCGCGTCCTGCCAGTCCGGCGCGCTGCGCGCCTCCGGGTCGTAGAGCACCTCGCCCGCGCGGACGGCGGCGACGCACTCGAGCTTGCCCTCCCCCGACAGTCTGCCGCCTCCGCAGTCGATGTACCCGAAGCGTCCCTCCCGCAGCCGCAGGACGGCCAGGTCGGCGCACGCGCCTTCCCGGATGACGCCGAGCTCCGGATGGTCAATCGCGAGCGCCGGGGCGCGCGTGACGCGGTACAGAACCTCGGCGAGCGGCATCCCCATGGCGAGGAATTTGCTCGCGACGTTCAGCAAATCGAAGACAGGGCCCGTCACGTTCTGGTGGTGCAGATCGGTCGAGATGGTGTCCGGCCAGAAGCCCTGCGCAAAGCACGGGACGGCCTGCCAGAACCAGAAGCTGCCGGAGCCGTGGCCGACGTCGAAATGCACGCCGCGCTCGCGCTCCTCCCACAGGTAGGGCATGACCTTCTTCTGCTCGTCGAGCAGGGGGAACTGCTGGGCGAAGACGTGCGTGTGAATATCCCCCGGGCGAAGGCGGCGCAGAATCGCCGGATAGCTGCGCTCCGGGACGACGGGGATGCTGTCCACCATGACGCGCTTGCCCGTCAGCTCGGCGGCCTCGAGCGCGCCGTCGATGGAGGCGAAGGCGGGATGCGCCGCGTCCTCATGGCGCGGCCAGTAGTGCGCGCTCTTGAAGCCGACGATGCAGCCGCTCCACTCCTGCGCGACGGCGGCGGCGATCCGCGGGTTGATGTCGGCGACAGCCTGCTCGGAATCGGTGTAGGCCATCCCCTTCGCGGCCATGTCGAGGAACGCAAGGACACGCAGCTTCGTGCGGTCGATGACATTTTCCTTGAAATCGCCGAAATTGCGCCAGCCGCACGTTCCGGCGTCGACAGCCGTCGTCACGCCGGCGCGCAGCGCGTGCTCCTCGACATTGACGGTGCGCAGAGAGTCCTCCCGGACGTACGGAAAGACGGGATAGATATGGCAGTGCAGATCGATGAGTCCCGGCGACACCAGGCAGCCGGACGCGTCGAGGACGGAAGCGGCCCCGCCCTCCGGGAGGTTTTTGCCGCGCAGGACGACGGTTCCGTCCCGGACGGCGACGTCCTCGCGCGTGAAGGCTTTCGTCTCGGGGGCAAAGACCGTCCCGCCCCGAATGAGCAGATCGCAGCGCGTCACACGCCGCACCCCCTTTCTCCGTACCCCGGGGCGAGGCGGAAAATAAGCTCCACCTCGACGGGGATGTTGTGATTCGGCATATTGCGCGTCCCCATCACGGTGCGCACATGGCGGCCGCGCTCCTGCAGCACCTCGGCGACAAGATCGGAAAAGCCGTCCGCCACCTCGCCGATCGCCTGAAAGCCCTCGCCGCAGTTGACGAGAATCAGCGCGCGGACGAGGCCCGCGATACAGTCGAGCGTCCCGTACCGCTCCGTGACGGCGCGCAGCAGCGTCTTGGCGCACTCCGCGGCGGCAAGGCGTCCCTCCTCCGGCGTCAGCTCCTCCCCGACGCGGCCGCGGTACAGCGGCTCGTAGGTATTGATGTCCTCCGGCCCGTGACCGGAGACGAAAACCAGCTCCCCGGCCTCGCGGATCGGGATGAGCGCCTTGACCTTCGGATACCGCGCCGCGCGGCCGTCCTCAGAAATCTCATGCAGCATGGCGCGCCCTCACTTTCGGATGCGGACGATGGCGTCCACACAGACGGGCATATTCCCCTCGAGCACATACGCGCCCATCGCGGCGCGGGCATGGCGTCCGCGCTGGCCGAAGATCTCGACCATCAGATCGGAGAAGCCGTTCATTACGGGCGGCATATTGTAAAAATCCCCGGCGCTGTTGACGAGGCCGAGCGCCTTGACGAAGCAGTCGACGCGGTCGAGGCTGCCGATGGTAAACTGGATGGTGCGCAGCATATTCAGGCCGCACAGCCGGGCCGCCTGATACGCCTCCTCCTCCGTCAGCTCCGCGCCGACGCGCCCGACGTAGACGGGCTTTCCGTTTTCGTCGACGGGATAGTGCGC
>CALWIH010000109.1 GCA_944380675.1 uncultured Clostridia bacterium | reverse complement strand
GGCGCTGGAAATATTCTGATACACCTCGTCATTGGTAGTGATGTTAAAGTTGTTCCAGTTGATAGAGGAAATCTTTTTCACTTCTTCAATCACGCTATCTAATCTCCGTAACGGACTTTTCTTCGGCACAGTACATCCAAATACGCCGGTACTGCTTGGCGTTCAAAATGCTCCTGAGTGCAGCCAGTCGCCGCTCCGTCATAGCTTTCTTTACGGCCTGCAAATCAGCCTCAATGATCTTCGAGAAAAATTCATCCTCTGCGGACTGGACTGTGCCGATCACATCCAGGCACTCATTCAGATCCACACGGTTAGCTCTACAATGGGAAATCAGGGGGAAAAAGCCGCGCCGGTTGACAAAGCGGAAAACCCATGCTATGATGAGGGCGATACAGGCACCGTGAGAGACGAGAGGGGACGTGAAGGAGCGGACTTCCGCTGCTTGTCCGGCGAAGAAACGGGAACCCGCGCGGTTCACACTCGACGCCCGCCTCCGCTTTGTGTTTCGCGGCAGAATGTATGGAGTGAGGCGCATCCGGGAAACCGGGTGCGCCTTTTTTGCTTTCCCGCCGTCCCGAGAGGGGCGGCGTTCTTTTTTGAAAGAAGTACCACCCCCTCGCGCAGGGGACAGGGAAAGCGGGGAATGGAGCATGAAAAGCAGCGCCTTTGCTTCCGCGCGGAAATCCTGTCGGGGCGCAGCCGCCTGCTCCGCACAGGCGCGCCTGCCCGGCGGCGCGTACTCCCCCCTCTGCGGGCGGAAGGAAGACATTCGCCTGCCCAGGACGAGCGATTGTCCGCTGCGGCAGACGGGCCGTCTCGACCTGATCGTGCGGGAGGAGCGAAAGCTTGCCATGATCGACAACAATCTCACGAAGCATCGCTGAGCTGCCGCTTCCTCTCTTATGAGAGAGTACCACCCCCCTCGATTTCATCCGCCTCCCTCCCGGAGGCGTCCCGGAAAGCCGCCCGTCCTGTCTTTCAACCCCGGCAGGACGGACGGCGTCTTTCATTCGTCAGCACTCCGCCGGCTTCAGCGGGAAACCGCCCCGCCGCGGGGAAATATAGAATCATTTTTTGAAGGAGGCTCCAACTATGGGCAGCAATTATTATGACAGGTACGGACGCAAGACGGGTTCCTCGAGCAAAGGATTGTTCGGCGAGACGAACTACTACGACCGGTACGGGCGCAAAACCGGCTCCTCAAGCCGGAATCTCTCCGGCGGCGTCACCTACTACGACAGGAACGGGCAGAAAAGAGGCACCAGCGAGCGCGGCCTCTTCGGCGGCACCAACTACTACGACCGCTACGGACGCAAGACGGGTTCCTCGAGCAAGGGACTGTTCGGCGAGACGAACTATTACGACCGGTACGGACGCAAGACCGGCTCCAAATCAAAAGGCTGGTTCTGAATCGGAAAGCTTTGTGCATCCCGGCGGGCCCGGACGCCCGCCGGGGCATTTTTCTCCGCCGTCCGGCGGAAGACGAAAGAAAAGAGGAATTGATCATGACAAGAAGAGCACTGGCAGCCATCGTCGTCATTGTGTCCGCCTCCGTCCTCCTGTTTATCGGGATGGGCCCCTCCCTGAGACGGCCGACCGCCTGGGAGGAGGCCGCGATGTCGGGCGCTTCGCAGGAGAGCCTAGAAGCATACCGCTCCGTCAGCGTGTTTGACGAAGCCCGCGAGCTCGGCTACGGCCTCGCGGAGCTTAAGGTATCCGGTACCTATTATGCCGTGTTCACGCACGGCGGAAGCTCTCTCGTGATTTCGGACAGGAAGAACGCCGCGGGCGACATCCTGCTTTACGACAAGATCGTCGATGAAACCGATCTGACGATCGGGTCGTTCGCCTTTCTCGCCGCCGATTACAGCGACGGCAAGGCGGATTCCCGCAGTGAGTACGGCGAATGGTCGTTCTCGGATCTGCACAAGAAGGAGCTTCTCGAAATTCTGAACGGCTTCGTCTCCTCCGGCGTGCCCGGCTTTCTCTGCGGCACGCCGGAGGCGGAAGCCTACCTCACGGACGAGCTGAAAGCGCTCAAGGGCGAGTACGGTCTCGCGGTGCACGTCCAGAAGCCCCAGGACGGGCTGTACCGCTTCATCTTCGCCGCGCCGGATGGAAGAACGGCATGGTTTGCGGCGGACTACTCCGAGGCGGACATTCCGCAGACGCAGTACGCCTACGGGCTGAACACCTGGGACGGCGGCGAAGCGGTGATCGCCGGCCTGCGCGGGGAAAGCTTCGCGCGCGACCTCGTCCTCGAGGACGGCAGGCTCCACTGCAGTCCGGAGCGCATCGCGCAGCTCTCGGCCTTCTTCGGAGGCTGAGACCGGCAAGGAAACAGGGAGGAGGGAAAAGAAAAGTCCCCGCGCCGCACGCAAAACAGCGCACGGCGCGGGGATTGTAAAAAAATTCGCGCCCCGGAAAATCATCCCGGAAGGCCAAAGCTCTCCAAGCGGGCGGCGAGCGCGCTCACCTCCGCCGTCAGCGCGGCCCGCTGGGACGCCGCGTCCCCCGCCGCGCAGCCCGCGACGCTCTGCGGGATGGAAACGGAAAAGAGCGAGCCCGTCGAGCCGAGGACGGCGAGGCGGTCCCCCTCGGGGGAAAAGGCAAGCGCCGTCACCGATTCGCAGAGCTGCCTCGTCACCCAGCGGAGATTGAGCGTCTCCGTCTCCCAGAGGGTGATCGTCCCGTCCGGGCAGCCGTAGGCGGCGAGCCGGCCGTCCTGCGAGACCGCCACCGAGACGGTGGAAACGTATTCCTGCTCGGAGAGAGGGACGAGCAGCTTCTGATCCCCATCGGAGAGCGCCGTGCGGCACTGGCCGGTGAGGGACGCCCCGCCGCGCTGCGCGGAAAAGGCATACCCGCCCGCCTCGCTGACGGCGACCTGCCTGACCGGGACGGAGAGCCACGAAGCCCACTTGCCGCGGGAAACCAGGGAGAGCGAGCCGTCGAAGGCGCAGAGCTCCCCGCCGGTCGTCCCGGCGAGGTACCCGGAGCCGTACGGCGCAAGCGCATAGGGATACACGTCCCCTGCCTCCGACAGCCGGCTCTCCCCTGTGAGAAGGCCGACCTCCCACAGCCCTCCCTCCAGACTGCCCGCGGCGGCGCGCGCGCCGTCCGCGGAGAAAACCGCGCCGCACAGGGAAACGGGCGCTTCAAAAACGGCGCGTACCGACGCGTCCGGGACGGAGACGACGGCGAGGCTGTCCGCTTCTTCCCCCTCGCGGCAGCCGAGAACGGCGGCCAGGGAGCCGTCGGGCGAGAGGGCGGCAAACCGTCCGTCAAGCTTCAGCCCCTGCACGGGGACGGCCGTACGCTCTCCGCCGCGCAGCACGAACAGCTCCTCTCCCGCCGCGTACACGGCGACGGCCTCGCCCGCGCCGTCAAAGCCCGCCGCGCCGCCGTCGATCGCTTCGTCCGCCGCGCCGAGCCGCCAGGGGACGTCCCACACAACGACGCCGCCCGAGGCAGTCCGCACCAGGACGCGTCCGCCGTCCAGCCAGACGGCTACAGCCTCCTCCGGACAGCCTGAGAGTGCGGCAGGCTCGATGGGAACGCCCGTGCGCACGAGAAAGACGCCGTCTCCGCAGGCGAGCACGAGTAGCTCCTCCGACTCGTCGAAGCACCATGCGGCGGGCGCGCCGGGAAGGCTGAGACGCCGTGCGGCTCCCGTCGCCGCGTCGCAAAGCGACGCAGCGCCCGTCTCCTCCGAGACGAGAACCGTGTAACGCTCTCCCTGCGGCCGCGCCGTAAGCCTCCCGCAGAGGGCCTCCGCCTCCTCGCCGGAGGAAACGGCGTCGGAGGGGTAGTAGCGGGAGAGAACGGCCGCAAGGCCGCGCACCATCGTCGAGTCCTCCGCCGAGTCCGACGAAGCGGCGGAAAGGACGGCGGAAAGCTCCTCCTTCCCCGCCTGCTCCAGCGTGCGGTAAGCGAGCAGCGCTTCCGCCTGCCTGTTGATCTCCGAGGAGGCATACGGAATGCCGTACGCGATCGTGAAGGCTGTGAGAACAGCGGCGAAGAAGAGCAGGACAGCCGCGGCCCGCCCCAGCCACCGGCCTGCGACGGAGCGGCGCGCACGGGCAAGAAAGCGCAGGACGGCGCCGTACAGCGCCACATCCTTCCCGTCAAATTCCTCAGCCATCCTGCGGCAGGCCCGCAGCTCCAGCAAAAAGGAAAGCGATCTCCAAAGGCCGCGCAGCTTCGGGATGAGGGACGCGTACGGCTTTTCGCGCAGGATGCGGTACGCGCCGGAAAGCATCCACACCCTTTTCGCGTTGTTCCCGTCGGAAACGGCAGCCCTGCACCAGCGCGCGAGCTCGTCCAGCTGTTCGGGGGAGGGCGCCTCCTCCAGCTCGACGACGCGGTAGGGAAGCAGCGTCCTCCGAATCAGGTCATACTCCTTGCGGCATGGGGCGGACGCTTCCCACGCGGACGTGGAGAAGATGAGCGCGCCCGAGGCCGTGTACACGGCCTCCTCGATCGCGTCAAACCAGCTCACGGAATACGGAATGCCGGACGCCTTGCCGGAAATGTCCTGCCAGACCTCGATCCCGCGGGCGCGCAGCTCCCCGGCAATCGCCGTGACGGCCGCCTCCTCGCGGCGGGAGTAGGAGAAAAAGATGTGCTTCACGTCAGCCCCACTCCTTTCCGTCATGGCCGGGCATCCAGTCGACCTCGAGCTGCTCGAGCAATTCCTCGGAGACGACCGTGCGAATGTCGTCTGAGAAGCCGGAGCACAGCTTCTCCCGCACGGCCGCGACCAGGCCGGGATAGGTGACGGCGCCGCGCCCTGAGCGCGCCTTCCACAAAAAGCCGCCCGCGTCCTCGAGAAGATAGCCGTCCGCCGTCTCGTGAATGGCAGCGACCGGCGTGCGCGTCGGAAGAGTGCGCCGCGCCGTGACCGTCCAGCTTCCCTCGCCGGTAAAGGTCAGCTCGAAAAAGCAGCCGTTCTCCGTGCCGATGGCGGCGGTTGTGCCGTCCGCCGTGACTGCGGCGGTGCACGGCGTCCCGCCGAAGCCGCCCTCCGGCGCAATTTCCGTCTCCGTCACGCCGTCCGCGAGGGCGAGCCGCAGCGTCACACGCCCGCCGCCGTCAATCGAAACCTCACGCACCGTGCCGCCGGACGTGCCGTTCCTCCCCGTATGACTGCGGACGATCCCGTCCGCGGAGGCGGGCAGGAGGGAGGAAACGTCCTCGGAGTGATAGAGATACGAGCCTTTGCCGAGGACGGTCGAGCCGCGCGCGGAAAGCTCGTCCAGGGCGGGCGCGCTCGCGAGCGCCTCCCCAAGCTCGACGCCGATCGTCAGATCAAACAGCCGCGTGCCGAGGTTCCTGTCGTGGACGGCGACGGCCCCTCCGCCGAGGAAAGCGGCGGCAATCGGACTCTGCGAGGCAATCCCGGACGGAGCGAGCGACTCGTCCCGCGCGGAAAAGACCCAGAGCGCGCCGGATTCGTCGGCGAGAAGGAACACGCCGTCCCGCACCGCCGGGGTGAACGCGCTGTGCGGCGTAAGCGGGACCGGCGTCAGGGAGAGGGAGCCGTCCGCGTCCACAGAAGCCGCGTACAGCGCGCCGTCGAGCACGACGGCAGCCTCAAGCTCATCCCCCGAAAACGCGAAGCAGAGGACGCTGTCGAACGAGAAGGAGGAGATCAGGGCCGTCTCCCCGGACGCGGAGACGGAAAACAGCAGCAGGCCCTCCGGGACGCGCACCGCGGCGCGATCACCCGTACAGCGCAGCCGCACCGAGGAGAAAAACGGGATGTCAAACGGCTCTGCGCTCCGCACCCAGTCCCCGCCGCCGCGCTGCGCATAGAGGAAGCCCGCGGCGTCGGCGCAGACGGCGAGGGAGCCGTCCTCCGAGAGATCGATGGCCGAAAGCGGCTCTTCGGAGACGGCGTCGTCGCGCAGCACGGCCCCGCTGCACAGCTCCCACAGAATCGCGTGACCCTTGCCGTCCGCCGTGAGAAGCGATTCCTCGCCGGGGGAGAGGACGGCGTCGTTGAGCGCCCAGCGGTAATACGGGGAAATGGCGGTGTTCGGCCAGTTTTGATCCAGATACCCGACGAGATCGCTGTAGAGCGCCGGCTTGATTTCGTCCGGCACCAGCGGATTATAAATGCCGTCGGTGAGCTTGACCGCGCTCACCGGCGCGAGAACGTCGCCGGAATCGGAGAGAAGAAGGATGCTCGCGGTTTTCACGCGGGTGAGATACGGGCTGACCGCCAGATACAGCCCAATCATCAGAATCGCCGCGGCGATCATCGTCACGAGCCGCGTGCCCGCCCAGAGGCGGCGGATCCGCTCCCTCCGCGCATACCGGCGGGAGCGCTTGAGGTAGTCCGCCAGCCTGTCGAGGCCGGCGGCAAAGTATGCGTCCGTCTCGGCGGCGCGCTTTTCCTGCACCGCCCGGAGGCTGCGCCGGATCTCGGAAAGCGAATCGAGCAGAAACGCTTCCGATCGGTTTGAGAGCTCCCAGGCCTGCATACTCGAGAGCAGGCGGCTGCGCAGCTCGAAAAAGCTCTCGTCCGTCGTCAGGGATTCCCAGACGGAATCGGCGTACCGCCCGCCGGAGGGGATGAAGTTGATGCGTTCCAGCTCCGGCGGGATGACCTGCGGGTCGCTGTAGTCGGCGTCCTGCGTCCCGCCGACGGGGATACGGCGGACGTCCCCGGCAAGGCCGCGCACGCGGCGCTGCCAGACCTCGTCGCGCACCGCGGCGTCCGACACGAAGACGACGGCGGCATCACGCGGGACGGCGCTCCCCGCCGTAAGAAGGGCGCTGCCCTCCCCGTCCCGAAGCAGCGTCAGACGCCCGCTCTCCGTCAGGGCGCGGATCGCCTCGCGCGCCGCCGCGGCGTCTGCCGGCGCGTAAAGAAAATAGACGCTTGTCATCCCTTTTCCTCCTCTCCTCCGCGCGGAGCAGCCCGCGCTCCGGTTATCTGTGGATATTATACCAGATATGTGTTTTTTCGCAAGCCTTCCTGCCGCTCACCGTCTGCGGCGAGGGCGCGGCGGGGCCGGATAGCCCTCGCGCTGCCGCCTCCACAGGAGGCGCGAAAGGAACGCGAGGGCAATCCCCCAGAAGGCGAGAAGCAGCAGGAAAAGAAACGCGCCCCGCACCGCCTGCAGCGGCAGACTGTCTGACAGGAGGAGCCGGTCGAGGAACCAGACGACGCACCGCAGCGCGGCGGGTACGCCGCACGGAACGCCCAGGACAAACGCCCAGAGGCTTTCCCTCCCCCGGCACATCGGCAGAAAGGCGCAGAGCAGAAAGACCGCAAGCGCGGAGAGTCCCGTCCAGAGAAGAACGTCCCCGAAAATACCGCGCGCCGCGAGACCGATCGGCAGCAGGGCGATCGCCGCCTGCACCGAGCCTGCGCCGCGCCGTTTATTTCTTCTCCTCACAGCAGGATCACCTCCAGCAGAATCGAGACGGCGTAGAGCGGCCACAAAAGCTGCAGAATCGAGACGAGAACGCAGGCGGCTGCCGCCGCCTTCCCTTCCGCGCCCGCCGCGGCAAGCCTTTTCCGCCGCGCGCCGCGCAGCGCGACGCCCCTTGCACGGGAATCAAGCTCCGGCAGGCCGAGCAGGGAGGCAAGGACTCGTCCGCCGTCGACGCCGGACAGCGGCAGAAGATTGCCGACAGCCAGGAGAAAATTGAGCGCCGCCGCTCCCAGGAGGAAGGAAGCCGCCTGCGGGGCGGCGGAAGCGGCTATCAGGAAGAGCCCCGCGAGCAGAAAATTCAGCTCCACGCCCGCCGCGTCGATCTGCGTCTGGCGCAGGCTTCCCCGGACGCCGGAAACGTCCGTCAGGACGTACGCGCCCGGCACGAGCCAGTGCAGGCACAGGCCGAATTCAAACACATGGCCGCCATACCCCCACGCGGCGCAGGCGTGCGCGAGCTCGTGCAGCAGGACGCCCGGAACAAGACCGGCCAGCGCTCCGGGGATATAGTCCGCGTCGTCCACCGGAAGAGCCGCCTCCCAAAAGAGAAAAACGCCGAGCGCGAAGACGGGCAGCCAAAGCGCCAGAAGGGCGAGATTTCCCCTCGCGGCAGCCCGGCGCGGCGGATTCCTTCGGAAAATCGCCGCCGTCCAGCAGATCGACAGGAACGACGTTTCCAGCACGCGGCTGCGGCGGAGCAGATCGAGCTCTTCGAAGAGGCGCAGCAGATCGGCGGCCTGCCGCCGGCCGAGCCGTCCGGCGGCGAGAGAAGGGCTTGTCCGTCCGTCAAGACGCTTTGCGAAGCGTGCCGCCTCCGCGCTGAGGCAGAAGCTTCTCTCCGTAAGCGTGTCGGTGACGAGATACGTCCCGTCCGGCCTGCGCGTGAAGACAGCCCAGTTGACAAACATCGGGTACCGCATGGTGATTCCTCCTCCCGCCGCGCTTCGCGCGGCGTTTCT
>CALWIH010000108.1 GCA_944380675.1 uncultured Clostridia bacterium | reverse complement strand
GAACAGAAGACCTCCTCTCCGTCCTCTGTCCGGCTGGTACTGCGGCGGCAGCCTTCCCCCTCATACGGGTTCAGCAGAACGGCATCCCGCCAGGCAGCGCCGTCCGCACAATGCGCGGCGAATGAGGCAAGCTGACTGTCAGTAAAGGCGGCGGGAACCGCTTCCAGCACGTCGACGGCGGAAACCTCGGGCACAAGGATGTCCGCGTCCGCCGTCACCCGACAGATCCCGGAATCCGACGCCTCCTCATATGCGTAATGCTCCGGCACGCCGAGCGCCTCTGCGAGCAGCGGCGCTTCCTCCCGGGCAGAGGAGACGGAAGCCTCGCCGCCCGCCGCGCCCGGCGCTTCCCTCTCCGCGCCGCCGCAGCCGCTCTGGAGCAGCAGGGAGCAGGCGAGCAAAATGGCAAACCCTTTTTTCATCGCAGATCACCTCACCCTGATTGTACCCCACCCGGCGAGAAAAGTCCGCGTCAAGTTGTGCGCGAGTTGTCATCAAGTTGTAAAATCACCGCCGTGACCGTCGTGCCGCGGCCGACCTCGCTCTCGACGGAGATCATCCCGCCGTGGCGCTCACAGATCAGGCGGCAGAGCGCCAGCCCGAGTCCCGCGCCGCCGTCCCGGCGGGAGCGCGCCTTGTTCACGCGGTAAAAGGGGTCGAAGATGAGCGGGAGCTGATCGGCAGGAATGCCGCAGCCCTCGTCGGAGACGGTGATGCGCTCCGCCGCGCCGTCCCGCTCGAGGCGGACGCGGACGCGGGGCTCGCTGCCGCCGGCGCGCAGGGCGTTCTCCGCCAGATTGACGGCGAGGGCGGTCAGAAGCGTCTCGTCCCCGGAAAACGGCGCGCCGTCCGTCGTGATTTCCACCTGCGGGGGCAGAAATGTGCGCAACCGCCCGGCAAAGGCCTCGGGGTCGATCCGATCCCGTTTCACCGCTTTGCTTCCCTCGAGGCCGACGAGCTCCGTCATCTTCTGCGAAAGGTTCTCGGTGTGCCGCCCCGCTTCATAGATGCGGCGGGCGCACGCCTCCCGCTGGCTCTCCGTCAGCGGCATCCGCAGCAGGCTGTCGGCGTAGCCGACGACGGCGGTCATCGGCGTGCGCAGCTCGTGCGAGAGCGCGCCGAGCAGGAGGCGGCGCTTTTCCAGTTCCTCGTCTAGCCTGCGGATTTTGTCCTCAACGGCGTCGGCCATGCGGTCGAACGAGGCGGAAAGCTCGCCGAGCTCGTCGGAGCGGCGCATCCCCGTGCGGAGGCGGTAGTCGCCGTCCGCGATGGAGGCCGTGAGGCGCGTCAGCACCTGCACCGGCTTCAGGGCACGGCGCACAAGCAGGGCGGCGGCCGCCGCGGCGGCCGCGCACGCAAGCCCGGCGGCGGCAAAGCAGAAAAGACGCAGCGCCCCGATGCGCGCCTCGGTGCCGGAGACGTCGACGCTGAGATACGCTTCAAAGCGTTGATCGGCGACGCGGAACGGGCACTGCGCCACGATCGCCGCCTCCTCCCCCTCGCCCACGCGGCGCAGCGTCACGGGAAATCCGTCGTACGCGTTCTCCCCCGAGGGGGACTCGAAGAGGGAAAGCGGATCCTGGGGCGAAGTATGGAACAGGTACGCGCCGTCCGCCGCGAGAGAGAAGCGCGTCCCCTCCGTCTGCACGGCTTTCGCGTACTTGGAAAAATAGTAGGCCGTCACGCTGCGCAGCGCCGTTCCCTGTGCCCGCGCGCCGCCTTCCGAGCTCGCCTCCCGCACGTTCGAGCAGAAGACGGCGAGGGCGTCCTCCGCGTTCCGCTCGTCGGCGCGCCGCCGAGGAGGACGGTGCGCTCCTCCTCACTGACGCGGACGTTTCCCAACGAGACGGAGCCGTCCGTCCTGCCGCGCCGCGCGAGCACCTTCTCGGCGCGCACGAGCAGCTCGAGCACGTCGAACGGTTTGGTGACGTAGTCCTCCGCGCCCATGCGCAGGCCGCGCACCTTGCTCGGCGTGTCGCACTTCGCGGAGAGGTAGATAACGGGGATGTCCCGCGCACGCATGACGTCGAACAGCTCGAAGCCGTCGAGTCCGGGGAGCATGACGTCGAGGATCGCAAGGTCGTACGGCACGGTGCGCGCCAGCTCAGCCGCGCGGAAGCCGTCCGCCGCCATATCGCACGCGCAGCCCGCGACGGAGAAATTCATACTCACGAGCTCGGCGATGGGCTCGTCGTCCTCCGCAATCAGAATCCGGTATGACTGTTCCATCCGCTTTCCGGCTCCTTTCTACCGCCGGGAGAGGCGCTGTGCGAGCTCCAGAATCTCACCGGCCTCCCCCTCCGTCACCGCAAAATCAAACGAGCACGACAGTCCCTCCGGCCGCAGCGCCGAGAGCACCGGCGCGACGTCCTCGCGCTTCAAGGCGACGTTGACGAGCTTTCCGGCGTCCTGAATCCTGTGCAGCACATCCAGCCAATGGCGCGCGGAGGGCTGGCCCGCTCCGTACACCCACTGGACGCCGGTCAGATCGGGCAGCTCGAGCAGCGCGTCAAGATGGCGCAGCGCGCCCGGGCCGTCGAGGTGGAAGATGGTATTGCCGCCGAGGTAAGCAAGCTCCTCGCGCAGCTCGGGGAGAATCATCTCGGCGAAATGCTCCTTTGAGATCATGCAGATGAAATCGCACGACGTGACGTACCACGGCTCGCGCTTATAGAGCCCCATCCAGTTCGAGGAACCGGGCAGATAGCGCTGCGTCAGGCTGCTGAGCGCTTCAAACTGCCGCCGGAAGGCCGGCAGCAGGACGGTGCGCGCCTTGTCGAACACCTCCGACTGATCGACAGCGTCGCAGCAGAGGTTTTCCGGCCCGCGCAGCGAGACGAGGCCGTCCGCGCCGAAGTGCAGGTCGGTCACGCCCACCATATAGGCCCCGCGGCTGTCCTCGACGAAGGCCTCGGTGATTTCGAGCATCTTTTTCCACCAGAAATTGTCCTCGGAGAAAGAAAGCTCCTCCGTCCAGTCCTCCACGAACGGGACGGCGAAGCTGGTCGTTTCCTCAAAGCGCAGCCCCGCGCCGAACGTCGCGCCGAAGAAGTCGGGGCCGAGGTTCGGGTTGACGAGCGGGAAGGCGTCCCCGAGGAAGAAGGAAGCTGCCAGCCGCGCACGCTCCCGCGCGACGAGGTACGCCGTGTCAAGCCAGCGGTCCTCGAGACGCTCCGGCGCGGGCACGGGATCGGGCGCTCCCCGCATCCCGCTGAGCAGCAGAATCGGCGTGCGGTTGCGGCGCGCCCAGAAATCCTCGTATCGTTCCTGAAGACGGGAAAGGTCGGTCATGGTCGTTCTCCTCTCTTTCTTCGCTTCAAGCAGACGCGCGGCGGCGCGGACAAAGCGCGCCGTGTTGGAAAGCCTGCCGCTGCGCCGGCGCAAAGCTTCATGGATGAACGCGCGGGATTGAGCTGCGGATCCTCCATCCCAGCCCCTCCCTTGGCAGCAATCTCAGGTTACTACCATTCTAACGGAATCCGGAGGCTCCGTCAAGGCGGCGCGCCGGGCGGGAAGCCCTTCCCCGCGCTTGTCTTTTCCCACAAAGCATGGTATGATACGGATAGAAAAGGAAACCCTTTCAGCGCAGCGGAAAGGAGCATTGTGATGAAGAGGAAGACGCTTCTCTCCATTCTGATTCTGCTCGTATGCGCCGTACCGGCGGCGCTGCGGTTCCCCGCTCCCGCGTACGCGGACGTCGGGCCGAAGCCCTCCGTGCGGATCGAGTTTCAGGAGCTTCCCGACGAGCCTTGCTGGGGAACGCTCCTCTCAAAGGAGGAGCGCAGCGGCCCCTGGACCGCGTGGGAGGAGGGAGACGAGCCCCACGACGAGGAGGAGGCGCCGATCTGGACGGCCTTCGCCTCGTATGCGGACGCGGACGGCTACCACTTCCTGAAGTGGGTCAGCCGCGTCGATGCATCGGGCCGCCTCAACTGGGAATACCTTCCTCCCAGCACGTTCAAAATTCTGCTTTATTTCCCCGAGAGCGGCAGCTATGCCGTGAGCGGGAGCCTCCATCGGTACGCCATGCACAGCTATTATACCGTCGCGCCGGTTTCCGCAGACGGCGGAGCGCTCAGCGCCTCCCTCTCCTATCCGTACGCGTCGAGTCTGGAAGCGCTGCTCTGGCGCATCGTGCTGACCATCCTCATCGAGATCGCGGCGGCGGTTCCCTTCGGCCTGAGCACGAAGCGGCTGCTCCTTCTGCTGATCGGCGTCAATCTCGTCACGCAGATTCTTCTGAACGCCTCGCTCGCCCTCATCTCCTATCTGAACGGCTCCTTCGCCTTTGTGGCGGCCTATCTGCTGCTCGAGGCCGCGGTGTTCGGTCTGGAAGCGATGATATATACGCGCTGGCTGTCTCCCCTCGGGCGAAAGCCGGTTTCAAACGGGCGGGCAATCGCCTATGCCGCCGCCGCGAACGGCGCTTCCTTTGTCTGCGGCTTTCTGATGGCCTTCTGGTTCCCCGCTTTCTTCTGACGCACGTTCCCATCCCGAAACGACAAGGAGGAAACTGGCTATGGCACAGGACTATGAGTACGGCATCCCCTTTTCGCCCGAGACGGCGGAGGAATTCTTCGAGCAGATCGACGAATGGAACAAGGAGGATCGGTACGCCGACTGCATCCGTGAGCTCGAGAAGGCGCTTTCAATCGCCGGGGAGGAGCACGCCTACCGCGTCGCCTACCTGTTCGCGCGCGCCTGTCAGAACGCCGTCTATCACGACGACTCCTTCCCCGACGAGCAGAAGGACATCCTGATGCAGTGGACGCTCAGCGCGCTCGACGGCGTGTGGGACGAGGGGATCGACATTCCCGAGTGGAATATGCGCATCGCCTTCGCGTTCGAGTACACCGGAGAGCTTGACCTCGCCGTGCGCTACGCGAAGCGCTGGCTCAGGCTCGACCCGGAAAACGAGGACGCCGCGCGCGCCGTGGAGACCTTTCTCGAGGAGGCCGAGGCGGCGGAACACGAGGAAGCGGAGAGCGAGGACGACGGTGAGGAGGAAGGCGAGGACGAGGGCTTCTGCTCCGAGCCCGAAGAGGAGGACGACGTCCCGAAAAACAGTCAGGGCGAGGACTTCCATCTCGACACCTGCGTTCTGCTGGACGATCCCTACCTGAACCAGGACAGCTATCTGCGCACGCTCAAGCGCAGCTGGGGGCTTGACGCGGCGGAGATCGGCGATCGGCAGGAGGGCGAGCTGCTGTTCTATCTGCCGGGCTGCCTCGTCAGCATAAAGCTGAAGGATCGGCCGGTATCGGACAAGATGATGAAGCTCGCCGCGCTCCACAACACCGCCTGGAAGGATGGCTCCGACGCCGCGAAGCGCCACAACTCCCACTTTCTCGTATCGCTCGTCTCGCAGGGCGCGTCGCCGTTCGAGTGCAAGGAGACGTTCATCAAGCTGCTGTCCGTCTTCGGGTGGTACGAGAACGTCTGCGCCATCTTCGACAACTACGTCCTGTATGAGCCCGGCTGGTACCGCAGGGAGGCGGAAAAGCTCCGGGGAGACGGCATGGCCTCGCTGCTCATGATCTGGGTCTTTCTCCTCCCCGAGAAGGACGGCCTCACCGGCTACACCTGCGGCATGGACGCCTTTGACCGCGAGGAGCTCGAGATGGTGAGGATCAAAGCCCCCATGGAGGAGGCGCGCCGCTTCCTCGCGCGGTTCGCCGCCGGCTCCCTGCTCGGCGATCCGCTGGAGGAGGGCACCTACACCTTCTCGGGGCACAAGTGCGTCCTGACCCGCAGCGCCGCCATGCGCGTGCCGGCGGAGACGTCGCTCAAGGTCTCCTATTCGTAAGCGTCCTCTGCAATCAAAACAGCCTGCCCGGTTTCCTTCCGGACAGGCTGTTTTTTTACGGCTCCGCGCGCCGGGCGGAAATCAGGGTCTCGAGCGCCTCCATCGTGCGCGGGCACGGGACGGACGGGTCGAGAACGCCCGCGGCGCAGAGCGCGTCGTAAAAGCGCGGGACGGCGGGCAGCTGCAGATTCGCCGCGAGCAGAGCCTCCCGGTCGCGCAGCACCTCGTCCGCGGGTCCCTGCCGCAGGACGCGCCCCTCGTGAAAGAGGATAACCTCGTCCGCCCACCCGTACGCGTAATCCACGTCGTGCGTCGAGAGGAGCACCGTCATGCCCTGCGCCGTCAGGCCCTCGATGATGCGGTTCACGATCGCGGCATGCTTCGGGTCGAGGGCGGCGGCGGGCTCGTCGAACAGAATCAGCTCGGGCCGCATGACGAGAATGTCCGCGATGGAGACGAGCTTCTTCTGCCCGCCGCTGAGCGCGTGCGCCGGCTTGTGCGCAAACGGCGTGATGCCGAGCCTCTCCATCACGATCTCCGCCTCGCGCCGCGCCTCCTCGGGCGAAAGGCCGAGATTCAGCGGGCCGAACGCAATCTCCTGCAGAACGCTCGCCGAAAAGAGCTGGTTGTCGGGATCCTGAAAGACGATGCCGACGCGGCGGCGCAGGCGGAGCAGGTCCTTTTTTCGGAAGGAGACCTCCTCCCCGCCGAACTCGAGGCGGCCGCTCTGCGGGCGGCAGACGCCGGTGCAGCAGAGCAGGAAGGTCGACTTGCCGCTGCCGTTCGCGCCCATCAGGGCGACGCGGCTGCCCCTGCGGATCCGCAGCGAGAGGCCGTCGAGGGCGGGAGCGTCTCCGCCGTCGTAGGTGTAGCGGAGCTCCTCCGCCCGCAGCAGGATGTCGTTCATCCCATTCCTCCTCTCCAAACCGTGAACAGTACGAGCGCAAGGTTGAACGCGAGCACCGCGAGCAGCGCCCGCGCCCGCGGCGGACGGCTCTCCGGCAGGACGCGGAGCTCGCCGTCGTAGCATCTGGCCTCCATCGAGGCATAGAGAGCGTCGGCGCGCCTGGCGGATCGCACCAGCAGCACCGCGCCGAGCTGCCCGAAGGATCGCAGCGACGTCCTGCCGTCGCGGTTTCCGAGGCGGCAGCGCTGCGAGACGCCGATTGCGGACGCCGTCTCGAGCAGGACGAAGATGAACCGGTAAATCAGAAGCATCAGCTCGGTGACGAGCTTCGGGCAGCGCAGCCAGCGCAGCACGTCAAGGAGCTCCGGCACCGGCGTCGTGAGGGTAAGAAAGTACAGACACGATACCGCGGCCAGCGCCGTCACGGAGAGCGTGAGCGCGTACGCGAGCGCCGCGCTGCTGCCCGTGAGGAACCAGCCCCCGAGCGGGACGGCGAACAGGTCGAGCGGCGCGGGCTGCACCTGCACCGCAATCGCCAGCGCGCTCAGAAGGAGAAAGGACAGCGGCAGGAGGAGCAGCCGAAGATACCGCCGCAGCGGCACGCCGCCGCGGCAGACGGTCATCAGTCCCATTGCGAGCAGGACGGCGCAGGACACCGCCGCGCGGCGGCAGCAGACGCATACGCAGAGCGTGAGCACCGCGAACGCAAACTTCTCCGCCGCGCTGCGGGAGCGGAGCTTCGACTGATAGCAGAGCTTGTCAAGGGAAAGCATGGCATCGCTCCCTTTTTCAGAGGCGCGGCGCGTCCTCGGGGAGGGCGGCGGACGGCGCAGCCTCCCGCTTTTCCCCGCCGGAGGCTCTCTGCCATTTCCTGCGCTCGACAAAGCGCCCCGCGAAGAACGCGATCACACCGGCGCCGACGCCCGTCTGGACGCAGAAGAACAGGCTCTCGACCTCGCCGGGAAGCTCCCCGCCGATCAGCGTCTCGAGCACGGGAGCCGCCCACGGCTCATAGGAGGCGTTCACCTCGGCGACCACGTCCCCCGCCGCGTCGTCGGAGCCGCCGAACTCTGCGCCGCGCAGCGCGAAGAGCGGGACGAGCGCAAGCAGGAGAACAGCCAGAAGCAGGACGGCCACGGTTGCTTTTTTCTTCATCTCAGCGCACCTCCAGAAAACCGGCCTTGCGCAGCTCCGGCGCGGCGAAGCTCTCAAGGCCCATCACGATGAGGACGGTCAGAATTCCCTCGATGACGGCGAGCGGCAGCTGCGTCGGCGCGAAGACGAGCAGGAACTTCGCGAACGCGCCGCCGACCGTCGTGTCGGCATGGTGCGCCATCGCGAGCTGCGCCGCCGTGACGCAGTAGGTGAACATATCCCCGAGCGCCGCCGCGAGGAAAACGCTGAGCTTTTTGTTCATGCGCAGCTTTCCGCAAAGAAAATAGACCCCGTACGCGAGGAACGGCCCGGCGATCGCCATCGAGAAGGTGTTCGCGCCGAGCGTCGTCAGGCCGCCGTGCGCGAGCAGCAGCGCCTGAAACAGGAGAACCAGCAGCCCGAGCAGCGAAACGGCGGCAGGCCCGAACAGAATCGCGCCGAGTCCCGTGCCCGTCATGTGCGAGCAGCTGCCCGTGGCGGACGGGATTTTCAGCGACGAGATGACAAAGATGAACGCGCCGGACACGGCGAACAGCGTCAAAAGGCTCCTGTGCTCCGCGAGCGTGCCGCGGATGCGCAGATAGCCCGCGATCAGGAACGGCACGCAGAGCACGCCCCACACGACACAGTACCCGGCGGGCAGATACCCCTCCATGATGTGCATCGCGCTCACGGGCGGCACGGCGGAGAGGACGGCGCAGAACACGGCCGCGTACGCGAGCAGCCGCCTCTGCGCTCCGGAAAAGGCTTTTCGTTTCATTCTT
>CALWIH010000107.1 GCA_944380675.1 uncultured Clostridia bacterium | reverse complement strand
CACATGACCGTGTTTGACAACATGGCGTTCGGCCTGAAGCTGCGCAAGACCCCGAAGGATGAGATCAAGCGCCGCGTCGAAGAGGCTGCCCGCATTCTTGACATTTCCCATCTGCTCGACAGAAAGCCGAAGGCTCTGTCCGGCGGCCAGAGACAGCGTGTTGCGCTGGGCCGTGCCATCGTCCGTGACCCGAAGGTCTTCCTGCTTGACGAGCCGCTCTCCAACCTGGACGCGAAGCTCCGTGCGCAGATGAGAACCGAGATCTCCAAGTTACATAAGAGACTCGGCACGACGTTCATTTACGTTACGCATGACCAGACCGAGGCTATGACCATGGGCGACCGCATCGTGGTTATGAAGGACGGCTTCATCCAGCAGGTCGACACGCCTCAGAATCTGTATGATTATCCCTGCAACGAGTTCGTGGCCGGCTTCATGGGCTCGCCGCAGATGAACTTCATCAACGCTTCCATCGCGAAGAACGGCGCGGACTTCGCGCTCACCTTCGGCCCGTACAGCATCAAGATCCCGGCCGCGAAGTGCAAGGACGTCGATCTGGGCGCTTATGTCGGCAAAGAGGTTGTCTTCGGCATCCGTCCTGAGGACGTGCATGACGAGCCCGACTTCCTCGCGAAGGTCAGCGACGGCATCGTCGAGGCCGACGTTGAGGTTACCGAGCTGATGGGCGCTGAGACCTATCTGTACCTGAACTGCGCCGGCAACGCCATCACCGCCCGCGTGGAGCCCACCTCCACCGCGAGGGCCGGCGACAAGGCGAAGATCGCGTTCGACCTGAACAAGATGCACCTGTTCGACAAAGAGACCGAGAAAACCATCCTGAACTAAGCGATTTTTCATAGCCGCCGCGGAATGTGCCACACGGTATGTTCCGCGGCGGCTTTTTGTCTTTTGGGGGATTTGGGCGCGGCCGCGGCGGCGCGGCGGGAAGGGAATGCGGAAATCCGGAAAATTCTTCGTAAGAAAGTGTTGAAAAGTTTTTTCTTTTTGTGTAGAATATAGTAAATAGGTTTTTTCATACCGAAAGAAAGGCAGCCGGGCGGGGCGGGCCCCGCGGGGCGGTCAGCTTTGCGGTTGCCTGAACAAACAGATAAAGTGAGGGAGATTCATGTCAAACAGATTATTCCAGGGCGTGATCCACCAGATGCGCGACGCGATTGACCGCACCATCGGCGTAGTCGACGAGACGTCCGTTATCATCGCGTGCAGCGAGCTCGGGCGCATCGGCGAGGTGAACGACAGCATTACGGCAGAGGTTATGGCGGCTCCCAGCACCTTCGTGCTCAACGGATACACCTATCGCTCCTTCGGCAGCCATCCCCGCCCGGAATACGCGGTGTTTGTGTCCGGCAACGATCCGGAGGCGGCGCGGTATGCCTCGCTGCTCGCCGTATCGCTCAACAGCATCAAGCAGTATTACGATGAAAAATACGACCGCGGAAACTTCATCAAGAACGTGATTCTTGACAACATTCTCCCCGGCGACATTTATCTCAAGGCGAGAGAGCTGCGCTTCAACTCCGATGTGAGCCGCGTGTGTATGCTCATCAAGATCACGAACAAGACGGACGTCTCCGCGTACGACGTGGTGCAGAACCTGTTCCCGGATAAGCAGAAGGACTTCGTCATCAACATCAACGAGACGGACATCGCGCTCGTCAAGGAGATCCGCACCGGCATCGAGCCGCGCGATCTGGACAAGCTGGCCGGCTCCATCGTGGACACGCTCTCGAGCGAGTTCTACACGCACTGCGTCGTCGGCATCGGCACGACGGTCAGCGGCATCAAGGATCTGGCGCGCTCCTTCAAGGAGGCGCAGGTCGCCCTCGAGGTCGGCAAGGTGTTCGATACGGAGAAGCCGATCGTCAGCTACGACAACCTCGGCATCGCCCGCCTGATTTACCAGCTGCCCACCACGCTGTGCGAGATGTTCCTCAAGGAGGTCTTCAAGCGCGGTTCCATCGAGTCGCTCGACCACGAGACGCTCTTTACCATCCAGCGCTTCTTCGAGAATAACCTGAACGTCTCCGAGACGAGCCGCAAGCTGTTCGTCCACCGCAATACGCTCGTCTACCGCCTCGAGAAGATTAAGAAGATCACCGGCCTCGATCTGCGCGAGTTCGAGGACGCGATCGTCTTCAAGGTGGCGCTCATGGTCAAAAAGTATCTCTCCGCCAACCCGGTGAAGTTCTGATTCGCGCCAGAAATCGGGGAATGATTACAAAATAATTACAAATTTTTTCTTCTACAGAAAAATAAGCGCGGCGTCCCTTGGTATTATGGTAACAAGCCGGCAAGGGACGCCGCGCATTTTTTACGTCACGCTGTTTATGGAAGAATTAAGGCAGCAAATCGGAAATGAGGTTGCTTTCGTGATAACGTTTCAGAATGTGAGCAAAATGTATCCGAACGGGACGCACGCGCTCAATCATGTAAACCTGCATATCGACAGGGGAGAATTTGTGTTCATCGTCGGCTCGTCGGGAGCGGGCAAGAGCACCTTTTTAAAGCTCATCATGTGCGAGGAGAGGCCGAGCGAGGGCACGATCCTCATCGGCGACACGGTCGTCACCGACCTCAAGCGCCGGCAGATCCCGTACCTGCGCCGCACGATGGGCATCGTGTTTCAGGACTTCCGCCTGATCGACAACATGAGCGTCTATGAGAACGTCGCGTTCGCGATGCACGTCGTCGGCGCGTCGAACAAGGAGATCCGCCGCCGGGTGCCGTATTTCCTGGGGCTGGTCGATCTGCAAGACAAGGCGCAGTGCAAGCCGGCGGAGCTTTCCGGCGGCGAGCAGCAGCGCGTCGGCCTGGCGCGGGCGCTCGTGAACAACCCGAAGCTCATCATCGCGGACGAGCCCACCGGCAACGTCGACCCGGCGCTCTCGTTTGAGATCGTCGACCTTCTGAGCGAAATCAACCGGCACGGCACCACCGTGCTGATGGTCACGCACGAGCACAGCCTCGTCAAGCACTTCCACCGCCGCATTGTGGAGATCCACGGCGGACGGATTGTGGCGGACACGGGAAAGGTGGAGGTGCGCTGATGAAGCTTTCGAGTCTCGGCTACCTCCTCAAGGAGGGCGCGAAAAATATCTGGTCCAACCGGACGATGAGCTTCGCCTCCGTCGGCGTGCTCGTCTCCTGCCTGCTGCTCACCGGCGCGGCGGTGCTGTTCTCGATGAACATCGACAGCGCGATGCAGAGCGTCGAGGGCAGCAACTCCATCACCGTCTACTGCACGCAGGGGCTGCCGACGCTCAAGGCCGTGCAGGTCGGCGAGGCGATCAAGAACATCGACAACATTTCCGAGTGCGAGCTTGTGCCGAAGGATCAGGCCGTCGAGGAGATGCTCGAAATGCTCGGCGACAACGGCACCGTGCTCGAGGGCCTCATGGGCGAGGATAATTTCCTGCCCGACTCCTACCGCATCTCGATGGCCGACCTCGCCCTGTACGACGAGACGGTCGCCCAGATCACGGCGATCGACGGCGTCGAGAAGATCATCGACTATTCCGACATCGCGGAGCAGCTCACCCAGCTCGACGACATGGTTACGACGGTGTGCTTCTGGATCATCCTGCTGCTCGGCATCGTGTCGCTGTTCATCATCGCGAATACCATCCGCGTCGCCCTGTTCTCGAGGCGGCTGGAGATCAGCATCATGAAATCCGTCGGCGCGACGAACTGGTTTGTCCGCGTGCCGTTCCTCGTCGAGGGCATGATCATCGGCCTCGTCTCGGGCGGGCTCGCGAGCCTGATCCTGAACGTCGCGTACGACAACGTGATCTCGTCGCTCTCCATCCTCAGCTTCTTCACGCCGCTGCCGCTCGACCCGTACCGGCTGCGGATTGTGCTGACCTTCCTTCTGGCGGGCGCCGCCTTCGGCGTGCTGGGAGGCTTCATTTCGCTTGGCCGGTATCTGCGCAAGGACGTCGGCGCGTTTACGGCACCGTAAGGCGTCCCCTGATGGGAGGAAATCGGAATTGAAACGGAAATTCTGGAAACGATTCGGAAAAGCGGCGCTCGCCCTCGGCCTGTCGCTCTGCCTTTTGCAGGGGACGGGCTCGTCCGTCCTCGCCGCCTCGCTGACGGAGCTGCAGCAGGAAAAGCAGCGCCTCGAGGAGGAGGAGAAGGCGAACGACGCGAAGCTCGCCGCCCTCAAGGACGATCAGGCGAAGCAGCAGGAGTACAAGGACGCGCTCGACGCGCAGATGCGGAACCTGCAGAGCCAGATCGACTCGCTGAACGCGCAGATCAGTTCGCTCGACACGTCGATCGAGGAGAAGAACGCCGCCATCGCGGAGAAGCAGAAGAACATCGACGAGGACGTCGAGACGCTCAAGGAGCGGCTGTGCGCCATCTACATGATGGGCGACGCGAGCACGCTGGAAATTCTCCTGCAATCCGAGAGCGTCATCGACATGGCGCAGAAGGTCGAGCTGCTCAACATCATCACGGAGCACGACACGAAGCTGATCGCCCAGCTGACCGCCGACATGGAGGAGATCGCGGACGAGAAGGCCGAGATCGAGCAGGAGAAGGAGCAGGTCTCCGCCGCGCGCACGGAGCTTGAGAGCACGGGCGCGGAGCTCGCCGCCGTCCAGACGGAGGCGGAGCGCGTCCTCGCGGAGCTGAACGAGAGCGTCGCCGAGGTGCAGGCGGAGAGCGACCGCATCGCGGCGGAGAAGGCCGCCGCCTCCGACGAGATCGACCAGTGGTGGAAGGATTACTACGCCCAGCAGGCCGCGCAGAACAATTCGTCGTCCGGCTCCTCGGGCTCGTCCGGCTCGGCGAACTACGGCTCGGGCGGGTACGTCAGCACGGGCAACTTCACCTGGCCGGTGCCGGGCTTCACGAACATCAGCTGCGGGTACAGCAGCGGGCATAAGGCCATCGACGTTTCCGGCGGCGGGCGCAATATGTACGGCGCGCAGATCGTCGCCGCCGACTCCGGACGCGTCGTCGCCGCGACGTACCACTACAGCTACGGCAACTACGTCATGATCGACCACGGCGGCGGGTACTCGACGCTGTACGCGCACGCGAGCAGCCTCGCCGTGAGCGTCGGCCAGACCGTCACGAAGGGGCAGACGATCGCGTACGTCGGCAGCACCGGCAACTCGACCGGCAATCACCTGCACTTCGAGGTGCGCGTCAACGGCGTCCGCCAGAACCCGTTCAACTGGTTCAGCTGATTCCGGATTGTACTATCATTCGTCAATATTACGATTTGTATACCGCGGCGGCTCGATTTTCGGGACGCCGCGGTTCGATTCGCTGTGATGGGAGGAAGAAGCATGAGGAGAAAGCACCTGCGCCTCGCGGCGCTCGCCCTGGCCGTGACGGTGTCGTTCCTGTTCCCGCTGCAGGGCGCGGGAGCCGCGACGCTCGCGGAGCTGCAGCAGGAGCAGACCCGCCTCGAGGAGGAGAAGAAGGAAAACGACGAAAAGCTCGCCGCCCTCAAGGACGACCGCGACAAGCAGCTCGAGTACAAGAACGCGCTCGACAGCCAGGTCTCGAACCTTGAGCGGCAGATTGACTCCCTCACCGCGCAGATCACGGCGCTCGACGCCTCGATCGAGGAGAAGAACGCGGCCATCGCGGAGAAGCAGCGGAATATCGACGAGGACGTCGAGACGCTCAAGGAGCGGCTCTGCGCCATCTACATGATGGGCGACGCGAGCACGCTGGAAATTCTCCTGCAATCCGAGAGCGTCATCGACATGGCGCAGAAGGTCGAGCTGCTCAACATCATCACGGAGCACGACACGAAGCTGATCGCCCGGCTGACGGAGGACATGGAGGCCATCGCCGCCGAGCGGGCGGAGATTGAGGGCGAGAAGGAGCAGGTCGCCGCGGCGCGCGGGGAGCTGGAATCGAGCCGCACGGAGCTTGCCGCCGTTCAGGCGGAGGCCGACCGCGTCCTCGCGGAGCTGAATCAGAGCGTCGCGTCCGTGCAGGCGGAGAGCGACCGCATCGCGGCGGCGAAGGCCGACGCCGACAAGGCCGTCGACGACTGGCTCGCCGACTACTACGCCTCGCAGCAGCAGCCGTCCGGGGGCGGGTCGTCCGGCAGCGGCGGCTACACGAGCACGGGCAATTTCACCTGGCCGGTGCCGGGCTTTACGCGCCTGACGACGCGGTTCCAGGAATGGACGTACGGCGGCTACCACCGCGGGATTGACATCGCGAGCACGGGCGGGCGCAGCATCTACGGCGCGCCGATCGTGGCGGCGGACTCCGGCGTCGTCATCAAGGCGGGGTGGAACAACTCCTACGGGAACTGCGTGTATATTGACCACGGCGGCGGGTACGTCACGCGGTACGCGCACGCGAGCAGCCTGGCCGTCTCCCAGGGGCAGACGGTCACGAAGGGGCAGACGATCGCGTACGTCGGCAACACGGGCGACTCGTTCGGCGCGCATCTGCACTTTGAGGTCATTTTGAACGGGACGCTCAAGAATCCGATGAGCTATTTCTCATAAAGCACAGCGGCGGAGCAGGAAGGAGAGAAACGCAGTGGGCAAGAAAATTTCCATCGGCGCGGGAATCGCCATGGCGGCGGTCGCCGCGGCGGTGACGGTGTCGCTGACGTACGTTTACGCGATGGAGAGCTTCAATGAAAAGGTGGCCGACGTCAACGAGCGGCAGGCCATGTACGCGAAGCTCAGCGAGATCGACCAGAAGGTGCGGCAGGACTACGTCGGCTCGATTGACGAGGAGGCGCTCGAGGACGCGATCTGCGCCGGTTATGTGGCGGGACTCGGCGACGCCGGCGCGAAGTATTACTCCGCCGCGAAATATCAGGAATATCAGGCCGGGCTGACGGGCAAAAACGTCGGCGTCGGCGTTACGACGGTGCAGGACGAGGACGGCAACATGGAGGTCGTCGACGTGCTCTCCGGCTCCGCCGCGGAGAAGGCGGGCATCCGGACGGGGGACGTGATCGTCGCTCTGGACGGGAAGGAGATCGTCCGCCTGACGTACGGCGAGGCCGTCAACAAGCTCGACGGGCAGGCCGGGACGACGGTCGAGCTCTCCCTCCTGCGGCCCGCCGCCGAGGAGGGCGGCGTCGCGGAGCAGATGACGCTCACCGTCACCCGCGCCGAGTACGTCCAGCGCTCCATCACGGCGGAGCTGATCAACGGCAACGTCGGCTATCTCGCCGTCTCGCAGTTCCGCGAGGGGGCGGACGACCAGTTCAACACGGAGCTCTCGTCGCTCCTCAAGAGCGGAGCCGTCGGCCTCGTGATTGACCTGCGCGGCAACTCCGGCGGCGACATGGAGGTCATGGCGAACATCCTCGACGTCCTCCTCCCGGCGGGCGGCACGGTCGGCAGCCGCGACAGCGCCGGGACGGTAACCGTCGAGTACACGAGCGCCGCGAACGAGATCGGCGTGCCGGTCAGCGTGCTCGTCAACGCGTCGACGTACGGCGCGGCTGAGCTGTTTGCCGCCGACATTCAGGACTATAAGAAGGGCCTCGTCGTCGGCGAGACGACGGCGGGTCACGGCGAGAAGCAGGACGTCATTCAGCTCTCCGACGGCTCGGCTGTCATGCTCTCCGTCGCGGAGTACCTGCGCATCGACGGCACGGCCATCACCGGCGCGGGCGTCACGCCGGACGTGGAGAAATCGCTCGAGGCCGATCAGGCCGAGCTGCACCTCCGCCGCCAGCTCGCCCTCTCCGACGACGCGCAGGTGCAGGCCGCCGTGACGGCCCTCGTCCAGCAGGGCGCGGCGGTCGCCGAGCAGCCCGGCGGCGAGACGGTGACGCCGGCGCAGGCGGAAGCGTCTTCTTCGGCGGCTTCGGCCGACGAAGACGCTTCCGCCAAGTAAGAGGTAATAGTGAATAGTGAAGAAGTGTGGTGGCGCGGCGGAGCCGCGCGAATATATATAGAGGGAAAATGACGGGATCGATTTTTAGTGAATGAATAATGAATAATGAATGATGAATAATGAATAATTGCGGTTGCGGCGCTTTCGCGCCGCGCAATTCTATAAAATCGTGAGCGGAAACAGTTTTCAAGGAGCCGGGCGGCGGGTCGTGAGAGACTTGTCCGCCCGGTTTTTTTAAGATTTCATAAAAATGTGCGGAAACGGTTGCGCTTCTTGTGCGATATTCGGTATAATAAAGACAGCAAAATAAGAAATATGCCCGCATCGCGGCGGCGCGAAAGGGGGATCCCCCTTTTTATGAGGAAAAGTGTCCTTTTCCTCAACAGTCTGCCGCCTGCGGGGAAAACGGAAGGAGCTGCCGATACGATGAAGCGCAGGTTTTGGAAGCAATCCCTCTCCCTCGCCCTCACCTTCGCTCTCATCCTCGCCATGCCGTGCGTGACGAGCGTGTGGGCGGGGGGCTCGGTCGAGTATTTGGTCGGAACATGGAGTGAAGAAGAAAATAAGGTAACATGGACAACCGAAAGCAAAGCGGAAAGCGATTATACGGAAATTACAAGCGATAATCCTCCGACAACTTGGAACAATGGCTGGTATGTGGCGGAGGGCGAAGTCACCATCGGAACTGAGGACAGTCCCCAGCGCGTCACCGTCACCGGCGACGTGCACCTGATTCTCAAGGACGGCTGCAATCTCACCGTCAACGGCGGGATTCAGGTTGCGCAGAGGGACAGCCTCACCATTTATGCGCAG
>CALWIH010000106.1 GCA_944380675.1 uncultured Clostridia bacterium | reverse complement strand
ACCTGCTCCTTCGTCGCGACAGGCAAGGGCACGAGCTCCGGCTACTCCATCAAGTCCGACACGACGGCGCAGTTCAGCCTGCGCGTCGGGGCGACCTACACGTTCAAGTTTACGGTCACGGGCGGCGGCGCGCCGCAGTTTGCCTCCGGCAACACGAATTACTTGCAGATCGTGAAGACGGTGCAGGAGGGCAACGATTACCTCGTCACGTTCAAGGGCGTCGCGGCCGGACAGGTCGGCGTCTACGCCTCCGCGAACGGGCCGAGCATGACGCGCCAGTGCATCATTGACGTGGTCTGAGCCTCTCCCCCTTCCCGTTTTCCCGACACGAGCTTCACGCCCTCCCGCGGCCCCGCGCCGCGGGAGGGCGCACAACAGAAAATGCCGCTCCCCGGATTGCTCCGGGAAGCGGCATTTTTATTGCGCGGTGATGGGGGAACGAAGCTTACTTCTGCTCCGGCAGATGCCATTTCCAGTCGAGGATCTCGGGCAGATCCTGGCCGACCTCATGGATGTACTGCTTGTGCTCAACCAGCTTGTCGTTCATGGCCTGGATGAGGTACGCGCCCTTGTTGCCGAGCTGCGGCAGGTGCAGGAGCACGTCCTTGACCAGATGGAAGCGGTCGATCTCGTTCTGCACGCGCATATCGAACGGCGTGGTGATCGTGCCCTCCTCCTGATAGCCGTGGACGGAGAGGTTGCGGTTGGCGCGCTCGTAGGTCAGCTCGTGGATGAGCGTCGGATAGCCGTGGAACGCGAAGATGATGGGCTTGTCCTTCGTGAACAGCGCGTTGTAGTCCGCGTCGGTCAGGCCGTGCGGATGCTTCGTGCTGGGCTCGAGCTTCATCAGGTCGACCACGTTGATCACGCGGATCTTGAGGTCGGGCATCGCGTCGCGCAGAATCGTGACGGCGGCCAGCGTCTCAAGCGTAGGCGTATCGCCGCAGCAGGCCATGACGACGTCCGGCTCCTCGCCCGCGTCGCTCGAGGCCCAATCCCAGATGCCGACGCCCTGGGTGCAGTGCTTGACAGCCTGCTCCATGGTCAGCCACTGGGGACGCGGATGCTTGCTGGTGACCAGCACGTTGACATAGTCGCGGCTGCGGATGCAGTGATCGAAGCAGGAAAGCAGGCAGTTCGTATCCGGCGGCAGATAGAGGCGGACAACGTCTGCCTTCTTGTTGGCGATGTGATCCAGGAAGCCCGGATCCTGATGGGTGAAGCCATTGTGGTCCTGCTGCCACACGTTGGAGGAGAGAACCAGGTTCAGGGACGCGATGCTCTGACGCCACGGGAGCTGATTGCAGACCTTGAGCCACTTCGCGTGCTGGGCGACCATCGAGTCGACGACGCGGATGAAGCTCTCATACGAGGCAAAGAAGCCATGGCGGCCGGTGAGCAGGTAGCCCTCGAGCCAGCCCTCGCACATATGCTCGGACAGCATGGAGTCCATGATGCGGCCGTCGGCCGAGAGGAACTCGTCGTTGTCCACGATGGTGGAGTTCCAGTCGCGGTTCGTGACCTCGAAGCACTTGTAGAGGCGGTTGGACATCGTCTCGTCAGGCCCGAAAACGCGGAAGTTCTTCGCGTCCTCGTTGAGCTTGAGCACGTCGCGGATGTAGCCGCCGACCTCGATCATATCCTGCTTCTCGACGGAGCCGGGGAACGGGATGTCGACCGCGTAGTCGCGGAAATCGGGGGTGCGCAGCTCGCGGAGCAGCGCGCCGCCGTTGGCGTGTGGGTTCGCCGCGATGCGGCGGTCGCCCGTGGGCGCCAGCTCCTGCAGCTCGGGGATGAGCGCGCCGTTCTCGTCGAACAGCTCTTCCGGATGGTAGCTCTTGAGCCACTCCTCAATCTCCTTGAGGTGCTCCTCCTGCTTCGGCGTGCCGAGGGTGATATCGATCGGCACCTGATGCGCGCGGAACGTGCCCTCGATCTCCTTGCCGTCGACCACCTTCGGGCCGGTCCAGCCCTTGGGGGTGCGCAGAACGATCATCGGCCACTGGATATGACCCATATCCTCGCCGGCGCGGGCGCGCTTCTGGATGTCGTGAATCTCCTCGACGCAGGCGTCGAGAACCTCGGCCATCTTCTCGTGCATCTCCATCGGGTCGTCGCCCTCGACGAAGCGCGGCTTCCAGCTGCAGCCCAGGAAGAAATTCTCGATCTCCTCACGGGTCATGCGGCCGAAGATGGTCGGGTTGGAAATCTTATAGCCGTTCAGGTGCATGATCGGCAGGACGGCGCCGTCTCCCACAGGGTTGAGGAACTTGTTGGACTGCCAGCTCGTCGCGAGCGGGCCCGTCTCGGCCTCGCCGTCGCCGACGGTGACGGCCGCGATGAGGTCAGGATTATCGAATACCGCGCCGAACGCGTGCGCGATGGAGTAGCCCAGCTCGCCGCCCTCGTTGATGGAGCCGGGAGTCTCCGGCGCCACATGGCTCGAGATGCCGCCCGGGAAGCTGAACTGCTTAAAGAGGCGCTTCATGCCCTCCTCGTCGCGGCTGATGTTCGGATATACCTCGCTGTAGGTGCCGTCCAGATAGGCGTTCGCGACAAAGAAGTTGCCGCCGTGACCGGGGCCGGAGATCAGGATCATGTCCTGATCGTACTTCTTAATCACACGGTTCAGATGGACGTACACAAAGTTCTGCCCGGGGACGGTTCCCCAGTGACCGACGATCTTCTTCTTGACGTCGTCGCGGGTGAGCGGACGGCGAAGGAGAGGATTGTCAAGCAGGTAAAGCTGCCCGGCAGCCAGGTAGTTGGATGCGCGCCAATAAGCATTGATTTTTTCTTTCTCGTTCTGAGACAATACGGCCATTGCATAATACCCCCTCGATATAATGTTGCCTTGTGCTCATGCCAAAGCGATCCGCGGCCGATGCGGAGCTATATGGATTGTAACACAATTCTCGTCTTATTTCCAGTGTGTATTGACAAAAAGCAGGGAAAATCTTTTGAAACGGCCTGATTTCCTGGGAGAAACCGGCTGAAATCAGGAAATACAGCGCTCCAGGGCGGGAAATCCGCCTTACCGCCCGCTCGACTGGCCGTACATGAATTCCGAAACCGCCCGGCTGAAAAAAAGCAGCCCGCACTGCGCCGCCGTGATGCCGAAAAGCGCCGCGAAAAGCAGCCAGAACCAGAGAGGAAGCGCCTCGGCCAGAGACACGGCTTCCACGAGAAGAAACAGGAACGCAAAGACGGAGAGAAGATTCAGCCCCGCCATCACATAGCGCACCCAGCTCACGCCGCGGTACAGGGCGACGCAGCAGGCGGCGGTCAGCGCGCTGCCGAGGAGGCTGAAGCTCCCGGTGAACAGGGTGAGGACGACGGAGACGAGCTGCGCCGCAATGATGGCGATGACAAGCTTCTCCCCCGTCTCGGAGAGGCGGCGCTGGCGCTCGAGGAACGATTGATACGCGCGCTCCTTCTCCTCGGCCTCCAAATCCTCGAGGCGGTCAAAGCGCAGCGTGACGTCCGGGTTCGGCAGGCTCGCCGAGACGGCGCGGAACTGCGCCGCAAGCTGGTGAACGTTCTGAACGGACGAGCCGTCCATCCGGTTCAGGCTTTGGAGGATCCGCTCCCTATCCTTCGCCTCCTGCGCGAGCTCGCCGCGGCGGACGGAGAGCACCTCGGCGATCCGCTCCGGGCTGTTCTGCATCGTCAGGATTTCCTCGATGCTGAAGGAGAGCTTGCGCAGGTCGCTGACGTCGCGGAGCGCCTGCACGTCCTCCCGGCTGTACTCGCGGTATTCCCTGTCATTTCGTACGATAAGCTCCGGCGAGACGAGCCCCTTCGCCACATAGAAGCGGACGGCGCGCTCCGTGAGCCCTGTTCTGTCGCATACCTCTTTGATTTTCATCCTGCATACTCCTTCCCCTGTCGTGCGGCGCAGTGCTTCCCCGTGCGGAAAACACAGCGCCGCGCCTCAGCTTCCGCCTTCATCATACAAACTGACGTAAGGGAAGTGTCAAGAGGAAAATTGAAAAAACTGCAAATCAGAAGCCGATGCGGTCAAAGATGAGCGGACGCGGCTCCGGCGGAGCTTCGCCGAAGCGGAGCGCGGCGCGGAAGGTCTCCTCCGCCGTGCGGCACTGCGACTCGGAAGCGGCGAAGAACTCGGCGAGAACATCCCCCGCGCGGACGCGGTCGCCGGGCTTTTTGCGCAGGATAAGCCCCGCGCTCGGGTCGATGGCGTCCTCCTTTTTCTCGCGGCCCGCGCCAAGCTCGACGGACGCCGCACCGCAGCGCTCTGTGTCGATGCCGCAGAGGAAGCCGTCCTCCCCGGCGCGTACCTCGTACCGGACGACGGGTGCAAAGAGCAGGCGGAAATCGTCGAGAGCGGCGGCGTCTCCGCCCTGCGCGGCGACCATCTCCCGCAGCTTCGCGAACGCCTGCCCGTTCTCGATCTGGCCCTGCGCGAGGGTGCGCGCCTCCGTAAAGTCAGAAGCCTTTCCCGTCATGACGAGCAGGCCGGCGGCGAGCTCCACGCATAGCTCCGTCAAATCGGCGGGGCCGCGCCCGCGGAGCGTCTCGCACGCCTCCATGACCTCCAGCGCGTTGCCGACGGCGTTTCCGAGCGGGCGATCCATGTCGGTGATGAGGGCGGCGGCGCGTTTGCCCGCGTGGGCGGCGATCTCCACCATCGCCTGCGCGAGCGTCCGCGCGTCCTCGAGCGTCTTCATGAACGCGCCGCTGCCCGTCTTCACGTCGAGCAGGATGCAGTCCGCGCCGGCGGCGAGCTTCTTGCTCATGATGCTCGAGGCGATGAGCGGGATGCTCTCCACCGTGGCGGTGACGTCGCGCAGCGCGTAGAGCTTCTTGTCGGCGGGGACGAGATTGCCCGTCTGCCCGGCGACGCAGACGCCGACCTCGCGGACAATGCGGAGGAATTCGTCGCGCGGGAGGTCGGTGCGCAGGCCGGGGATGGACTCGAGCTTGTCGATGGTGCCGCCCGTGTGGCCGAGGCCGCGGCCGCTCATCTTCGCCATACGCACGCCGAGTGACGCGGCGATCGGGGCGACGACGAGCGTCGTCTTGTCGCCGACGCCGCCGGTGCTGTGCTTGTCGGCCTTGACGCCCTCGAGGGAGGACAGGTCGACCGTGTCGCCGGAGTGCTCCATCTCGAGCGTCAGGCGCGCCGTCTCGCGCGGCGTCATCCCGCGCAGGCAGATGGCCATGAGCAGGGCGCTTGCCTGATAGTCGGGGATATCGCCGCGCACATAGGCCTTCACGAAGAACGCGAGCTCCTCGTCGGAAAGCTCGCCGCCGTCGCGCTTTTTCGCAATGATGTCGTACATTCTCACAGCGCTTCCTCCTCTCCCTGCGCAAGGCTCGCCGGGGTGAAGGCGAGGGGCAGCAGCTCGCCGAGCGTGTGCAGCTCCGCCTCCTCCGCGCTCCGAACGAGCAGAATTTCCAACTCAGGCCCGCAGAATTCCGCGAGCGCCTGCCGGCAGACGCCGCACGGCGGGCAGAAGTCGCGCGGCTGCTCCCCCTCGCGCCCGCCGGCTATGGCGACGGCGAGAAAGCGGCGCTTCCCCTGCGCGACGGCGGAAAAGAGCGCCGTACGCTCCGCGCAGTTCGTCGGCCCGTAGGCGGCGTTCTCAATGTTGCAGCCCACGGTCAGCGAGCCGTCCTTCGCGAGGAGGGCCGCGCCGACCGTCCAGCGGGAATACGGGGCGTACGCGTTGTCCCGCGCTCTGAGAGCGGCCCGCGCCAGGCGGCGCGCCTCCTCCCCCGTCATGCCCGCTCCGCCTCCTTCACGAGGCGGACAATGCGGCTTGTGCCGAGCCGCGACGCGCCGAGCTCAAGGAAGCGCTCCGCGTCGGCGAGGGTGGAAATCCCGCCCGCGGCCTTGATCCGCACGTTCGGCCCGACGTGTTCGGCAAAGAGGGCGACGTCCTCGAACGTCGCGCCGCCCGTCGAGAAGCCGGTGGACGTCTTGATGAAGTCCGCGCCGGACGCGGTGACGACCTCGCACAGGCGAATTTTCTCCTCCGCTGTGAGCAGGCACGTCTCGACGATGACCTTCAAAATACGCGCGCCGCACGCGTCCTTCACGGCGCGGATCTCCTCGAGGACGCGGTCGAACAGGCCGTCCTTGACCCAGCCGAGGTTCACCACCATGTCGATCTCGTCCGCGCCGTTTCCAATGGCGTCCGCGGCCTGGAAGACCTTCGACGCCGTCGTGTCATAGCCGTTCGGGAAGCCGATGACGGTGCAGACGGCGACAGCGTCCCCGACGAACGCCTTCGCGTCCTTTACATACGAGGCCGGGATGCAGACGCTCGCCGTGCGATAGCGAACCGCGTCCTCACACAGGGCGCGGATCTCCGAAAGGCGCGCCGCGGGCGCAAGCAGCGTGTGATCGACCGTACGCAGAATGGTATCCAGCTCCATCACGTTTTCCTCCTTATTCCGCCGTTTCCAGCGCGATTTCCATCATCTGTGTGAAGGTGGTCTGCCGCTCCGCCGCGGGCAGGGACTCGCCGCGCAGCGGGCAGTCCGAAATCGTGAGCAGGCAGAGCGCCTCCTTCCCAGCTCTGGCGGCGTTCATGTAGAGCGCGGCGCTCTCCATCTCGACGGCGAGGACGCCCATCTTCTTCCACGCGGCGAGGGAGCCTTCGTCGTCGCCGTAAAAGAGGTCGGACGAGAGCACGTTCCCCGCCTTGACGGGGACGCCGAGGCGGCGCGCGGCCTGTACGGCCTTCTCCGCGAGGCGGAAGCTCGCAATCGGGGCGAACGTGCCGGGGAGCCGGTACTGGGCGGCGTAGTTGGAATCGGTACACGCGCCGACGCCGACGATCACGTCGCGCAGCTGCACGCCGTCGGCAATGCCGCCCGCCGTGCCGATGCGGAGGATGCGGTCGACGCCGTAAAAATGGAACAGCTCGTAGGAATAGATGCCGATGGACGGCATTCCCATGCCGCTGCCCATGACGGACACGGGCTTGCCGCGGTACGTTCCCGTGAAGCCGAGCATATTGCGGACGGTGTTGAAGCAGACGGGGTTCTCGAGGTACGTTTTCGCCACGAATTCCGCGCGGAGCGGGTCTCCGGGCATCAGGACGGTCTTGGCGATGGCGCCGGGTTCAGCGGCGTTGTGCGGGGTAGACATGAGCGTCGTCTCCTTTCAGGCGGTTCATTTTATGGATAGATGCGTTCAGCGAAACAGCGCCGCGGCGCGGGACGTCCCGGCGAGCGGCGGAAGGCCGAAGGCGTCGAGGACGGTGGCGGACACGTCGGCGAAGGTGGGCAGCGTGCCGAGATTGACGCCGCTTCTCGCCGCCGGGCCGGCAATCAGCCACGGCGTATATTCCCGGGAATGGTCGGTCGACGGGGTCGCGGGGTCGCAGCCGTGGTCGGCGGTGATCATCAGCGCGTCCCCCTCCCCGAGGCCGCCGAGCAGCGCGGGAAGGGCGCTGTCAAACTCGGAGAGCGCCCGCGCGTAGCCGTCCGGGTCGTTGCGGTGGCCGTAGAGCATATCGAAATCGACGAGGTTAACGAAGCAAAGGCCGCGGAAGGGACGCTTCGTCAGGGCGAGCGTCTTCCCGATGCCCTCCGTGTTCCCGGCGGTGAAGACGTGCTCCGTGTCGCCGCGCCCGGCAAAGATGTCGTGAATTTTCCCGACGGCGAGGACGTCGAGCCCGGCGGCCTTCAGGCGGTCGAGCATGGTCTCCGAGGGCGGCTCGAGCGAGAAGTCGTGGCGGCGCGGCGTGCGCACAAACGGCCACTCCCCCGCGAACGGACGGGCAATCACGCGCCCGACGCCGTGCTCGCCCCGCAGGAGGGCGCGCGCCGCGCGGCAGTACCCGTACAGCTCCTCAACGGGGACGATCGACTCGTGGGCGGCAATCTGAAAGACGCTGTCCGCGGAGCTGTACACGATGAGCGCGCCCGTCCGCAGCTGCTCCTCCCCGTAGTCCCGGATGACCTCGGTGCCGGAGTACGGGCGGTTGCAGAGCGTCTTTTTGCCTGTGGCCTTCTCAAACGCCTGTATCACCTCCGGCGGGAAGCCGTGCGGGTACGTCGGCAGCGGTCTCGGCGAGAGCAGGCCGGCAAGCTCCCAGTGGCCGATGGTCGTGTCCTTCCCCTTCGACGACTCCGTCAGGCGGGCGAACGAGCCCTGCGGTTCGGCGGCGGCAGGGCGGCAGGAGACGCCGTCGATGTTGAACAGGCCGAGCTTCCGGAGGTTCGGCACGGCGCAGCAGGCGCTCGCGCAGACGGAGGCGAGCGTGTCGCTGCCCGCGTCGCCGAAATCGGCGGCGTCCGGCGCTTCGCCGACGCCGAGGCTGTCGAGGACAATTAAAAAGATGCGGTTGACAGGCTGCATGGAAATCCCTCCCTGTGGCGCTAATCTTATAGGAATAGTATAAATCAAATCGCCGGGACTTACCACCCCCGCCTTTGTAAAATTCGGGATGCAATTTTCCGAAACGGCTCTGCGTTGGCGTTTATGCTGTTCTTTTAGCACTCATATTTATTGAGTGCTAAATTTTCACAGTCTGTTCATGAAATCCGCGAAATTCCTTCACAATCAAACCGTATACTGATAACTGTTCCAAGGGGGCGGGAATGAGCCCTCTCCATGAAAAGAAAAAAACGCGCCGCACGGCGCCTGCTTTGGAGGTAAGTTATGATGTTTGATCTGATTTCCCCGTTCGACCACAGAAC
>CALWIH010000105.1 GCA_944380675.1 uncultured Clostridia bacterium | reverse complement strand
TGCAAATATTTTCGCAAGGGCAAGCCCATCCTTGTGCAGGGGCGCATGGAGACGCGCTCCTACACCACGCAGGAGGGCGAAAAAAAGTACGTCACCGAGCTGATCGCCGAGCACGCGGCCTTCGGCGGAGACACTTCCGCCCGACACGACGCGCCTCCCCTTCCCGAGCCGCCCGCGTACGCAGCCGGCGCTTCGGCCTCCGGCAGCTCCGCCGCCCAGGAGGACGAGGAAGGCGACGCGCTCAGCGGGGACGACCTGCCGTTTTGACGGGGAAGGGATGTGATGCACATGAGCAGAGACAAGAAAAATCTCCGCCGCCTGAGCCTCCTCGTCACCGCGCAGACGGCGGGGAACCTCAAAAAGCTGACGGCTATGGCAGGCTTCCGCGATCACGGAAGAACCATCGACAAGCTTGTGCGTGAGAAGATGCTGAGTTTGCGGGGGAGCAAACCGGCGGATAACGGGAAGGATGGCCGGGTATGAACAGCACGTTATCCCCCGGCGACTATGTAGAAAAGCACGGCCCGCTGCTTAGCTGGCCGGAGCTGAAAACCGGTATGCCGGTGATCCTTGACGTATCGACGCAGTCGCATACCTGGCTGCAGTATGCCGTCATCATTGAGTTTGCGCGATGGGAAGAAGATGGAAGGTTTCATGAGCGCGTCATTTTGGATGATGGTAAGAAGTCTCATCCGCTCATCAATCGCGAATATATCGATCGCGGACAGACGCGGCTTTACAAAGTCGAAGAAGAAGGTGAAGCTATGCTCTCAAAAAAGGCGGAGTCAACGCCCTCCTCCCCGTCTTCCCGGCCGCTCTCGGCAATTACGGAGGAAATCCAGTTTTACAAGGCGCAGGCGGGGCAGTGCATTGTGGAAATCGGCAAGCGCCTGCTCGAGGCAAAGGAGCAGCTCCCGCACGGGCAGTGGGAAGCCTGGCTCGAAAAGAGCGTGGAATTTTCTCTTGGAACAGCGAAACGGTTCATGAAAATCGCATCCGAATATGGTTCAAATCGATCACCGGTGATCGATTTGCCCTACACCAAACTCCTCGCTCTTTTGCAGCTCCCGCCGGAGGAGCGGGAGGAATTTATCGCCGAGCCGCACACCGTGAACGGGCGGGAAAAGACGGTCGACGAGATGACAAAGCGCGAGCTGCAGGCCGCAATCAAGGAAAAAAACGAGGCTGTCAGGGCGCGGGAGGCCGCCGAGCGGAAGCTCGGCGACGAGCGCATCCGCGCCGCGCAGATGGAGGCAGAGAAAAAGGAGATGGAATCCTGCCTGCGCGCAACGCGTGATACGGTCGGAGTGCTCCGCGAAAACGTTGAGTCAAAGGAACGCGCGCTCGCTTCCCTTCGCAGGGAGGTCGACCACCTGCGTGCCCGGCCGTATCAAAAGCCGGAAATTCCGGAATCGGAAAAGGAAGCCCTTCGGCTCGAGGGCGCGCGGGTGGCGAATGAGGCAAACCGCCGCCAGCTCGAAGCGCTGCGCGAAGAGCTCGAGGAGGCGAGGGCCGCGAAACTCGAGCCCGTCCCGGAGGACGAGGCCGTCGAGGCGGCCTTCCGCTTCACACAGTCGGTGCAGGCCGCGGCCGACCAGCTGCGCACCTTCTTCCGGCTTGTGCCGGTGGCCGTCGCCGCGCGTGAGCTCCGGCAGTGCGCGGAGCAGCTCGAGCGTCAACGGGACGAGCTTTACACGATGGCGCAGCGCGCCGCGAACCTCGCGCTTGCGGATTCCGACGACGAGCTGCCACCAATGGAGGATGACGATGCAATTTGACGACGCTGTGCTCGACAAGGCGATCGAATTTTTCGGCTACTGGGTGCGCCACGACGAGGGGCTGCACGACGAGCTTTCCCAGTGCCGGCGCGCTGCGCTGCACGCCCTGCTTCAGGAGAGGCGGCTCCGGCGCTGCGCGGGAAAAAGCCAGCTCCCGCACACGGACGGCGTGTCCCGGACAGCGTGGCGCTGCAACGCCTGCGGCAGCCTCGTCTCCCGGCACGATACGTTTTGCCGCCGCTGCGGCGCACGGTTGGAGGAAGAGTCATGAAAGCCATTTACAGTAAGCTGATGTACGATACCCGCAAAGCGGAAAAAATTCTCGATTTCGGCGACAGCACGCTCTACCACACGAAAAACGGGCGCTGGTTTCTGACGGACGCCTCCGGCGTGCAGCCCTGCCTTTATCCCGTTGAGCCGGAGCGCGCCGCCGTCTATGTGGGGATGTACGCCGCCGAGAGATACGGGGAGTTTTTCCCCATGAATGAGATAGAGGAGGCATAGGGATGGAAGAAATGGAACGGCAGCTGGCGATCATCACGAACGCCTGCTGCGAAAACACCGGGCGCGGAAGATGGAGCTTCTGCATCACAATGCGGCTTCTGTCCGGCGTCGACAAGGGGAGAATCATTCAAAAGTGGTACCCCTACGGGGATGAGCTGCCCGACTACCTGCGGCGGGATCTGCTTCGTCTTTCCTGCCCGGCGTCAAGCCCGCGCGAGCTGCCCGGCCTGAAGGATAAGCTTCGCGGCGTGATGGCGCGCATCGCGCTCGACAAGGGCAAAATTTACATCAACGACTACTTCGGCCGGGGAGACCCGAACAGAGCGTAAGGAGGGGCGCCAATGGATTACACCGCCATCCCGTGGGAGCTGCGGGCGCTGCCGCAGTGGGTGTGCCACCGCTACCCGAATAAAATGCCCCTCTCCCCCTTCCCGGACGGGAACGGCAAGCTTTCCCCGGCGGACTGCCGCAGCCCGGCGACGTGGGGGACGTTTGAGGACGCCTGCCGCGCCGTCGAGCAGTACGGCGCGAAGGGACTCGGCATCCAGCTCGGGCGCGGCATCTGCGGCGTCGACCTCGATCACTGCGTCGAGGACGGCGAGCTGAACGCGCTCGCCCGCGAGTTTCTCTCGGCCCTCGGGAGCTACGCGGAGCTCTCGCCGAGCGGAACGGGCGTCCACATTCTTTGTAAGGGTTCTCTCCCGTCGCGCGAGGGCCGCAAGGTACCGGCGCTGGGATTGGAAATGTACGACACGGGGCGATACTTCACCGTCACGGGAAATCCCGTCTGCGACGAGGACGGGAATCCCTACCCGCTGCGCGACTGCACGGAAGCGCTCGCGCGGCTGCACGAAAAATACTTCCCGCGCAGGGCTCCGGAGCAGATGCGTCTCGCCCCGGAGCCTTCCGCCGCTTTCCGGGGGAACGAGACGCGCACGGGCGGGAGCGTGCGCGAGCTGAGCGACGAGGATCTGCTGCGCATCGCCTTCCGCGCGAAAAACGGGGACGAGGTCGAGCGGCTCTACCGCGGGGACTGGGCGCCGCCGCAGTACCCCTCCCAGAGCGAGGCGGACTTCGCGCTCGTCAACCGACTGGCCTTCTGGTGCAACGGGGACAAAGAGCGCATCGACCGGCTGTTCCGCGCGTCCGGCCTGTACCGCAAAAAATGGGATCGCTCGGTGGGAGGAGGCCGCACCTACGGTGAGTATACCATCGATCGCGCCGTCCGCCAGCTGCAAAGCGGCTTCGTCCCACTCGAGCGCGAGCGTCCCTCCCGGCCGGCGCAGCCTCCGCTTCCCGAGGAGCCGCCGGACGCCGCGTTCCGCTCTCCCCCGTCCCCGCCGTCCTCCGCAGGCGCGCCGCGGGAACCGGTGTCGGACGCCGACCCCTCGCTCTACACCTACGACGACACAGGCAACGCGCACCGCTTCCGCGACGCCTACGTCCGCGATGTGCGCTTTAATCACATCGATAAAACGTGGATGATCTGGGACGGCTGCCGCTGGACGGAGGATCAGACGGGGCAGGTCAAGCGCCTCGCCGATGAGCTGCTGCAGCAGCTCGTCCGGGACGCTGAGACGCTGCCGAACCGTGAGGAACTTCTAAAGCACGTCCGCCGGACGCGCTCGAGCAAGGCAAAGGAGGCCATGCTCCACGAGGCGCAGCACCTGCCGGGCATCCCCATCCTGCCGAACGAGCTTGATCGGTACAAGGACGCGCTCAACGTGCGCAACGGCATCCTCGACCTCAAGACGGGGCAGCTGCGCCCGCACGACCGGAAGCTCTGCTTCTCCATGCTCGCCGACGCCGAGTACCTGCCCGACGCGGCCTGTCCGCGCTGGCTCGCCTTCCTCGACGACGTCACCGGCGGCGACAAGGCGCTGCAGCGGTACATCCAGCGTATGGTCGGGTATTTTTTGACGGGCTCCACGCGGGAGCAGTGCATCTTCTTCCTCTACGGAAGCGGCTCGAACGGAAAGAGCACCTTCGTCAACACAATTGCCTCCCTGTTCGGCGACTATACAAAAAACGCGCAGGCGGAAACCATCATGCGCAGCGACCGCGGCGGCGGCTCCGGCGCGCGCTCCGACCTCGCCCGTCTCAAGGGCGTGCGGCTGACGACAACCTCCGAGCCGTCCGGCGGCTGCGTGCTCGACGAGGCGCTTGTAAAAACGATGACCGGCGACGACGTGATCACGGCGCGGCGGCTTTACAAGGAGGAGTTCGAGTTCCGGCCGGAATTCAAGATTCTGATGGCCACCAACTACAAGCCGATCATCAAGCACTCGGATTACGGCATCTGGCGGCGCATCCGCCTTCTGCCGTTCACGGTGCAGATTCCGCCGGAGAAAAAGGATCCGCAGCTCGGCGACAAGCTGCGGGAGGAAAAGGCGGGGATCTTCCGCTGGGCCGTACAGGGCGCGGTGGACTGGTATCGCGAAGGCCTGCCGCCCTGCCCGTGCATCGACCGGGCAAACGAGGAATACCGGCTCGAAATGGACAAGATGCAGCAGTTTGTCGGGGACTGCCTTACGCGCGAGCCGGGCAGCACCCTCCCCTCCGCCCGCCTCTACGACGTCTACCGCGCTTGGTGCACGGAGCACGGCGAGCGCTTCCCGCTTTCGCAGGTGCGCTTCTCCGGCGAGCTGCAGGACAACTACCATTTTCAGCGCCGCAAGAACCGGACGTGCAACGAATTCCTCGACGCGGCGCTCACCGAAACCGGGCAGGAGCTGGCTCTCAGCTCGCCGGAAAGCTTTCGATGATTCGCCGCTGTGGAGGGTGTGGAAGATGTGGAGGGTTCCCCGAAACTTTTCCTTACTTTTTCCCTGGGGAACTTTTCCGGAAACCCTCCACACCCTCCACAACCCTCCACAACCCGCATCCCTCTTGGATTTTCCGCCCCTCCCTCTCCTCCGCAACCCTCCTCATCCCTCCACGCTTTGACAAAGACTATTCTTCTTTTTTGGTTCTTTCCACCAAAAGAAAGAGAAAGGTTGAAAAGGGGAAGCGCTTCACAGGCAGCGCGGGAAACCACTCCTCCGCCGGGAACCCTCCACAACCCTCCAACACCGACGCCGAACGAACAGAAAGATTTTTATGCACCTTCACTAAAGAAAGGAACGTGACGCCATGACAGAGTTTCAGCAGGCAAAGCTGCGCCGGTATCTGCTCGCCCGCGACCGGCTGCAGCGCAAGTGCGAGGAGGCGAACCGCTGGCAGAGCATCCGCGCGGAGCTCACCGCCCTGCGCGGCGCACGCCCGGATGGGCGAGGCCGCCCCGGCGGCGGGCAGGACGCCCTTCTCGAGCTTCGCGAGGAGCTGGAGCGCGCCGCCCTCGAGACGCGGGAGCTTCGACGCGAGCTGCAGGAGGCGCTCGACCAGATGCCGGACGGCGACCTGCGCGGCCTGCTCGAGGAGCGCTACCTCGTCGGTCGATCGAAGCGCGAGCTGATGGAGAAGTACCTACTCTCCGAGCGCAGCTACTACCGCCGCCTCACGCAGGCGGCGCGCTGCCTCGACCGGTGCAGCGCGTTCTTTCGCACGCCCTCCTGAAAAGTTGGCACACAATGGCACGGAATGGCACACATTGTCAGCTTTACGCGCACACCGTTCTTGATCTACAATGATGATGCAGAGGTGTTCCCGCAAGGGAGCGCCTCTTTTTTTCTGCCCGCTTTCAAGGGGATGGGAGCTTTCAAACAGGCTCCGGCCGCGTCCCGCTCTGCCGCTCGCGGAGCGCAGGGCGGCGCGCAGACGGCGCTCACGGCCTCTCCCTGCCTCTCTGCGGGGAGAAAGCACGCCGCCCGCGGGGGCCCGGGTCCTTCCGGACGGGGGCCCCAAGGCGCGGCGCTCCGAAGCCCCGAAATCCGGCTCGATGAAAAGCGGAAAAATCGCTTTGAAAGCTTGACGGGGGCCTTCCCCGCCGGATTTCGGGGATTTTTGGGCAGGATGACGGCAGCCCCGGCAGCGCGGCGGGCTTCGGCGAAACGACGAAGCCGGTCTGTGCTTCTCCGGGAAAACGGGAGCATTTCATGCCGCGCGAGCGGGGGATTGAGGAAAAGGGGAAGGGGGATTGTATGGCCGAAAAGAGCGAGCTGTATTTTGAGGACGGGACGATCGTCGCGAGCACGCGGTATGCCGCCGCTTACTTCGGCGTGACAGCCGCGACGCTTTCAAATTGGGGGAAAGCAGGCTGCCCCCACTTCAAATACGGATTCTGGGACATCAAGGCGGTGACGGCGTGGTGCGCGGAGAAGGACGGCGAGCGTCTGGCGGAGGCGGCGCGCACCGATCCCGCGAAGATGACGCCCGCCCAGCTCAAGACGCACTATGAGGCGCTGCTCAAGCAGGAGCAGCTCGAGGGGGCGCGGCTGCGGAATCAGATTGCGAACGGCGAGTATCTCCGGCGCGGGGACGTCGTGCGCGAGCTGTCGCAGTTTTTCTCCGTTTTTCGATCGTCGTCGTTCGGCCTTGGCGAAGCGCTGGCGCAGCTCGTCTCCGACCATACGGACGGCGAGACGGGGCGGACGGCGGCGGGGCTTATCCGCTCGCGCATCACGCAGGCGCTCTCGCAGATGGCTGTCTCCGGCGTCTGGGCTCCTGAGGAGGAGGGCGCGTGACGGGCTGGCTCGCCGAGGCGCTGCGGGCGCTGCGGCCGCCGCAGGAGCTGACGACAGCGCAGTGGGCGGAGCAGTACCGCATCCTCTCCACCGCCGAGTCGGCGCGGCCGGGGCCATGGCGGAACGAGGTCACCCCGTACCTGGTCGGCATCATGGACGCCTTCGACGATCCCGAGGTCGAGGACATCACCTTTGTCAAGTGCACGCAGGTCGGCGGCACGTCGGTAATGCTCAACATGATCGGCAGGGCAATCTGCTGCGACCCCGGCCCGATGATGATGGTGTACCCGAAAGACGATCTCTGCGAGCTGGCGAGCGAGGAGAAGCTGCAGCCGATGATCCGCTCCTGCCCCGCCCTGCGGGAGCAGTGCGATGAGAACAGCAAGCGGCTCGACCTGGTCTTTTCTTCGTCGCGCCTGGCTCTCGTCTCGGCGAACTCGCCGTCGAACCTCGCGAGCCGGCCGGTGCGGTATCTGTTCCTCGACGAGGAGGACAAGTTCCCCGTCCGCGCCGGGAAGGAGGCCTCCCCGGCGAAGCTCGCCATGGAGCGCCAGCACACCTTCGCGACGAGCCGGAAGACGGTGCACGCCTCCACGCCGGTTTTTGAGTCCGGCCCCATCTGGCAGGGCTGGCTGCAGGCCGGCAGCCAGATGGAATATTTCGTCCCGTGCCCGCACTGCGGCGCCATGTGGACGTTTCAGCTGCGGCAGCTGAAAGTCCCGGACGGCTGCACGGAGGAGCAGGCGCTCCGCGAAGCGTGCTACGTCTGCGAGTCGTGCGGCTGCGTGATTCACAACTCCGATAAGCCGGGGATGCTCGCCAGAGGGGAATGGCGGCGCACGGGAGGGCACGGCGGCAAGCGCCGCATCGCCTTCCGGCTCAACGCCCTGTACTCGCCCTGGGTGCGCTTCGGCGAGGCGGCGGCAGAGTGGATCAACTCGCAGCGCGCGCCGGAAAAGCTGCAGAACTTCGTCAATTCCTGGCTCGGAGAGCCGTTCCGCGAGGTGGAGCGCACGCTCGACGCGCAGCGGCTGCTCGACGAGAACGAAAGCAGCTTCCCCGCGGGCGTCGTGCCGCCCGGAACGGTGTTCCTCACCGGCGGCGTTGACGTGCAGAGAAAGAGCTTCTTCTGGACGGTGCGCGCGTGGCTTTCGGATTTTTCGAGCTACAACGTCGCGCACGGGCAGGCGTTCTCCTGGCCGGAAATTGAGGAGGTCATGAACGCGCCGTACCGGGGAACGGACGGGAAGACGATGCTTGTCAACCTCGCCGCGATCGACTCCGGCGACCAGACGGACGACGTTTACGCGTTCTGCGCCGTCAACCGCGCCTGGGCGGTGGCGGTCAAGGGCTCAAGCACGCGGCTCCTCGACCGGTACAAGATGTCCGTAATCGCGAAGGACGGTCTCGGCAAAGGGATGCCGCTCATCCTGGTCGATACCGCCTACTACAAGGACATGATTTTTTCCCGCATCCTGCGCGGGCAGGAAAGCGGCGGCTGGCTGCTGCACAGCGGCTGTGACCCGGAGTATGCCGAGATGGTGACAGCCGAGCACAAGGTGATCCACCGCGTGCGCGGCCATCTCGTCAGCCAGTGGGAGCCGAAGGTCACGGGCGGCGACAACCATTATCTCGACGCCGAGGTCTACGCCGCGTGCGCGGCCGACCTGCTCGGGATGCGGAGTATCTATGTGCGGGCGCAGGAAGCGGCCCGCGAGGAACCGGAACCGGCTCAGAATCCGGCGGCCGACCACTCCGGACAGACGGCCCCGGCGCGGGGAACGGTCGGTGGCTCCTTCCGGCGAAAGGGGAGATGATTTTTGACGGCAACAGAATACAGGGTGCGCCGCGAAGCGCTGATGAAGGCGAT
>CALWIH010000104.1 GCA_944380675.1 uncultured Clostridia bacterium | reverse complement strand
CGCGTGTGACCGGTGATCGTACCGCACGCCGCTTCCCCGCGAAGTGCGTCCAGGCTCAGCCTGGCTCAGCCTGCTGGTCGAGGTGAAGAGACTCGAACTCCCGACATCCTGCTCCCAAAGCAGGCGCGCTACCAACTGCGCTACACCTCGATGAAACGGTTCTCAGGGAACCGTACCTTATTGTACCGTTTTTCACGTCAGAAGTCAAGGGAAAACGGGGCGTGTTTTGGGGTGCGGACGGCTCTGCGCGGCCATTTCGTCAGCTTCCGAAAAGGGGGAAAGGCATTTCGGGGCGCTTTCATGCGATCTGACGGTGCGGCGGCAGGAGGCGGGCGGGGCGGGAGCGGGGAGGCGGGGGGAGGAGAATGTTCCTTTTTGCCATATCGAGAGTCCTTTTTTCCATTTGCCCGCGCGGAGGACGGGTGCTATAATGGAGACAAATTCGGGCTTTCCGTGCAGCCCCTTGAACAAACCGTCGCGGCTTTGCGGAGCCGCCGCGCACAGGAGGTACTTTGACGATGATTTTCTATGATGAAAAGAGCAGAATCTTCACGCTCGAGACGGCGCACGCCGCCTACCAGATGCGCGTCGACCGCTATGGCTTTCTGCGCCACCTGCATTTCGGCGAGAAGCTGTGCGGCGGGTCGTGCGAGGGGCTTCACACCGTCGGCTTTATGAGCTTTTCGCCGGCCGCGGGCGAGATGGGAGAGGATTACGTCTCCTCGCTCGACCTCGCGCAGCTCGAGTATCCCGTGTTCGGCGCGGGAGACTACCGCTCCCACTGCCTTTCCGTCGTGTTCGCGGACGGCGCGCGCAATCCGGAGCTCGTGTACGCGTCGCACCGCGTGATCGAGGAGAAACCGGCGCTCGAGGGCCTGCCCGCCCTGCACGGCGCGTGTGAGACGCTCGAAATCACGCTGCGCGACCGCTGGGCGGAGCTGGAGGTCGTGCTGCTGTACTCCGTCTTTGAGGAATACGACGCCGTCGCCCGGTCGGCGAGGATTGTCAACCGCACGGGCGCGCCGGTGAAGCTCGACGCGGCGCTGTCCGTGTGCCTCGATCTGCCCGAGAGCGGCTTTGATCTGCTGCATTTCCACGGACGCCACGCGATGGAGCGCCTTGTGGAGCGCACCCCGCTGATGCACGGAAAGCTCTGCGTCGACAGCGTGCGCGGCACGTCGAGCCATCAGCAGAATCCCTTCGTCATCCTCTGCGACCATGCCGCGACGGAGGAGTCCGGGCGATGCTGGGGCGTGTCGCTGCTCTACAGCGGCAATTTCACCGCCTGCGCCGAGGAGGATCAGGCCGGGACAAGCCGCGTGACGATGGGGATCAACCCCGCGGGCTTCGAGTGGAGGCTGGAAGACGGCGAAAGCTTCCAGACGCCGGAGGCCGCGCTCGTGTTCAGCGCCGAGGGCCTCGGCGCGCTGTCCCGCCGGTATCATAAGCTGTACCGCCGCAATCTGTGCCGCGGCGAGTGGGCGAGAAAGCAGCGCCCCGTCCTCATCAACAACTGGGAAGCGACGTATTTTGATTTCGACGACGAGCGCCTCGTGCGGATCGCGAAGGCCGCGGGAGAGCTCGGCGTCGAGATGCTCGTCGTGGACGACGGCTGGTTCGGCAGCCGCTTTGACGATAAGCGCGCGCTCGGCGACTGGATTGTCAATACGGAGAAGGTGCGCGGCGGCATGAAGAGCCTCGCCGACCGCGTCAACGCGCTCGGGATGAAGCTCGGCCTCTGGTTTGAGCCGGAGATGATCTCCGAGGACAGCGACCTGTGCCGCGCCCATCCGGACTGGTTCCTGCACGTCCCGGGCAGAGGGTACAGCCGCTGCCGCCAGCAGCTCGTGCTCGATATGTCCCGCAGAGAGGTGCGCGACGCCGTCCACGACATGATGGCGGAGGTGCTCTCGGGCGCCAATATCGCGTACGTCAAGTGGGATATGAACCGCCACCTCACCGACGTGTGGAGCGCGGATCTCCCCGCGGATCGGCAGGGCGAGACGGCGCACCGCTTCGTCCTCGGCGTGTACGAGCTGCTCGAGCGCATGGAGAGCGAGTTCCCGCACGTCCTGTTCGAGGGCTGCTCCGGCGGCGGCGGACGCTTCGACGCCGGTATGCTCTACTATTATCCGCAGATCTGGTGCAGCGACAACACCGACGCCGTCGAGCGGCTCGAAATCCAGTACGGCACCTCGTTCGGCTATCCCGTGAGCGCCGTCGGTTCGCACGTTTCCGCGTGCCCGAACCATCAGACGGGCCGCACGACGCCCTTCCACACGCGCGGCGTCGTGGCGATGTCCGGCACCTTCGGCTATGAGCTCGACCTCGCCAAGCTCTCCGACGGCGAGAAGGAGCAGGTGAAGGAGCAGGTCAAGCGCTACCACGCGCTCTACAGCCTCATCAACGACGGCGACTATTACCGCCTCCTCGATATGACGGCGCAGCGCGAGCTTTCCGCCTGGGAGTTTGCCGCGGAGGACGGCTCCCGCGCGCTGCTCAATATCGTCTATTCGCACGTCCGCGCGAATTTTGTGCCGCCTGTGATCCATCTGCGCGGCCTGACGCCCGACGCCTCCTACCGCATGACGGACGACGCCGGGCGCGAGGTGGGCGTCTTTACGGGCGCTGTGCTGATGCGCGCCGGCTTCCGCGCGCCGCGCGCGGAGTCGTCGTACCCCGCCGGGGCGAACGATTACCCCGCCTTCCAGTACGACCTCGTGCGTCTCTGAGCTTGTGAAGAAATCCCCGGCTTCCCGCGCGGAGGCCGGGGATTTTCCGCTTTTGCCGCGTTTTCCGAAAAGGATTCCTTGACCTTTTCGCTTTCGTCGTTTACAATGAAAAAGAAACTTACTGTTGGAGGTATGTACCATGGCTGAAATTCAACCCTTCCGCGGGCTGCGATATACGGCGAAGGCCGGCGAGATCGGCAAGCTGACCTGTCCGCCCTACGACATCATCAGCGAGGAGCAGAGAAAGGCGTACCTCGCCGAGAACCCCTGCAACGTCATCCGCCTCGAGCTGCCCAAGGAGGGGGAGGACCCCTATGCCGAGGCCGGGGAGACGCTCCGCGCATGGCTCGGTGAGGGAATCCTCAAGCAGGACACCGAGCCCGCCGTCTACATCTACGAGGAGGAGTTCACCGCCCACGGCGAGAAAAAGAAGGTCAAGGGCCTGATCTGCCGCGTCAAGCTCGAGGAGTTCGAGAAGGGCGTCGTCCTTCCGCACGAGGAGACGCTCAGCAAGGCCAAGGAGGACCGCTTCCGCCTGATGCAGTCCACCTTCTGCAACTTCAGCCAGATTTATTCGCTCTATATGGACGAGGAGCACGAGACGCTCGGGAGAATCGACCTGCTCTCGCGCGACACGCCGCGCTATGAGTTCGACGACGGCGCCGTCGTCCACCGGCTGTGGGTCGTCAACGACAAGGCCGTCATCGGCCAGATTCAGGAGGATTTCCGCGACAGGAAGCTCTACATCGCCGACGGCCATCACCGCTACGAGACGGCGCTCAACTTCCGCAACTGGTGCCGCGAGCAGGGCCTGGCGCAGCCCGGCAGCGACGCCGATTACGTCATGATGATGCTCGTCGACATGGAGCACGAGGGGCTCGTCGTCTTCCCGACGCACCGCCTGATCCACGGCCTCGACGATTTCGACAGCGCCGCTCTGCTCTCCGCGTGCGAGGATCTGTTCACCGTGGAGCACTATGAGGGGCTTGACCGGATCCAGCCCGTCCTCGATCGCGAGTACGCGGAGGAGCACGCCGCGTTCGCGTTCTACTGCGGCGGCGAGGAGTGGGATCTGCTCGTCCTGCGCGACCTCTCCGCCATGGATTACTTCATGCCGGAGCTGAGCGAGGCGTCCCGCCATCTCGACGTCTCGATCCTGCACACGCTCATCCTCGAGAAGCGCCTCGGGATCGACAAGGAGAATATGGCGAAGCAGGTGAATCTCTCCTACACCCGCGACTTCGACGAGGCGATCGCCTCCGTGCGCAGCGGGGAGAACCAGTGCGCCTTTTTGCTCAATCCGACGCGCGTCACCGAGATCCGCGACGTCGCCGCCGCGGGCGAGAAGATGCCGCAGAAGTCCACCTACTTCTATCCGAAGCTCATCACCGGCCTCGTGATGAACCGCATGAACCTCGGAGACTGATCCCCGATGGACAACGAAAAGCTGTTCGCGATGCCGTTTTCCGCCCTTTACCCGCTCTATGTGAGGAAGGCGGAGAAAAAGGGCCGGACAAGGGAGGAGCTCGACGCCGTCCTCGGCTGGCTGACGGGCTACAGCGCCGAAGCGCTCGCCTCCTCCGGCGCGAGCCTGCGCGATTTCTTCGCGGAGGCTCCGCGGCTGAACCCGGCGAGGGCGCTCGTCACGGGGACGGTCTGCGGCGTCCGCGTCGAGAGCGTGGAGAACCCCCTCCTGCGCGAGATCCGCGTGATGGATAAGCTCGTCGACGAGCTCGCGAAGGGACGTCCGCTCGATAAAATCCTGCGCAAACCGTCATAAAATCGTATGATTTGCGTCAGAAAAAAGAAAAGCAGGGAGCTTTCCCTTCTGGTATCATGAGGATGCCGGAAGGGGAAGCTCCCTTTTTCGCGCGGATTTTTTCCGGGAGGGAACGCGTATGCGTCAGAAAAGAAGAAGAAAGAGCCTGTTCCTGCGGCGCGCGCTGCTGCTCGCCGCCGCGGCGGTTTTGATCGGCGTGTCCGTCAGGGCCGCCCCGCTTGCCGGGAGGTGGGCCGTGTCGGCCGTGTCCGCCGTCTTTACGAGTGTGGAAGAGAGCAAGACCCTTTCCCGGGATTTGGCGGCGCTCGCGCAGGAGGAGCCGCGCGCACAGGCGATCCTCGAGAACAGGAGCGGCTACCCCGACGATCTCCTCTCCATGCTGTGCCGCAATCCGGAGATGCTCGATTTCGTCCTCGGATACCCGGAGTACCGGGGAGAGACGCTCGGCGACTCCGTGGGGGAGACGGCGAAGGGCACGTTCCCGCTTTTGCTGCAGTACGACCCGCGCTGGGGCTACGCCGCGTACGCGGACAACATCGTGGCCGTCAACGGCTGCGGGCCGACGTGCCTCTCCATGGCAATTGCCGGCTTGACGGGTGAGGACGTCACGCCCGCCGTCGTCGCGGACTACGCCGCGCGGGAGGGCTATTACGCCGCCGGACAGGGGACGAGCTGGTCGCTCATGGCGGAGGGCTGCGCCGCCTTCGGCCTTGCCGGGAAGGAGCTTCCCCTTTCGCAGGGCGTGATGGAAAAGGCGCTGCGGGAGGGAGCCGTCATCGTGTGCAGCATGGGGCCCGGCGATTTCACGACCGGCGGACATTTTATCCTGATCACCGGCGCGGCAGACGGGGGATTTTCCGTGAACGACCCGAACAGCAGCGAGCGGAGCGCCCGGCTCTGGGAGTACGACACGCTCGCCCCGCAGATCAAAAACCTCTGGGCGCTGCGCGCCGCATAAAAACGACCCGCTCCGCGTGAACGCGCAGAGCGGGCCTCTTTTTTTCCTTAATAGTTCCGCACCATTTCCATCACAATCTGTTCCCAGCGGATCAGGTTGTTCACGTCGTACCCGGCGGAGCTGATGTCCTTGAGCACCATGTCGAAGCTGCAGCCGTTGCGCTTGCACGCGGCGAGGATGCGGCCAATCTCCTTGCGGAGCGCGTCCTCGTCGAGCTTGCCGGAGACGGCGGAGGGGTTCGGCTTGTTCGCGATGACGTACCGGTTCCCGATGACCTCGGCGGCGTTGTCGATGTCCGCCCACGGGGTGATCGAGATTTTGCGCAGGTGCGGCAGCTGCTCGACGAGATCGATTTTCTTGTCGAGCGGCTCGCAGCAGCCGTAGTAGACGAGGCCGAAGGGCTCCATGACCTCCTTCATGTAGGCGATGTCGAACTCCTCGTGCATCGCCTTCGACACGGAGGCGAAGATCTGCGCCATGCCGCGCCCCCAGACCTGGCTGCGCTTGACGGGGCCGCCGTCGTATTCGCCGGGAAGCGTGCTGTTGAGCGCCGCGGTGCAGTGCAGGGAGAGCGGCTCTATTTCCAGAAGGCCGAGGCGCTCATACTGCTCGTTGAGGCTCATGTGATAATCGGCCATTTTCCGCACGATGTTGTGCGTGTGCTCCGGCCGCTCGACGAGGTCGATGAGCAGCGGCGTCACGCCGCGCAGGCGGGAGATGTCGTCCCACAGCGGGGAGTAGCAGCTCTTGCCGAGGAGACGGACGGGCAGCAGATCGCCGAAGACCTCGCCGAGGCGGTTGAAGATCGCCATCGTCCCCGCCTCATCGTACGTCACGACAGGCAGGTGGAATTTCTCGACCGATGACTCGTCCTCGAGCTGATCGTGGTATTCGTGGGAGATGATGTTGTTGCGGCCGTCCTTGACGAGCACGTTCTCCTCCACGGAAAAGCCGTGCCCCGTCGAGTGCACTATCTTCTCGACCGGATAGTACGGCGGAAGGATCATGTCCGCGGGGAAATACTTCCACTGGAACAGCTTTTTGCGCAGCCACTCCTCCGCGTTCCGCAGCACCGGGTCGGCGCACCGGAGCGTCAGCGAGCCGTCGAAATTCAGCTCGTGGAAGGGGATCTCGTCGATGAGCACGACGGGGCGGATCATCCTCAGATCGTTGACCGCCGTATGCAGCCTCCTGTTTTCCGCGTTGCGCGGATCGTTGGCCGCCTGCGCGTAGGCGCGGGCAAGGGTTCTCAGAATTTGTACGTCGTGAAGCAAGGTGTTTCCCTCCCTCTCAGATGTCAGGCAATCTGCCGCGGGAGCCCCAGGCTCCCACCCTCATCATACCGGATTCTGTCAAGAGGGGCAATCCCTTTTTTTTGACTTTTTGGGGGTGATTTTTAAACCTTCTGTCATCCGGGGATGACAAATCCGCCGTTCACGCCGAGAATCTGCCCGGTGACGAAGGACGACTCCTCCCCGGCGAGGAAGGAGACGGCGGCGGCCACGTCCTCCGGCGCGCCGATCCGCCCGAGCGGCGTCTCCTCCCGGAGCGCGTCCATCGTGTCCGCGCCGAGGGCGGCGTTCATCTCCGTGTCGATGACGCCCGGGCATACGCAGTTGACGCGGATGTGCGACGGGCCGAGCTCCTGCGCGAGCGCCTTCGTCAGCCCGATGACGGCGGCCTTCGCCGCGGAGTAGGCGACCTCGCACGACGCGCCGACCTGCCCCCACATCGACGAGATGTTGACGATGGAGCCCGCCTTCTCGTGGATCATGTGCGGCAGCGCGCACTGGCAGCAGCGGAAGACGCCGTCCACGTCGACGGCGAAAACGCGCCGCCAGTCCTCCTCCGTGACGTCGGTGAACAGCTTCTGCTGCGCGATCCCCGCGTTGTTGACGAGCACGTCCACCGGCCCCGCGAGACGGAACAGCTCCTCGACCGCGGCGCGGCCGGCGAGCTCCGCCGGAAGGGCGATGTGGGGAAGGCCGGTGGCTTTACACAATTCCGCGGCGAGCGTTTCCGCCCTTTCGCGGTTCCGGTTGTAATGCACGACGACGCGAAAGCCGTCGCGCGCGAGGCGGCGGCAGATCGCCGCGCCGATCCCGCGCGAGCCGCCGGTGACAAGCGCCGTTTTCATGAAAAGCCCTCCCCCTTTACAGATTTCCGCTGAGCAGCATGACGGCGGCGAGCGCCGCGACGGGCGCCGTCTCCGTGCGGAGAATGCGCGGGCCGAGCGTCGCGGGGACGAGGCCGTTTTCGCGCGCGAGCGCGACCTCGGACGGGTCGAAGCCGCCCTCCGGCCCGATGAAAAGGCTCGCCTGCCGCGTCTCCCCGTTTACGAGCGAGGAAAGCGGCGTGCCGCCGCCCTCATAGAAAAAGATTCCCGCGCCGCCCGCTTCCCGCGCCTCGCGCACCGCCTGCGCAAACGGGAGAACCGGCGCGACCTGCGGCAGAATCCCGCGGCCGCACTGCTTCGCCGCCTCGGCGGCGATTTTGTTCCACCGCTCCAGCTTCTTCCGGAGCGACTTCGCGTCGGGGCGCGAGACGCAGCGCATCGAGAGAACCGGCACAATCCGCGTCACGCCGAGCTCGACGGCCTTCTGCACGACCGAGTCGAACTTGTCGAGCTTCGGCAGCGACTGATACAGCGCCGCGCGCAGCGACGGCTCGGCGGCGCACGGCAGACTCCTGAGAACCCGCACCGTCACGTTGTCGCCGTCGACCGCGTCGACGACGCTCTCGAAGTCGGTCCCCTTCCCGTCACACAGCGTCAGCGGCTCGCCGGGGCGCATCCGCAGCGAGCGCGCAATGTGGCGGCCATCCTCGCCGGTGAGCAGGACAAGCTCGCCGGGGGCGCTGTCCAGAAAAAATTTCGGCATATTCTTTCCTCCGTCATTCCTATTCGTATTATTTTGATTTTATAATACAATCAGTTTCCTGCTTTGCGTCAAAACGCGCCTGTCCGGCGCTTGTTCGACAAGGAAAACAGCTTGCCGGAAAGAGAAACAGCGCGGCGGCGCTCCTCTATTATACCGGAGCCCGCGCCAAAGGACAAGAGCGCCCTCAGCGATATACAATCTTCCGCACCGTCTCGAAGGACAGGCCGTACTCCTCGCAGAGCGCTTCGATGGGGACGCCGAGGTGAAAATGCCGGTACCGGATCTCCTCGTTCCGCTCCTGATAAAAGGTGCGCGCTCCGGAACGTTCGCCCCATTTTTTCCGGCCCTTGTCCGCGGGGATGTAGAGCAGCTCCCCCGACGCGTATTTCTGCAGCTCCCGCAGAAGGCTGTCCGGCAGAATTTCGGAGGCGTTTCGATATTTCATCCGCTTCCC
>CALWIH010000103.1 GCA_944380675.1 uncultured Clostridia bacterium | reverse complement strand
ACGCTCGCGCCCGCCGTCACGAGAAGGGACAAAGACAGGAAAAACGTCAGAAGAAACGAGATTGTCTTTTTCATGCAGGCTCCTTTCCCGGCGTGGGCAGCGCCCCGCCGGCAGAAAAGAAGGATGCCTCCGGAACGGCCGGGAGCATCCTCCAGAATATCGAACGTCAGGCCGCCCGCGCCGGGGAGGCCGATTCCGATCTATTATACTGCATCTTCGCCTGCTTGTCCAGTGGCAGCGCCGCCGTCCGGCGCGGGCGCCTCCTGCGCCGGGTCGGGCTCGGGGCCGCCGTCCTTTCCGAGAAACAGCGCTTCAAACTCCGCGGCGGGCACAGGGCGGCTGTAGTAATAGCCCTGCCCGTAGTCGCACGCCATGGAGCGCGCCAGCTCCTCGCTTTCTCTGGTTTCGATGCCCTCGGCCACCGTCGTGATGCCGAGGCGCTTCGCGAGCGTCAGGATCGACGCGAGCACCACGCCCTGCGAGCTGCCGGGATCGTTGACCGCGTCCATCAGGAAGGCTCTGTCGAGCTTGAGCTCGTTGATTTTGAGCTTTCCGAGCGTGTTCAGGGAGGAGTAGCCGCTCCCGAAATCGTCCATCGAAACGCGGAAGCCCGCCTCGTTGAGCTCCCCGATGGTACGGTTCAGCGACGGAATGCTCTTGAAGGCAAGCCCCTCCGGCACCTCCAGAATCAGATACCGCGGCTCCACGCCGTGCCGCTTCGTGATTTCGAGCAGCCGGGAGACGTAGTCGTCCCGCAGGAACAGGGATTTCGTCTGGTTGACGGAGATCACGATGGGCGGAATTCCCCTGTCGATCCACGCGCGCAGCCGGCGGCAGGCCTGCTCGATCATGTAGAGGTCGAGCTGCGCGCAGAAGCCGTTCTCCGCGAAGAGCGGGATGAACTGATCCGGGAAGATCAGCCTGCCGTCCGGCAGAAGCCACCGCACAAGCGCCTCCGCGCCTTCCAGACGGCCGGTGCGGAGATTGATCTTCGGCTGCAGATAGAGCTGGTACTCCCCGGCCTCCAGAGCGGCGTGCATATGCGTCTCGATATAATAGCGCAGCTGCTCGGCGCGGTACAGCGAATCGTCAAAGAGACAGACGGAATGCGCGTTGGTTTTCTTCGCGTGCGCGAGCGCCGTCATCATGTAGCTGATGTTGGGAGAAACGCAGAAGGGGGAGGGAGAGTCCGCGGCCAGCACGGCCCCGCCGTACAGCTGGATGGGATGCCCCGCCAGCACCCGGGCGCCCGTCGCCGTGATTTCGTCGAAAAGGCGATCCATGCGGGCGGTGAGGCGGTCGGCGCGCGTCTCCCGCAGGACGAGGTAAAACAGATCGGCGGACGGGCGGCAGAAGAATTCGCCCTCCGCCGTTTCCTCCTCGAGAATGCGCTTGATGGAGAGCAGCAGGCAGTTCGCCTGCTTTGTGCCGTAAATGTCGTTGATGTACCGAAAGCCGCGGATGTTGAACGCCGCGAGCGCCACAGGCTCCTTGTTTTCGCAGCATTCCCCGAGGAGCTTGCGGAAGTACGTCTCGTTGTAGGCGCCCGTCATCTCGTCGTACATTTTCAGATGCATCAGGCGGTTTTCCGCCAGCAGCGCCTGGTAGGAGATGCGCCGGCTTCTCAGGAGAACCAGGAAGACGACCAGAAGGAACACGATGACGAGGAGGAAGATCGCGAGCAGCGCCCAGTTGGCGAGGATCCATTCCGCCGGCGTGTAGACGATGTCGTCTCCGGAATAGCGGTACAGCATCGCCTGCTTCGTGTCGCTGCTGACGGAGCCGGCGTACTGGTTCAGCAGCTTTATCAGGACGGAGTCGGAGCTGTTTGTCACGGCGACGGTGTAGGAGAAGTTTTTGAGGTTGGCCCAGTCGACCACCACCTTCTCGTACACGGCCTCCTTGCGCAGGTAGTACGTCAGCGCGTAATAGTCCGCGCGGATGCCGCAGCCCTCCCGGCTCTGGATCTCGCCGAGCGCCCGCTCGGTATCCATCCGGAACTCGAGCTCCTCCTCGCTGTGCTCATGCGGCGCGGCGTTCGTGCACGCGGTGACGCTGAAGCTGTTGAAATACGGCGCGGTAAACTGCATATTGCCGAGCGAGAGCAGCGGGGAGTTCGAGGCGACGCACGCGACGAGGTCGACCTTGCCGTCCCCGATGAGGGCGGCCGCCTCCTCCACGGTATCCGCGACGACGGGCTCGTACCGCAGGCCGGTGCTCTCGGCGAAGCCGTCGAAATATTCCACGGCGAACCCGGTCAGCTCCCCGTCCCTGATATACTGATACGGCGCGTCTCCGCTGAAGAACAGCACGCGCAGCGTCCCGAGGGCTTCCACGCAGCCGCGGTATTTGTCGGAAATCTGAAACGAACCGGTGCATCTGAAATAGGCGTCGTACAGCTCCGTCTGCAGGCTCGGCTGAGAGCTCTGCAAATTCTGCATCGCGTCGTTGAGCTCCTGCAGCAGCGCCGTCTCCCCGGGCGCGACGGCGAAATAATACGGCGTCGGGGAGAAGCGCCCGATGCAGTGAAAGTCGTCGGGCAGGGAGACGTCGGACTGAAGAATGGCGTCGGCCCTTCCGTCGTACACGGCCTGCACCATGTCGTCAGAGCTGTCGCACAGAAGAAGGTCGTAAGCGAAATCGTTCACCGCGGCATAGTAGGTGAACTGGGAGATCTGGCTCTCGTTGCGGGAATACGCCGCGACGCGGATCCCGTCCCAGTCCTCGAAGTCCTCCTCGAGCCAGTCGGGATCCTGCCGGCGCACCGCCAGCGTGGTGTACCGCATCCCGTAGCTGTAATTGGGGTAGAGGAACAGCTCCTCGAGCTGATCGTTCCGGTCCATGGTGCCCATGAGATCGATTTCCCCGTCCATGAGCATTCCCATCAGCGTTTCCAGCTGTGCGTCCAGATCGCCCCCGGCCTGCACATATTCGATCTCCCAGCCGGTAAAGAGGGAGAGCTGGTGCAGATAGTCCACCAGATACCCGGCGGGATTGCCGCGCTCGTCCAGGTAGGACGTTCCCGCCTGAATCGGGAAGCCGACCTTCACCACGCGCGCGGATCGGTCGGCGGCCTCCGCGGCCCGGCCGGTAAGCGGAAACAGCAAAACAAGGCTCAGCAGAAGACTGATGAGCCGCCCCGGTTGCCTCATATCGATGTTCGCCTGACTTTCTTTTCTCTGCAAAGGGATAGGGGCCGGAGCCCCCCCGGCTGGGGGCGCGCCGAGCGGGACGCGGCCTGTCTCTGCCGCGTCCCGCCCGGCCGGGAATATTTAGAGATCGTGCGCCCGTTGGGAGACGTCCCGGCAATTTTCCAACGATTCAATTGTACTTCCTTTTCCGGAAAAAATCAAGTCCCGCGGACCTTCCGGCGGACGCCCTCCGCCGGAGTCCCGCTTAAAAAGAGGGGGGGCGCGCGCCGCGCTACAATGGGGAAAAGAGAGGAGGCAGGAAACATGAGCGTGATTTGGAGCGAGGAAGCGATCCGCGCGGAGCTGCGGCGGCTCGACGCGAAGACGGGCCTGCACGGCGCGTCCCTTCCCATTTCGTTCGGGAACGCGATGACCGTACTCGGGATGTATTTCTCCCGCGAGGGCGGGGCCTTCCGCTTTTCCAACCGCTATTTTCAAAACCCGGACTGGCCGCGCGAGCTGGCGCTCGACGTCATCCGGCACGAGTACGCCCATTACATGGACGACAAGGTGTACGGCGGCGCGGGGCACGGGACGACATGGAAGATGTGCTGCGCGCGCGTCGGCGCGTCGCCCGTGCGCCTGTACAACCGCACCCGGGAAACGTACTACCACCAAAAGCACGAGGCGGAGCGCGCCCTCTCCGATCGCCTCGGCGGCTACGCCCCCGGCGACGTCATCGCGCATCCGCGGTGCGGCGAGGGCGTCGTCGAAGCGCTCACGGGCGAGGGGACGTCCCGGTTCGCGGTCGTGTCCTTCGCCGAAGCCGGTAAAAAGACGCTTTCCCTCGCGTGGGTGGACGCGCACTGCCGCCTCGTCAGGCGCTCCTCTCAGCAGGAGTAAAGCGCAATGGGCTCAGACGAGCCGAGCTCCATCGCGTAGAGCGTGGTGCGCTCGCGCCGGTAGACGGGCCGCCAGCCGAAGGCCTCGCCGGTCGAGACGCTCTCCTCGACGGTGAAGTAAATCCATCCCCCCACGACGTCGAGATTGGTAACCAGGGTGAGGCGTTCCTCCGAGCCCTGGGGCGCGTCGAGGAACGAGAAGCCCGCTTCCTTCGGGATCAGCGTCTCGAAGTCCTGCGTTTCCCCGTTCCAGCGCACGATCTCGCCGTCCACGCAGAGGAACGCGCCGGGGCGGGTGAGCATTCCGCTGCCGGGCGAGGACGTCCACGCGCTGTCCCCGTCCTTTTTCGTCATGACGTGGAACGTCCTGTAGGGGTAATCGTCCCAGAAGCCGATGTACGAGCCCGTCCCGTCGTCGTATGAGACGTAGGACAGGCGCGTCTCGTCTCCGTTTTTCGAGACGAGGAACTCCTCCGCGCCGAGCTCCCCGCTCGGGACGCACAGCTCATAGCTCATGTCCTGCGTGTCGACGCAGCCGATGCCGCCCTCCTGGAACATCCCGGCGGTTCCCGAGTAGATGCCGAAGGAGAAATAGACCTCCGTGCCGCACACCGTCACCTGCTCGATGGCCGGATGGAAGGACGCCCAGTCGCCCGTGTTCTCCGCCCGGGCGAGGCGGACAATCTCGCTGCCGTCAAGGGAGGCGCGCCAAAGCACCGCGCCCGGCGTGCTTCCGCTGGAGTCGGCGGAGGCGTAGTAGCAATAGCCGTCCTGCGCGAGCAGGAAGGTGGAGCCCTCGCCGCTCAGCGGGGTGACGGAGAGATCCGCGGCGTTCAGGAGAGATACGCCGCCGTCCGAGCCGAACGGACTGATAAGGAGCGTGCCGGCGGCTTCGTCCGCCGCCCACGCCTCACAGGAGCCGAGATCCGCGCGGCCGCTGCCGTCGAGCTTGACGGAGAAGAGGCCCCCGCCGCAAGCCTGCAGGAAGAGCCGGTCGCCGCTGACGAAGATCGGGCCGTATCCCGCCGCGCGGAGGATCACATCCTCCGTGCCGTCCGCGTGGCGGCAGATGAGCTCGTTCTCCGCCTGCTGATAGGGGAAGTAGGCGAACGTGCCCTCGCTGTCGAAGCTCCCGGCCCCGTATCTCCAATAGTACACGTCGCCGAGATAGCCGACGACATTGCCGCCGTTGTTCTCCGCGCTGACCTTCGGCTGCACATACTCCGGCGGGATCTGCTCGCGGTGCGAGCCGGCGTCCTCGCTGTAGAGGTTGTGAAAATCGCCGTACAGGAGGAGGGTGCCGTCGTACTGCGACGTCTCCTCAAAGCGGGTGACAGCCGTCTGGCTGCGCACGAGCTTCCCGCCGAGCGCCTCCATCGAGATGAGGTCGCCCGCGTTCTGCACGATCTCGTCCTCGTCCGCGTCCGGATGACCGGCGAGGTAGAGGTTCCGCCGCGCCGAGTAGAGGGAGTCGTGGCTGTGCGCGGAGGCCGTCATCATCAGCGAGCCGAGGAAGCGCAGCTGCTCGACGTCCTGCGCGCTGCCGAGCGTCCCCTTCTGAATCGCGGAGACGATCTCCTGCGCGTACTGCGCCTTCATCAGGACGGAGAGGTCGCTCAGCCTCAGGGCGGCGGAGGCGTTGTCGCCGGCCTGCTGCGCCGTCTTCGCGGCGGGAATGTACGCCTCCACAAAGGTGTGGACGAGCGAGTAGGAGGAGAAGACAAGCCCCGCCGGCGTTTTCTCGAACAGGGTGCTTCCCAGCGTGGAGAAAACGGCCTTCATCGTTTCCTGCGCGAGGTTCTTATCGAAATTGCCGTACTCCGCGGAGAGGGAGGAGGCCGCCTTGTTCAGCGCCTCGCAGTAGGAGGCGTAGTCCTCGTTCTTCACCGTGGAGAGGTACTTCAGCTGGGAGACGTACAGCTCGCTCCAGCTTTCAAACCGCCCCGCCGCCGCGATGGCCTTCGCCATCTTCCCGGCGAAGCCGACGGCGGAGAAGGTGGACGAGATGCTCTCCGGGATCTTGACGCTCGACCACGCGGTAACGGACTTCGTCAGCTTCTCCGCCACGGAGGCCGCGCCGCCGCCGATGGTGGAGAGGTCGTCCGCCATGCCGCCGATGTCGCTGAGGTAGCGGCTGCTGTCGGAGCGCGCCTCGTCCTCCAGACTGCCCATGAGGTTTTCGCACGGCTCCGCGAGCGTGAGCAGCGCCTCCTTCAGCTTCTGGTCGCCCCAGGAGCCGTCGCCGACGATGGGGATGAGGTACTTCGGCGAGACCTCGTCCGCGAAGGCGAGCAGGCCGTACTTGAAGGAGTTCCCCCACTTCTTCCCGGCGCTGTCGCCGAGGATCTCCGCCGGCGAGGGCATATCCTCGTACATCTCCCACACGTCGCCCACCACGTTCCAGAGCGTCTCCGGCGCGTTGTAGAGGTAGACGCAGCCGCCCTCGCACGACCACTGCGCGTTGAGCAGATAGAGCGTCTGCTCCAGCGGGAGGAGGAGAGTGTCCGTCCCGTTGACGGGGAGGGTGCGCATCCCCTCGAGGGTGAAGCTCTCCTTCCCGTAAAGGTAGACGGCGTTCGTCTCCTGGAAGATGAGGCCGATCTCGGCCGCGCCGTCCGGCGAAATCTGCACCACATAGCTGCCGCGCCGGAAAATCAGCTCCCCGGCGTCGCCGGACGTCAGCTCCGCCCCGGTGAGGCTCGCGATCGTGTGCGGCGCGGCGAGAATCTCCTCGTGATTGAACAGCACGGCGTCCGCCTTGTGGACGCCCTTTGACTGCGTGTACACGGTCAGCTCCCCGGCGAGGATCTCCGTCTCCTCCGTCTGCGCGGGATTCTCCTGCGCGAAGGAGGGGAGAGCCGTCTGCACCGCGAAAAGCACGGCGGCGAGAAGGGCCGCCGCGGTCCGCTTCCATCCGCTCATTCCTTCACCTCCTCCGCCGCCTCGCGCAGAATGCTGTAGTAGCCGCCGAGCAGCGCGTCGGCGAGGGAGGGCGTCATCTGCACCGTCCAGCCGTCGTCCTGCCGGACGAGCGTGACGTCCACGTCGAACGACCGCGTCGGGACGTTCTCGTCGGCGAGCGCCGCGGAGAGCGCCTCCCGCGCGGCTTCCGTGCTGTCCACCGTGTCGGGCAGCGACTCGAGCACCTGCCGCAGATCGACGGACGTCACCACGGCGGACACCTGCATGGCGTCCCCGCTGCCCGAGGCGTCCCGCACCTCAAATTCGAGTCTTTCCGCCATCTGCAGCTGCAGCCCCTCGAGGGGTTCGGACGCGCCGAACCCCTCGATCGCCAGGCCCGATTCCTCGCCCCCGGCGTATGACGCGAAAAATTCCTCACAGGCGAGCTTGGCCTCCTCCTTGCCGCTGTCGGCGCAGCCTGCGCAGCACGCGGCGAGGATCGGCAGGCAGAGCGCGAGCGCGAGCAGCCTGCGACCGCTTCTTTTCCTCATGGTATTCCCTCCCGGTTGTTCGTTTTTTGCCGCGCGGAGGACGTTACGCTTCCAGCTCCAGCGGGAAGCGCTGCGTTTCACCGTCCGCGCCCGTATATTCGAGGTACGGCGAGAGCGCGCACAGGCGCTCGATTTCCGCCTCCGTGTCCGCGCCGTCCGCGAATGTCAGCCTGCACTTGAGGGAGCCGGGGTTCATGTAAACCTCCGCGTCGGCTCCCATGCTCTCCGCGAGCGGCGTTCCGTCTCCGGCATAGAACGCGAAGAGCTCCGCCGCGTTGTCAAGAGCGGGGAAATTTTTGTCGGGATTGCCGTACTCGCCGCCGATGTACGCGATGCCCACCGTCAGGGAGACGGAGTCGGAGGAATGCGCGAGGCTGCCCGTCCCGACGAGCACCGCCGCCCCCTCGACGAAGGCTGCGCCCGCTTCCCGGAGCTCCTCCTCCGTCATCGGCTCGCCCCAGTCGCTGAGCAGGACGGTCGTTTCCTCCGGCGTGCCGTAGTCGGTGACGCTCAGCGACAGGCCGTCCGTCGTGACGCCCGCCGCGAGCTCCGTGCACACGACGATTCTCCAGCCGTTGTCGCCCCGGCTGGAGGTGAGCCACGCCTCCGAGGTCTCGGACGTGCCGTCCTCGAGGTGGAAGCCGGCGTCCTCCGGCGCGCGCAGCGCGAACGAGAGGAAGGTATACTCCTCGCCGTCATCCTCGAAGGGGTGGCAGGAGATCAGACGCAGCGCGCAGTCCTCCAGCCCGGGCGCGTCCTGCGCGCTCTCCCCGCCGGCTTCCGCGGCGCTTTCTTCTCCGCTTGCCGCGGCGCTGCCTGCGGCGCCGTCCGCCGCGCTTGCCGCGCTTGCCGTTTCCCCCGCCGGAGCGGAGGAGGCCGCGCCGCTTTCGCAGGACGACGCGAACAGCAGAAGGGCCGCCGCGGCGGCCAGCAGTCTCGTTGTTTTTCCGTTCTTCATGTAAAGATGCTCCCTTTCCTGTGAAATGACGGGAGCCGTCCGGCTCTCGCCCGGGCAGAATTTCCCATTCACTGATTTCATTGCGTGATTTCCGGGAAAAGGGGACAGAAAGGAGTCAAAAAAGATATCGTTATATCACTTTGACAACCTCGCAGAATCAATCTGTAATCGGATTATATTTATAATTTTACAGTCAGGGAGGAAGGCCTTCGCATGAAAAAGGCTTCCATTGTTCTCGCTTGTGTATGGCCGCTCTCTTTATCGGTCTTGCGTGTACCCGTGAGATTGACGAAGCGGGAAGAACTCTTCCTCAGCTTCCGGCAGACCGGTCCTGTCCGGCAACCGCAAAAAATCGGATGAAAACGGGTGTTGTTATA
>CALWIH010000102.1 GCA_944380675.1 uncultured Clostridia bacterium | reverse complement strand
GTCAATTTCCGGTTTTTCAAACCGCAAATTGATGTTTCACGCGCAATTCTCCGGTATCACCGGAGAATTGTATGCGGTCGGACAGATACGTCTCATGAGTGCGGTGGAAATCTTCCTGACCGGATCCATCTTAGCAAGCGAAAGAGGGCAGCTTTGTGGCCCCCTCATCCCTGCCAATAGGAATGGCGGTTGCGTCCCGTCATTCCTATTGGCAGAGGCACGGAGGGGGAGGGGAGCCTTTTTGCTTCCGAAGTCTGCAAATGCTGCTTTGTGAAGAAGTGATTTCTGTGCGTCAGCTCGCAGCGTCTCCCTCTGCCGCCCTTTTGACAAAGCCTACCCTTTACCTCCCCCTCCCTTCCTCACCACGGAAGCGGGTTGCCTTGGTAGTCGAAGAAAAGGCCGGTGCGCGCGCCGGTTTTGACCTCGAGGGCGAGGGCGGCGATGCCGCGCGCGGCGTCCTCCGGCGCGACCGGAGCCTCGGGGCCGCCCATCGGCGTGTGCATCCAGCCGGGATGGACGGCGGCCGCCCCCGCGCCGCGCTTTGCGGCCTCGTTCGCAAGCAGTCGGGTCGCCATGTTGAGCGCCGCCTTGCTCATGCAGTAGCCGTATTCCCCCGCGCGTGCGCACTGTCCGATGCTCCCGGCCTCCGAGGAGACGTTGATGACCGCCGACCCCGGCCCGAGCAGCGGCAGGCAGCCCTTCACGACGCGCAGCGCGCCGAGGGCGTTGCAGTTGAAGATGGCGAGGCACGCGTCGAAGTCGGTCTTCTCCAGCGGAACGCGGTGCTCCGCCGGAGAAATCCCCGCGCAGTTGTACAGCACATCGAGGCGGTCGGTCTGTCCGCGGAGGACGGCGCACGCCCGCTCCGTTTCCGCCGTGTCCGCGATGTCGCACGCGGCGGTTGTCAATCGCTGCGGATATGACGCCTCAAGTGCGCCGAGCGCGCCCTTCCCGCGGCGGTACAGGGCGAAGACCGTGTCGCCCTGCATAAGATGCAGCCGCACAAGCGCCTCCCCCAGCCCTCCTGCCGCTCCGGTGATGCAGACTTTCATACTTTTTCGTCTCCTTCATGATGATGTGTTTTTGTGGCTATTCATAGCGAATTATTGCTCTCAGCTTGCGGCGAGCGCGTCCTTTCACCCTTCCAGCAAGGGAGGGTGAAAGGACGCGCTCCCGTCAGCAAAACTCTCTGATTTTCCCCCGCAGCAGGAGGGCAGAGTCCCTCCCTCCGTCGCCTGCGGCGACACCTCCCTCGTTCTGAGGGAGGTTTCAAAACGCCAAACCGCGCGGGATTCTTTCAATCACACCATCTCCACCACCGTCACGACCGTCCGCTCCTCACCGGCGGCGAAGCGGAGCTTCACGGCGGGGATTTCGGCGTTCGGGTAGAGGACGTTCGTGTTCGGATCGGCGCCGACGAGGCAGCCCTCGCCCTCGCCGCGGACGGTGCAGGACTGGTCATTGTTTGCGGCGATGGCAAAGCCGTCCCCCGCCTCGGCGTGAAAGCCCGGGACGAATTTTCGCACCGAGAAGCCGCAGTCGTACGCCGTGCAGGCGACGGCGGTGCGCACCGTGTGCGTGCGGCGGCAGCCGGTCTCCGTCGGCTCGAGGACGGTTTTGACCTCGATGCCGGGGAACGGCGACCATTCGGCCTCGACGCTCGTCCCCGTTACGCGCCAGGACTTTGACGAGAGGCGCACGAAGACCGCGTCGCCGCCGTCCGGGACGAAGGCGAGCATACTGTCGGGGCAGTTTTCGTGGAGGACGAGCTGGCTGCGGGCGCAGGAAAAGCCGTACCGCGTCGAGTAGGCGAACTTCGCGTACTTCTCCGGGACGTGGCCGTGGCCGTACCGCTCGCACACGCCCGCGGCGTACGCCGTGACGTCTCCGTTCTTCCGCCGGATGAGCAGGTCTGCCTTTTCGATCGCGTGCAGGCTCTCGAGCGGCGGGAGCGGCTCCGGGTCGGCCTGCCAGAAGGGGTGGGAGTCCGGGAGGGCGAGGAGCAGGAGCGTCTTCATGCCCCAGTACGGGCTGCCGGGCGCGTTGTACCGCTCCGCCATGATGAGGTTCGGGTAGGCGTAGCCGATGGTGAGCACGCCGTTCCGATCCGTCATTTTTTGCTCATCCCACCACGCGAGATGACGCGAAAGCAGCCCTTTGACGACGCCGTGGGAGAAGCCCGTCAGCCCGGCGAAAACGTACGCCGACCAGAACGCCGCCTGCCCGAACCGGTAGGCGAGGCTTCTGCCGTACGGCAGGGCGGAGCCGTCCTCCGCGAACCAGTAGATGAAATCCTGCGCAAAGAGCCCGGCGCGCTCGCGGTAGAGAGCGCAGCGCGCGGGCTCCTCCCTCTCCATCGCGGCGGCGTAGAGAAGGCCGTAGTAATGGAACGCGAAGGAGATGTAATAGTCCTTCTGGTCGGAGGAGCCGTCGCGGTACCAGCCGCCGCCGAGGTAGAAGCTCTCGAGCTGCGCGAGGCATTCCTCCGTGCGCGCCGCGTCGTGCGGCATCCCGCGCTTTTGCAGCGCCGCGTTCACGAGGACGAGGAAAAAGAGCCAGTTGCACGCCGGGAGGGTGCGGCGGTTGATCTGTCCGAGCCACGCGGCCAAATTCTCCCGCTGCGCCTGCGTGAGCGGCTCCCAGAGCTTGTCCGGCGCGAAGAGCAGGCCGCACGCGATCGCCGCCATTTCCACGAAGCGCTGATCGTAGTCGCCGCAGACGCCCCAGTATTCGGGATCCGCCGGGTCCGTGCCGCGGATGAGACCGTCCCGGTAAATCGCCTCAAACTCCGGATCGCTGCCGCCGCCCGCCCAGAACGGGACGAGCGCCCACAGGGGACGCGAGAACGCCTCCATCCCGATCGTCGCGGGCGGGTACGTCGCGCCCGTGTCCCCGAGGAGCAGACGCGCGCGCCCCGGCGAGTAAAGGCCCCGGATCGGGTCGAGGCGGCGCTTCATCCATGCTGTGAAATCCTGTTTCGTTTTCATCGGCTTCCCCCCTGCTGTTTCACGCGCGCGGCTGTTTTGCCCTTTTGCCCGGCGCGCCGTTCTCTCTCTATGGTGACGCGGCAAGGGCGGTTTGTCAAGCGGAAAACGGGCAATTTCCCAAAAGCAGGGGCGAGATTTTCGTTTCGTCTCTCAATTCTGCACAAATTGCGAGCCGTTTTTTTGCCTTTACAGGAGCCGGATTCCGTGATATGCTAATCAAAGAGACTTGAAACTGGTTTCAAAACAGGCCGGTTTCCGATACGGATTTCATTCCCCGCCCGGCGGCGGGGAGAGGGAGGAGGGGCGCGGTGAAGCGCGACAACATCACCATATACGATCTGGCCAGGGAGGCGGGCGTCTCCCCGGCGACGGTTTCCCGCGTCCTGAACAACAGCGCGCGCGTCCGGCAGGACAAGCGCGACCGCGTGATGGAGCTCGTCGAGAAGTACCAGTTCGTCCCGAACGCCGTGGCGCAGGGACTCTCGACCCAGAATATGCGCACCATCGGCGTGCTGCTTTCCGACGTGCGCAACCCGTTTTACTCGACGCTCTACGTCGGCATCGAGACGGCGGCTATCTCCTCCGGGTACAACGTCGTCCTCTGCGACGCGCTCAACGACCCGGACATCGAGTACCAGCACCTCGAGATGCTCGGCAGCAAGAACGTCGACGTCTTCCTCCTGCTCGGAGGCGGCGCGGACGATCTGCGCCCGCGCGCGGAATATAAGCAGCTCGTCGAGCGCGTCATCCAGAAGACGCCCGTCATCTTCGCGAGCGGCCACCACAAATTCGACGCGTGCCGCCTGATGATGAACGACGTGCCGGGCATCGAGGCGCTCATGGCGTACCTGTTCGGCCTCGGGCACGAGAAGTTTGCCATCGTCGGCGGACGCCCGACCGTCGCCCCGACGCATTCAAAGCTCGACACCATTTCGGGCATCCTCGCGCGCAACAGCCTGCCGCAGGAGGACGGCTGGGTGATCGAGACGCCGCGCTATGAGGTCGACGACGGCTATCAGGCGGGCAAGAAGCTTTTCAAGCGTCCGCGCAAGACGCTGCCGACCGCCATCATCGGCATCAACGAGATGATCGCCCTCGGCGTGATGCGCGCCGCGGAGGAGGCGGGCCTGCGCGTGCCGGAGGACGTGTCCATCGCCGGCTTCGACAACACCTTCCTCTCCAAGATCTGCACGCCGTCCCTGACGTGCGTCGGCTGTATGTACGACATTTACGGCGAGAAGCTCATGGAGATGGTCAAGAAGCTCGTCCAGAACCCGGCCTACCGCGAGACGGCCATGGTTCCCTGCGGGCTGACGGTGCGCCGTTCGTGCGGACAGGCCGCGCGCTGAAACGGTTTTCAGACGGAACGGTTCATGCAAACAATCAATAAACAGGGCGGCACGCTCCGCAAAAGCGAAGAAATGTATGCGAACTGCCCAAAAATAACGCTCTGCGGAGAAAGCGGAGGACAACGGGTTTCACGCCGTTGTCCTCTTTTTTGTGCAGCTGTGCCTGTTTTTTCGCGTTTTTCCCCAATATTTTGGGCCCGGCTTCGCGGAAGCTCCCCCTGAACGGGGAGAGAAAACGGGTGTCGAAATAATTTCTTCATATTTTCCCGTCATTTTTTTCAAAAAGCATTGACAAAACTAAAAAAAACAGTTATTATGACTACTGGAAACCGGTTTCACCTAAAGTGAAACGAAACGCTGCCAAAAACGTGATATAGGAGGGTTTTATCGATGAAAGCAAGCAGGGCTGCTTATGACTACCGGCCCAGCCAGCACGGCTTTCTGTATCGGCTGAACCAGAACAAGGTTCTTCTGCTGATGTGCGTGCCGGCAATTCTGTTCTTTCTGTTTTTCTCCTACGCGCCGATGCCGGGCGTGTACGTCGCCTTCACGGAATTTAACTACAACGGCGGCATTTTCGGAAGCCCGTTCGTCGGGCTGCGGAACTTCGAGTTCCTCTTTACCTCCGGCCAGCTCGGTCAGCTGCTCCGCAACACCGTGCTGTACAACCTGGTTTTCATCATTCTCGGCAACATCCTGCAGATGTTCATCGCCATCCTCCTCAACGAGGTTATGTGCAAGAAGTTCGTCAAGGTAACGCAGTCTCTGATGTTCCTGCCGTACTTCATTTCCGCCGTTCTCGTCGGCCTTCTGGTGTATAACCTCATCAACGCCGACTACGGCTTTGTGACGCACCTGGTGGAGAGCCTCGGCGGCGAGATGCCGAAGCTGTACTCCGATCCGAACTCCTTCCCGATTGTCATCGTGATTGCGAAGCTCTGGCAGTCCACCGGTTACGGCACGGTCGTCTACTTCGCAGCCATCTGCGGCATCGACGCTTCCATGATGGAGGCCGCGAAGGTGGACGGCGCGAACGGCTTCCAGAGAATCCGCTACATCACGCTCCCCTGCCTCAAGGGCACGGTCATCATTCTGTTCCTGTTCGCCATCGGCGGCATTGTCAAGGGCGACTTCGGTCTGTTCTACAACCTCGTCGGCACGAACTCGGTGCTGTACTCCACCACGGACATCATCGAGACGTACGTCTACCGCTGCATGATGAACACCTTCAATTTCTCGCAGGGCAGCGCCGTCGGCCTGTTCCAGTCCGTTTTCGGTTTCGCGCTCGTGATGGTGGCCAACTTCGTCGTCAAGAAGCTCGATCCCGATTACTCGCTGTTCTGATGGGAGGGAAAAGAAATGGCTAAAAATCTGAAGGAAACCGGTACGCGCGTCAAGCTTGACGGCGCCGATATGTTTATCCGCGGGTTTACCTACGTTTTCATTTCCATCTTTGCGCTGTGCTGCCTGTTCCCGTTCGTGCTGATCGTGATGTCCTCGTTCGCGACGGAGGATTCCATCCGCCGCTCGGGCTTCACCTTCTGGCCGACCGAGTTCACGACGTATTCGTATGAGCTCATCTTCAAGGCGCCTGACATGATGGTCGGCTCCTACATCGTCACCATTCTCATGACGCTCACGGGCACGGCCGTCGGCCTGTTCGTCATCGCCATGACGGGCTACGCGCTGCAGAGAAAGGATTTTCCGTACCGCAACAAGATTTCGTTCTACATCTTCTTCACGTCGCTGTTCAACGCCGGCATGGTTCCGTTCTATCTGATGATGGTTCAGGTTTACAACCTCCGCGACAGCTACCTCGCCGTGTGGCTCCCGCTGCTGATGAGCCCGTGGCTCATCATTTTGATGAAGAACTTCATCAAGGCGATTCCGCATGAGATCACCGAATCCGGCAAGATTGACGGCGCGGGCGACTTCCGCATCTTCATCACGCTGATTCTTCCCACGATTACCCCGGCGCTTGCCACCATCGGCCTGTTCATCGCTCTCGGGTACTGGAACGAGTGGTACAACTCCTCGCTGTTCCTGACTTCCAGCATCCGCTACAAGCCCCTCCAGTACTATCTGTACTCCATCGTGAACAAGGTCGCCTCCCTGAAGAACTCTGTCGCCGGCGCGATGCTCGCGACGGAGAGCCTCCCCGCCGAGACGCTCAAGATGGCTACCGCCGTCGTGGCGACCGGCCCGATCATTCTCCTGTATCCCTTCGTGCAGAAGTACTTTGTCGCCGGTCTGACCGTCGGCTCCGTCAAGGGCTGATTTGCGGACCCGCAAAAATTATTCTTTCGTTATTGCTCATTTCGACGAGAAATGATCCAATAAAAGCAGTATCCTTAGGTTCCAGGAAATCCAAAAGCCAGGAAACCCTGCGCCGCCTTCCGGCGGTGCAAATCGACTGAGAAAGGACTGTATGTAATGAAGAAGAAGATCCTTGCGCTCATTCTCGCAGGTCTGATGGCGTTCTCCGCGGCGGCTTGCAGCGGCGGCACCACGTCCTCCACGGGCGGCTCCGGCGAGACCGCGAGCGCCGGCGACAGCGGCGATGCGGGCGATTCCGGTGACGCCGGCGACGCTGCCATCGACACGAGCGAGCATGTTGTCATCAACTACCTCTCCCTCGGCGACATCCCGACCAACCAGACCGACGCGGCTCTCGTGGAGCTGAACAGACTCCTGACCGAGAAGGTCAACGCCGAGATCGCGATCCGCTGGATTGAGTGGACCGACTGGGCCACCCAGTACAACCTCGCGATGGCTTCCCAGAGCGGCGACCTCGACCTGATCGTCACCGCGACCGACTGGCTCGACGCGTGGCCGAACGCCCAGAAGGGCGCCTTCCTTGCCCTGAGCGAGGAGATGCTGCAGACGTACGCCCCGAAGACCTGGGAGCAGGTTGACGCTCTCGGCCATTGGGAGGACTGCAAGCTCGACGGCACGATTTACTTCATCCCTGAGGATACCTACACGCAGTGGATCAACCACGGCGTCATGTACCGCGAGGACTGGGCTTCTGAGGCCGGTCTGGACGGCGTCCACAGCTTCGAGGACCTCGAGGTTTACTTCCAGTGGGTCAAGGACAATCAGCCCGACTGCGTGCCGTGGGACGTCGCGGGTTCCGTGACCTCCGGTGAGGCCGGCTTCTCCGGCGGCTGGTGGTCTTCCTACACGGATGACATCAACATCGACGGCTTCGGCGTCAACATCTTCCGCGCCGAGTCCGCTGACGACCTGACCACGATCTCCAGATACCTCATCGAGGGCGACGAGTTTGTCAACTTTGCCAAGACGATGAAGGAGTGGAGCGACGCCGGTTACTGGCGCGAGGACGTCATGAACTACAAGGGCGACACCCGTGAGGAGTTCTACTCCGGCCTGTCCGGCATTGACCAGCACCACACCGAGACCTACTACACCACCGTTGCTCCCGAGATGAAGAAGAGAACGGGCGTTGACGTCGGCTTCTTCTTCTTCGGCGAGGAGACTGACAACCTGGTGAGAACCGTTACCACGCACGGCGCCATGGCGATCGGCGCGCAGTCTCAGAATCCTGAGCGCGCTCTGATGGTTTACGACCTCATGCGCTTCGATCAGGAAGTCTATGACATCATGAACTACGGCTTCTCCGACAACTTCACGGTTGACGAAGACAACATCCTGACCTGGGCTGACGATTACGATTCCGCCACCGAGGGCGTTACCTTCAACTTCTGGGCCGGCCGCAACGACGAGATGCAGCACAAGAACTCCACCTTCGCGTGGGAGCCCTATGAGGCGCTCGTTGAAGTGTACGACGAAGTTGCCGTCGAGTATCCCTTCGGCAAGTTCATCCCCGACAAGACTCAGATGCCGTGGCTGGAGAACCTCTCCGCTGTCGCCAACACCTATATGCCGCAGATCGCGTTCGGCAAGACCGACGATCCGGAGGCTCTCGTCGCCGAGTTCCGTCAGGCTCTGAAGGACGCCGGCTATGAGGAGGCTATCGCCGAGGCCGAGAGACAGCTTGCTGAAATTTACGGCTAAGCCTTTCCAAAGCGTTTGAATCAAATTTCTCAGGCGCTGACTGCCTGAGAATACAGGCAGGGTATCCTGCCGGTTGACAAGAAGGGGCCCACCGCGACGGTGCGGCCCCTTTTTGTGCCACCGTTCCGCCCCGCAGCCATATCATTCACTTTCATTTCAGGGGAGATTGCTATGAATCGCTCTATCATCAACAACAACTGGAAATTCTACTACGGCGATCAGCCCTCCGCGTTCCAGAAGGACTTCGACGACGCGGCCTGGGAGAGCGTGACCGTCCCGCACGACTGGTCGGTGACGCTGCCGTTTGACCGCACCTGCTCGAGCGGCACCGGCTACCTGCCGGGCGGCGTCGCGTGGTACCGCGGCTCGTTCCTCCTCTCCGAGGAGGACAAGGGCAAGCGCGTCCGCGTCGTGTTCGACGGCGTATACAAGAACGCGAAGATCTGGTGCAACAGCTATTACCTCGGCTGCTGGCCGTACGGCTACTCCGAGATTGCGCTCGACATTTCCGACTTCGCCTGCTTCGGCGACGTGCGCAACGTCCTTTCCGTGCGCGTGGAGCGCGAGGACCTCGCCGACTCGCGGTGGTTCACCGGCTGCGGCATTTACCGCAA
>CALWIH010000101.1 GCA_944380675.1 uncultured Clostridia bacterium | reverse complement strand
CAAAAGGTTGTGGTGGCGGCGCGGCGCGCCGCGATTTGTAAAATGAATAGGGGAAACTGCAGCCCTTCACGGGAGGCGGCTTCACGGGCGCGAGGGAATGAAATCTTCCGCTGATGCGGAAGGTGAAATCCGCCGCTGGGGCGGCGGATGAAATTCGGCGCGATGCGCCGAGTGAAATCTTTTGCTCCCGGGTGGGAGCAAAAGGTTGTGGTGGCGGCGCGGCGCGCCGCGATTTGTAAAATGAATAGGGGAAACTGCAGCCCTTCACGGGAGGCAGGCTCACGGGCGCGGGAGGAGGGCGGCAAGTCCGCTGAAATCTGCGCGCGAAGTGAAGTTTTCGCCGAGCCTTTTTCAAAAGGCTCGCGTACCCCAAATAAAAGGCTCGCGTACCCCAAATATCAGAAAAGGAGAAATCAGTATGCAGCAATCGATTCCAACCCGCAGCGAGGCCGATCCCCGCTTTACCTGGGCGATCACCGATATGTATGAGAGCGACGAGGCGTGGAGAGAGGAGCTCCTTCGGATGCGCGGCCTCTCGGAAAAGCTCGCATCGTACCAGGGACGGCTGTGCGAGAGCGCGGCGGCGCTTCTCGAATATCTGCGCCTTGTGGACGACGTTGACCGCGGCGCCGGGAAGCTTGTCTCATACGCCTTCCGCCGCACGGACGAGGACACGCGCAATCCCGTCTATCAGGAGATGAGCGCGCAGGCGCAGAATTATCTCGTTGAACTCAGAAAGGCCACCGCCTTCTTCACCCCGGAGCTGCTCGCCGTCAGCGACGAGACCTACGAGTCCTTTTTCCGTGAGGAGGAGGGGCTGGAGCATTACCGCCTCGCCCTGACGCGCGTGCGCCGCAAAAAGGATCATACCCTCTCCGGCGAGTGCGAGGCGCTGCTCGCCGCCGCCGGACAGCTCGGCCAGGCTCCCGAGGACATCTTCTCCCTTCTCAACGACGCCGATATGACTTACCCCGACGCCGTCGACAGCGAGGGAAAGAGCCACCCCGTCACGCACGGCACCTATATTTCGCTCCTCATGTCGCCCGACCGCGCGCTGCGCGAGTCCGCGTTCCGCTCGCTGTACGGCGTGTACGGCCAGTTCCGCAACAGCTCCTCCGCCATCCTCAGCGCGCAGATGAAGCAGCTGCAGTTTTTCGCGGACGCCCGCCGCTATCCGTCGGCGCTTCATGCCGCGCTTGACGAGACGGAGGCTCCCGTCGAGATCTATCATAACCTCATTCAGGCCGTCCACGAGAATCTCCCGGTCATGCACCGCTATGTGCGTCTGCGCAAACGCCTGCTCGGCGTCGACAAGCTTCACTACTACGATCTGTACACCCCGATTGTTGCCGACGAGGACATGAAGGTGACGTTTGAGGAGGGTAAGGAGCTTGCGCGGAAGGCTCTCGCGCCGATGGGCGAGGACTACCTCAGAATCCTCGAGGAGGGTTTCTCGAACCGCTGGATCGACGTCTATGAGAACCAGGGCAAGCGCTCCGGCGCATACTCCGCGGGCGTGTTCGGCGTGCATCCTTTCGTCCTGCTCAACTACACCGACACGCTTGACGACGTTTTCACGCTCGTGCACGAGATGGGCCATGCCCTGCACTCCTACCTCTCGAACCGGACGCAGACCGTTACCTACGCCGATTATGTCATCTTCGTCGCGGAGGTCGCATCCACCTGCAACGAGGCTTTGCTCATGCAGTATCTCCTCGGTCAGACAAAGGAGCCGCGCCGCCGCGCGTACCTCATCAACCACTTCCTCGAGCAGTTCCGCGGGACGCTCTACCGCCAGACGATGTTCGCCGAGTTCGAGCTGTGGTGCAGCGAGCAGACGAAAAAGGGCGAGGCCCTGACGGCCGAGGCGCTCTGCGAAAAGTACGCGGAGCTCAATCGCCTGTACTACGGCGAGGACATCGAGCCCGATCCGGAGATTGCTCTCGAGTGGGCGCGCATCCCCCACTTCTATTACAACTTCTATGTCTACCAGTACGCGACCGGCTTCGCGTGCGCAATCGCGCTCTCGCAGCGTATCCTGCGCGAGGGCAAGCCTGCCGTTGACGACTATATTCGTTTCCTGTCCGGCGGCTGCTCCGCCGACCCGGTCACGCTGCTGCGCGGAGCCGGCGTCGATATCGCGAGCCCTGCTCCCGTCTCCGACGCGCTCCGGCTGTTTGATCAATTGATTGGAGAAATGGAAGAACTTACCGCGGAATAATTCGTGGGTTCGGCAGAATCTAAAAATAGTCCAGGCGTGGTCTCCTGCTTTTCAGGCTTTCTGCCGTTTGTTCTCCGAATATTCGGCATTTTTTCAGGTTTCTTTCAGGTTTTTTATCGGATATATTGATTTTCTGACTCTTCTTTGCTAAAATAAGAAAGTTATTTCGTCCTGCTTCGCTTTCCAAAGGGTTTAATCAGCCTGAATGGCAGGCACGGCAGAGATGAAATGCGTCCGGTTTTCGGTACGAACGGAGGGTTCGGCGCGGTTTTCGCGGCTCTGCTCCGCCCGAAAAAATAAACATATTGCCGGACAGAAAAGAAAGGAAGTTTTTTATGAAGCTCAGAAAACTGTTTGCCCTGCTTCTCGCGGGCGTCATGGCGTTCTCTGCGGCCGCCTGCGGCGCGCAGGAGACGGTGACGAACAACGGCGAGAGTTCCGAGGCGAGCTCCGGGACGTCGGAAGAACCCTTGGAGAACAAACTTGTCATCGGCGCTATCACGCAGATGAAGGCAGAGTTCTATGACGCGAACTTCTGCAACGATGGCACGAACTACAGTATGTACGATCTGCTCCACGGTTACACGACCGTTGTCTCCACCAAGGAGGGCGAGTTCGTCTACGATCCCACCGTCGTGAAGGATCACAGCGAGGTGGAGAACGACGACGGCACGAAGACCTATACCGTCACCATCAACGACGGTCTCGTGTGGAGCGACGGCACGCCGATCACGGCGAAGGATTATGTTTTCGCCGTTCTGCTCGAGAGCAGCCCGGAGATGGCGGAGCTTGCTTATCCGAGCCAGGCCGGTTATTATTTCGTCGGCTATGATGAGTTCTACTCCGGTTCCACGAAGAACTTTGCAGGAGTCCACCTTGTGGACGAGATGACGTACTCCGTCACCGTCAAGGCGGAGGAACTGCCGTTCCATTACGACATCTCCTACGCTTCCCAGTGGCCGCGCCCGATCCATGTGATTGCTCCCGACTGCGACGTTGTTGATGCCGCCGAGGGCGCTACCATCACCGGTGACTTCACCTCCGAGGTGCTGGAGAAGACCGTGAACGATCCGGAGACCGGCTACCGCGCCAATCCGTCCGTCGTTTGCGGCCCGTACACGCTGTCCTCCTTCGACGTTTCCGCTCAGGAGGCCGTGTTCAAGATCAACCCGAACTATACCGGCGACTACCGCGGCGTGAAGCCCTCCATTGAGACGGTTGTCGTGAAGCTGGTTTCCAATGACACGATGATGAACGAGCTCAAGGCCGGCAACGTCGACCTGCTCTCCCAGACGGGCGGCGCCGAGAACATCGAGGCCGGTCTGGATCTGGCTGACGAGGGCCTGGTTGAATATATCAGCTATTACAGAAACGGTTACGGCAAGGTGCAGTTCGATTGCAGCAAGTTCCCGACGGATTCCGAGAATGTCCGCCAGGCGATTGCTTACTGCCTCGACCGCAATGAGTTTGTCCGCCAGTACACGGGCGGCTACGGCTCTATCGCGCAGAGCGCGTACGGCCTTGCGCAGTGGGAGTATCAGGAGTCCATCGACTGGATTGCCGAGAACCTGAACGCGTACGAGATGAATGTGGACAAGGCCATCGAGCTGCTCGAAGCCGACGGCTGGACCCTTGGCGAGGACGGCCAGCCTTACTCCGGTGAGGGCGTCCGCTACAAGGAGGTTGACGGCGAGCTTAAGCCTCTTGTCATCGAGTGGGCCAACTCCGAGGGCAACCCGGTTTCCGCGCTGCTGGCGACCATGCTGCCTGAAAACATGGAGGCGGCCGGTATGCAGCTGAACCCGACCACCATGGATTTCAGCACGCTGTCTGCCGGCATCGCGCACACCGGCACGACTTACAATATGTACAACCTTGCGACGGGCATCCCGCTGCTGAACTCTCCGTGGTATTACTATTCCAAGGATCCGGCATGGATGCAGCCCGGTTACAACAGCAACTGGATTGCTGACGACGAGCTTGACGCCGCGGCCGGCGCATTGAAGACGATTCCCTATGAGGATCGCGACGCCTGGCTTGACGCCTGGAGAAACTATATCAAGGTCTGGAATGAGAAGATGCCTGACATCCCGCTCTATTCCGATGAGTATTTCGATTTCTATGCTCCCAAGCTGAAGAATTGGGAGGCGTCCGATGCAATCTGGCCGTGGTCCAGAGCAATCCTTGACGCTTCGATCGGCTAATTAAGGGTTTTTCTGTCGGCGGAATTCGGTGTGAGACCCGGATTCCGCCGTTTTTTCAAACGCGCCCACACATTCTAAACGGGGGGAAAGGTGAATGGGAAAAGGAAGGTACCTGCTCAAACGGTTGATCTACATTGTCTTTGTATTCTTTATTATCTCCATCCTGATGTTTTTCATCTACAAGTCCATGCCGGGAGACCCGGTGGAGTCCATGCTCGGAAGCCTCAAAACGAGTATGCGCCCGGACGCGTATCAGGAATTGTATGACCGCACGGCGGAGCGTCTCGGTGTGAATCAGCCGCTGCCGGTGCAGTATTTCGCATGGATCTCCAATATGCTCACGGGCAATTTCGGCTACTCCACACAGTATCAGCGCCAGGTGATCGATGTTATCGGCGCGCCGATGTTCAATACAATCATGCTTAATCTGTTCACCATGATTGTGGTGTTCCTTGTGTCGATTTTCCTCGGCATCGCCACAGCCGTGCATAAAAACGGGGTGTTTGACAAGGGCGTGCAGGTCGTTACCATCGTCGGTTACAGTATTCCCAGCTTCATCATCGCTCTGCTCGCGATTTTCGCCTTTGCGGTGAAAATTCCCATCTTCCCGATCAGCGGTATCCGCACGCCGGGCTCAGAGGCGACAGGGATAGCTGCGGCCCTTGACGTTGCATGGCATATGGCGCTGCCCGTGCTTGTCATGTCTGTTTCCGGAATCGGCGGCATCACGCGCTATGTGCGCGCTTCGATGATTGACGCGCTCCGTATGGACTATATCAAAACGGCGCGTGCCAAGGGCCTTCGTGAAAAGACGGTCATTTATGTGCATGCGTTCCGCAATGCGCTTATTCCAATTGTGACGATCACGACGTGGTGGATCATCGGTTTGTTCGGCGGATCCGTCGTGATTGAATCCGTCTTTTTGTGGAACGGCCTCGGCAAGATGCTCATCGACGGCCTGATGAACCGCGACTTCTCCATCGTGCTTACGATGCAGATGTTCTATGTGCTGCTCTCGCTTGCCGGGAATGTGCTGATGGATATCGCCTACACCATTGTCGATCCGCGCGTGCGGCTCGAGAACTAAGGGGGGAAACGCATGGCTGAAAAGAAAAAGAGAGCGCCCCGGCGCTCCACGATGGGCAAAGCCGCCCAGCGCATGATGGTCGGCGGAATGCCGCAGGAGGAGGAAGAAATCCTTCAGAGCCCCATGCGCATGGCTCTCGGTACCTTTCTGCATGACAAAGTCGCCATGGCCGGCGTGTTCTGCTTCCTCATTATCTTTCTGTGCTGCATCGTCCTGCCGTTCTTCTATCCGATTGATCTGTACTATCAGGATGTGACGCAGGCGAACGTGGCGCCCGGTTTCGGCATGATCAAGGTGCCCTCCGCCATGCAGGGAAAGGCGCAGGATATTTCCGTCGGCAGTACGTTCTCCGTTGGCCTTGACACAGAAGGAAATGTTTACGAGTGGGGCACCTTCCCCACCGATAAGCTCAAGAATATTCCTTCCTCCGAGGAAACCGGCAAGCTCGTGATGGTTTCCGCCGGTCTTGACCATGTGGTGGCCGCAAATGAGGACGGCCAGGTTTTCACCTGGGGCAACGACCGCATGGGGCTTTCCCAGGTACCCATGGAGCTCGAGATGGGCGGCGCGCACATCAAGCAGCTTGAGGCAGGCTACCAGATCTCCCTCGCTCTCACCGAGGAAGGAAAGATGTACAACTGGGGCAGCCAGTATCTGCTTAATATTTCCTACCCGGAGGGCGTACAGGGCAACATCGAGAAATTTGCCCAGAGTACCAACATCGTCATGGTTCTGACGAAGGACGGCGAGATTGTCCCCCTCTCCGCGAACACAAGCTCAGCCTACACGAAAATACCCGAAGACATCCAGGGCAGTGTCGTCGACTTTGATCTCACCGACGAGAGCGCCGCCGCCGTCACATCCGACGGCCGCGTCCATGTTTGGGGCAATAACGTCAACGGTACGCTGAATGTCCCGGAGGAGATCCAGGGGCGCGTCGTTTCCGTTTCTGCCGGGCGTTATCATTTCTCTGTGATCCTTGACGACGGCTCCGTTGTCAGCTGGGGCGACAATACCCACGGTCAGGCCTCCGCGCCCGCGCTGAGCAGCGCCGCCAAGCAGGTCGATGCCGGCTACTATGCGTCCTACGCCATCACGGAGGACGGCAGGGTCACCTCCTGGGGTCTCGACGGCTACCTGATGGGCACTGACAACCTCGGCCGCGACGTTTTCCGCCGTCTCCTTGTCGGCGGCCGCATGACGATGACTGTCGGTGCGATCTCCGTTATCATCTCCACGATCATCGGTATTCTGGTCGGCGGTATTTCCGGCTACAAGGGCGGCAAGGTGGATAATCTCCTGATGCGCCTCACGGAGATCGTCTCGTCCGTTCCGTTTCTGCCGTTCTGTATTATTCTTTCGTCGATTCTCGGCAACAGTATCGGCGAGACGCAGCGCATCATTCTCATCATGGTGATACTCGGCGTGCTCTCGTGGCCGGGCATTGCCCGTCTGGTGCGAGGCAGCGTCCTCGCCGAGCGCGAGCAGGAGTTTGTTACGGCGGCGAAGGCGCTTGGCGTGAAGGAGTTCGGCATCATTTTCCGCCATATTGTGCCGAATATTATTACCGTCATCATCGTCAACGCGACGCTTGATTTCGCGACGTGTATGCTCACCGAGTCCTCGCTCTCGTTCATCGGCTTCGGCGTGTCCGAGCCGAACGCGACCTGGGGCAATATGCTCAACGGCGCGCAGAACGGAACGGTCATCGAAAATTACTGGTGGCGCTGGGTCTTCCCGTCCGTCGTTCTTGGCCTGTGCACCATCAGCATCAACTGCATCGGCGACGGCCTGCGTGACGCCATCGATCCGAAGTCGAAAGAGAGGTGAGCCGCGCGATGAGTTTGCTTGAAGTCAAAAATCTCCACACCTATTTCAAGACCAAAAAAGGTATTGTCAAGGCTGTCAACGACGTGACCTACAGTCTCGACGAGGGCAAGACCCTCGGCATCGTCGGCGAGTCCGGCTCCGGCAAGAGCGTCTCCGCGATGAGCATCATCAAGCTGCTCGACGGCAACGGCTATATCGAGAGCGGCGACATCACCTTCAACGGCCGCGACATCATGAAGGCCACCGCCAAGGATATGTACCATATCCGCGGCAACGAGATCTCCGTCATCTTCCAGGAGCCGATGACCTCGCTCAACCCGGTTTTCACCGTGGAGCGCCAGATCGGCGAGGTGCTGCAGATTCACCAGAAGCTCAGCAAGAAGGAGGCGCGCCGGAAGGTCGCAAGCCTTCTCGCGGACGTTAAGATCCCGAACCCGGAGCGCGTCGCGAAGCAGTACCCGTTCCAGCTCTCCGGCGGTATGCGGCAGCGCGTCATGATCGCCATGGCGCTGGCCTGCCGCCCGAAGCTCTTGATTGCCGATGAGCCGACGACGGCGCTCGACGTGACGATTCAGGCGCAGATCTTAAAGCTCATGAACGAGCTCAAGGAGCAGACCGGCACGTCCATCCTCTTCATCACGCACGACCTCGGCGTCATCCATGAAATGGCGGACGAGGTGGCCGTCATGTACTGCGGCCAGATCGTCGAGAAGGCAGACGCGAAGACCATCTTCCACGACGGCGTCTACTCCCATCCGTACACGGAGGGGCTTATGATTTCAATCCCGCGCCTGAACACGCCGAAGGGCAAGCGCCTCGAGGCCATTCCCGGCGCGGTGCCGAACCCGCTCTATCTGCCGCAGGGCTGCAAGTTCGCCCCGCGCTGCAAATACTGCACGCAGAAGTGCCGCGAGGCCGAGCCGCCGCTGCAGGAGGTCGAGCCGAATCATTTTGTCCGCTGTTTTTACGCGGAGAAAGCGGGGAGGAAAGAAAATGCCGAATGAGAATCGCAGCGTGCTGCTGGAGATCCGCGATCTGAAGCAGTATTTCCCCGTCAAGAAGACGAAGCTCCGCGAGGAGCAGCGCTACGTCCGCGCAAACGACGGGATTTCCCTCGATATTTTTGAGGGCGAGACGCTCGGCCTTGTCGGCGAGTCCGGCTGCGGCAAGTCGACCTTCGGCCGCACGCTTCTGCAGCTGTACCCGCAGACGCACGGCGAGGTCATCTACCACAAGGACGGCAAGACGATCGATCTCAAGGCTCAGTCCAAGGAGGAGATGCGCGTCCTGCGCAAGGACCTGCAGCTCATCTTCCAGGATCCGTATTCGTCTCTCAACCCCCGCATGACGGTCGGCCAGATCATCGGCGAGGGCCTGGTTTCCCATAAGCTCTATAAGCGCGGCGATCCGGCCATGCGCGACTATATTTTCAAGGTGATGGAGGAGTGCGGCCTCGCGACGTATATGTTCGGCCGCTATCCGCATCAGTTCTCCGGCGGCCAGCGCCAGAGAATCGGCATCGCGAGAAGCCTTGCGCTCCAGCCGCGCTTCGTCGTCTGCGACGAGGCCGTGTCGGCGCTCGACGTGTCCATCCAGTCGCAGATTCTGAATCTGCTCTCCGACCTCAAGGAGAAGCAGAAGCTGACGTA
>CALWIH010000100.1 GCA_944380675.1 uncultured Clostridia bacterium | reverse complement strand
TTGGTGGAGCATAGCGGGATCGAACCGCTGACCTCCACACTGCCAGTGTGGCGCTCTCCCAGCTGAGCTAATACCCCAAATCGCTGCTCTCAGGAAGATTGGTGGAGCATAGCGGGATCGAACCGCTGACCTCCACACTGCCAGTGTGGCGCTCTCCCAGCTGAGCTAATACCCCAAATCGCTGCTCTCAGGAAGATTGGTGGAGCATAGCGGGATCGAACCGCTGACCTCCACACTGCCAGTGTGGCGCTCTCCCAGCTGAGCTAATACCCCGTGTGCTTCCTGCGAAACAGCTTCATTATCATAGCACGGGTGAAGGAGAAAATCAAGTGTTTTTTTGAAAAAATATTGAGATTCTTTTTGGATGGACTGTTTTTGGCTTTGAGGAGAGGGAAGAAGGCCCGCTTTTTTCTTTCGCGAAATTCGGCGGGAGGATGCGGAAAAGCCGCCTGAGAGCCGTTTTCGCTGGAAAAATCGGCTGTGGGACAGTTTAGGGCGGCTGGCGGCTCCGGTATGCGCCGTGCCGCGCCCCTGTCGCGCCGTTCGAAAGGAGAAAAACATTGCATTGCCAAAAATCTTTTGATACAATGATAAGGACAGAGCCGCGGGCGGAACAAACCGCGCGCCGCCTGCCGCATGACTGCGTATGTGACGCACATGACAACGGGAGAAATCCCATATTAAAGCAAGGAGTTTGATTCACTGTATGGGCGACCTTTCGATCGTCGGCTATCTAATCGGCATTCTGATTTGCATCGTGTTTTCCGGGTTCTTTTCCGCCTCCGAGACGGCGTTTACCACGATCAACCGCATCCGCCTGAAGACGCAGGCGGAAAACGGAGACGCCAGGGCGGCCCTGATTCTCCGTGTGTCCGACAACTACGACAAGATGCTGACGACCATCCTCATCGGCAACAACATTGTGAACATCGCCTCCGCCTCCATGGCGACGCTGATGTTTGCTTTCCTCCTGATGGATCAGGAGCTCGGCGCTTCCATTTCCACCGCGGTGATGACGATAGTCGTTCTGATCTTCGGCGAGATTTCCCCGAAATGCCTCGCGAAGGAGAATCCGGAGGGCTTTGCCCGCTTCTGCGCGCCGATTCTCAAGTTCCTGATGTGGCTTCTGACGCCCGTCAACTTCATTTTCATGCAGTGGCGCAAGCTGCTCAGCCTGATTTTCAAGAAGAAGACGGATAATAAGATGACGCAGGAGGAGCTCATTACCATCGTCGACGAGGCGCAGAGCGAGGGCGGCATCGACGAGGAAAACGGCGAGCTCATCCGCTCCGCCATCGAGTTCGACGACGTGGACACAAAGGAGATTCTGACGCCCCGCGTCGATCTCGTCGGCGTCGACAAGGATACGCCGTTTGCGGAGATTGCGAGGATTTTCGAGGAAAATCCGTATTCCCGCCTGCCCGTCTACGAGGATTCCATTGACAACATCGTCGGCATCATCCACGAGAAGGACTACTTCTGCGCGCTGCAGCAGGGGAAGTCCGCAATTGAGGAGATTCAGACGAAGCCCCTCTACATCAGCGGCACCGTCAAGGTGTCCGACCTGCTGCGGATGCTCCAGCACTACAAGGTGCACATTGCTGTCGTTGTCGACGAGTTCGGCGGCACGGAGGGCATCGTCACGATGGAGGACGTCATCGAGGAGCTCGTCGGCGATATTTGGGACGAGCACGACGTCGTCGTGAATTATTTCCAGAAAATCAACGATACTACCTATATTGTCGACTGCCGGGCCGCGCTCGACGAGATGTTTGAGTTTCTCGACGTGCAGGCCTCCGACGATGATTTCGACTGCGTGACGGTCAACGGATGGGTGATGGAGAAGCTTGAGAAAATCCCCGCTGTCGGCGACAGCTTCGATTTCGAGGATCTGCACATCACCGTGACAAAGGGGACGGCGCATCACGCCACGGAGCTGACCGTCAAGCGCGCCGCACCGGCCAGCGAGCCGCAGAAGTAAGACGGACGCCCGCCTCTCCGGAAAGGAGCTATCGACACGTCATGGATTCCTTTACCCTCTCTGTACTGTTCCCCGTCAAAAATCTCGAGCATGAGGTGAGCGCCATCCTCCGCCAGACCGCGGAGCAGACGCGCGCCGTGGAGACGGAATTTCTTGTTGTGGATATGGGCTCGCGCGACAAGACGGTGTGGGAAGCGCTTCGTGCCATGAAAGAGCTCGGCCTGGCCGGATCCGTCATCCAGAGCGGAGAGGGGACGGTCGCCCGGGCGCTCAACACGGCGCTCGTCCGCGCGGGGGGAACATACCTCTCCTTTGTCTTCGCGCGCCGCCTGTACAGCGGGCTGCTTGAGCCCTACTGCGAGGCCGCGCTGACGGCGGGAGCGGATATTGTGTTCGGCACCGCCGGGGAGCCCTTCGGCAAGGAGGGGACGGCGATGCCCGGTTCCGCGTGCCTGCAGGGGATTCTCGAGGATAAGCTGGTTGTCGATATTTCCGCGATTCTGCTCCGACGCGGTTTTCTGGAGCAGCGCCGCATTTCGTTCGCGGATTCGTGTGAATTCGGGTACGCGGAGGAGTTCCTTCTCCGCTGCTTCTGCGCCGCGGAATGCGCGGTGCGCGTCGATGTCCCTCTCAGGCGCGATACGACGTACGAGCTGCGCCGCGGCCCGCAGAAGGCGGTCGGGGCGGCCGTCTTCCAGCGGATGGAGGCGTTGCTGCGCGCGATGGAATACATTGAGAGCCGCCTGCCCGGGGATCGCCGCGTGAGCGCCCTGCTCCGGGAGCGCCGTCTGCCCCAGGCGCTTATGTGGTGCGTCGATCTGCTCCTTCGGGAGGGAAACGGCTACGGCGCCGTGCAGGGCATGATCAAGGTCAGCGGATACCGCCGCTTCCTCAAGTGCGGCGCCGCGACGCCCTTCGAGCTCAAAAAGCGGATTCGCCTGTGGAAAAACCTGCCGTGGATGTATAAGCCGCGCCGACCGCAGAGCTAGAAATACTGCAAAAGTGCCGAAAAGCAATCTTTTTTCGGAAAATACAGATTTCCACTTGCTTTTTGACACGCAGTGTGATAGAATCCAAATGTTAACTCGCAGTATATCGTGAAAGAGGTGACAACGAATGAAGGAAAAGATTCATCCCCAGTATGAGGAGACGACTATTACCTGCGCTTGCGGGAATGTGATTAAGACCCGGTCCACCAAGAAGGACATTCACGTTGAAATTTGCTCCAAGTGCCATCCGTTCTTCACGGGTAAGCAGAAGCTCGTCGATACCAGCGGGCGCGTCGATATGTTCAAGAAGCGCTACGGCTTGGATAAGTAATGTCTTCTCTTTCAGGATTTGCATAGGCGGCGCATGATTGCGCCGCCTATGTTTTTTACGGAGGGCGATAGCATGGAGGCGTACAAAACCATACTCAAACCTGCCGACGTTGAATTCGTTGAAAAGCGGTCGCGCTTCATCGGGCACGTCCGCCCGGTCTCCTCGGAGGAGGAGGCGCTCGCGTTTCTGGCCGAAATGCGCTCGAAGCACTGGAACGCCTCCCATAACGTGTACGCCTACTGCGTGCGCGCCGGAGGCGTACAGCGCTATTCCGACGACGGCGAGCCGCAGGGAACCGCCGGCATCCCGACGCTTGACGTCCTGCGGAAATCCGGCGTCACCGACGTCGCTGCCGTGGTCACGCGCTATTTCGGGGGAATTCTGCTCGGCGCGGGCGGACTCGTCCGCGCCTATTCTCATTCCGTATCCATCGCGCTCGAGGAGGCGGGCGTCGTCACCATGCGGCCGTGCGCGATGGCCTCGATCGCGTGCGCCTACAGCCAGTACGGGAGAGTGGCCGCTCTCGTCCCGGAGCACGGCGGCGTTCTGGACGACACCCAATTCGGCGAGGGCGTGACGCTTTCCTTCCATATCGTCCCGGAGGCTCTCCCGGCGCTGCGCACGGCGCTCGCCGACGCGACGTGCGGGGAGTGCTCCGTCGAGGCGGGGGAGGAGCGCTATTTTGCGTGTTCCTGACTTTTTTCTCCGAGGAAGCGAAAGAAAAAAGGAAAATCCGAAAAATCTGCGTATAACTAATATGAAAGCCATTTTCATACCGGTTTCGCCGGTCTTCCGAGGAAAGGAGGGCTGCCGTCCATGACGGTGATGGAACGGATTCAGGAGGCGGAGGCGAGGAATCTCGCCCCGTTCGCCGCATTGTCCTCACGCACGAGAGGAAGGGATCGCCCGGAGGAGGAGAGCGAGCTGCGCACGCCGTACCAGCGCGACCGCGACCGCATCATCCACTGCAAGTCCTTCCGCCGGCTCAAGCACAAAACGCAGGTTTTCCTCTCCCCCGAGGGGGATCACTACCGCACCCGCCTGACGCACACGCTCGAGGTGTCGCAGATTGCGCGCACCATCGCCCGCGCCCTGATGCTCAACGAGGATTTGACGGAGGCCATCGCGCTCGGACACGACCTCGGCCACACGCCCTTCGGCCACGCGGGAGAGCGCTCGCTCAACGAGCTCGTCCCGGGCGGCTTCCGCCACTACGAGCAGAGCGTCCGCGTCGTGGAACGCCTCGAGAAGGACGGGCAGGGCCTGAACCTGACCTGGGAGGTGCGCAACGGCATCCTGTGCCATACGCGCGGCACGGAGGCGGAGACGCTCGAGGGGCGCGTCGTGCGCCTCGCCGACCGCATCGCGTATATCAACCACGACATTGAGGACGCTGAGCGCGCCGGCGTGCTGTCCGAGGCGGACGTGCCCGCCGACATCATCCGGGTGCTCGGCCCGACGAAATCGAAGCGCATCGACACGCTCGTCCTTTCCGCCGTGAAAAACAGCTCCGAGCGGGGGATCTGCCTCGATGCGGAGACGCAGCAGGCGTTTGACCGCCTGCACGACTTTATGTATGAATCAGTATACCTCAATCCCCGTGCGAAAAAGGAAGAAAAGAAGGTGCCGGGACTCATGGAAACGCTGTACCGGTATCTCTGCAATCCGAAGCATCTCCCCGAGGATATGCGGCGCATCGCCGGGGAGGAGGGCTATGAGCGCGCGGCGTGCGATTACATTGCGGGCATGACGGATCACTACGCCGTCAGCCTGTTCAGCACCATCTTTATCCCCAAGTCGTGGAACCTGATTTCCATGGTGTAGCGCTCTGTGAAAGACTGTCAGAAGGGAGGAATTCAGCGTGCCGCTTCCGGACTCGTTTTTGCAGGAGCTCAAGCTCCGCAGCGACATTGCAGACGTTGTCTCCTCCTATGTGACGCTGCGCCGCTCAGGGAGAAACCTTGTGGGGCTGTGTCCGTTCCACGGAGAAAAAACGCCGTCGTTTAACGTCTATCCCGACAACGGCTCCTTCTACTGCTTCGGCTGCCATGTGGGAGGGGACGTTATCTCGTTTGTCAGAAAGATTGAGAAGCTCGATTATCTTGAGGCGGTGCGCTTCCTGGCGGACCGCGCGGGACTCCAGATGCCCGAAAGCCGCGCCGACGACGGCATGGCCGCGCAGCGCAGGCGGATGCTCGAGCTCAATCGGGAGACCGCCCGCTATTACCACGCCGTTCTCAACTCCGACGTGGGGCGGGAGGGCATGGAGTATCTGCGCGGCCGCGCGCTGACGCTGAAGACCATCCGCCATTTCGGCCTCGGCTTTGCGCCGCCGGGCCGGTTCGCGCTCGTCAACCATCTCCGGGATAAGGGCTTCACGGAGGAGGAGGCCATCCGCGCCAACGTCGCCTTCCGGGGAAGAAACGGCGGCGCGGTGGACCGCTTCTTCAACCGCGTGATGTTTCCGATCATCGACCTGCGCGGAAACGTAATCGCGTTCGGCGGCCGCGTTCTCGGAGACGGCAAGCCGAAATACCTCAACACCTCCGACACGCTCGTCTTCCACAAGAGCGGCAGCCTGTTTGCCCTGAACTTCGCGAAGAACGAGCAGGCGGATCGCCTCATTCTCGCGGAAGGTTACATGGACGTCATTTCCCTGCATCAGGCAGGCTTCCCCACGGCTGTGGCGACGCTCGGCACGTCTTTGACGGACGAGCAGGCCCGGCTGATGGCGCGCTACGCCAAGGAGGTCGTCCTGTGCTACGACGCGGACGAGGCCGGACAGAACGCGACGGCGCGCGCCATCCCGATGCTGCGCGCGGCGGGGCTGCTCGTCAAGGTACTCGCCGTCCCGAACGGCAAGGATCCCGACGAGTTCATCCGCTCCTACGGCGACCAGGGCTACGCCCGCTTCAAGAGCCTGCTCGACTCGACGGGCAACGACGTTGAGTACCGGCTGCAGAAGCTCCGGCAGGCGCATCCGCTTGACGAGCCCGCGGAGCGCGTGGCGTTCCTCACCGGCGCGGCGGAGCTGATTGCCGGCCTGCAGAACAGGATCGAGCAGGAGGTTTACGCCGGCAGGCTCGCGGAGGAGACGGGCGTCGATCGCTCCGCGATTCTTCGTCAGGCGGACAGCATCGCGAGGAAGCGGCGCGGGGAGGAGAAGAAGAAGGAGTTCCGCGAGTTCCAGCGGGACGCCGTCGGTCTGCGGGACAGAGTCAACCCGGATAAGTCCTCCAACCTTCGGGCGGCCGCCGCGGAGGAGGCGCTGCTTTCGGCGATGCTTCGCTATCCGGAGCTCGCGCAGCTTGCCGCCGGGCTGCTCTCGCCGGACGATTTTGTCACCGCGTTTAACCGGCGCGTCTTTCAGACGCTGACGCAGAAGCTTGCGGCGGGGACGGAGCTTTCCCTGTCGGCTGTTTCCGCCGACCTTTCGGAGGACGAGCTTTCCTCCGTCGCGCGCATGATGGCACGCTATCACGACGTTCCCGCCTCCGAGCGGGACGTGAAGGAATATATCCAGGTATTGAAGTCAGAGCAGGCGGCTCTCAGAGTCAGGCAGACGGCGGCGGAATCTCAGCCGCAGGAGTTGCTCAGCTATCTTGAGTCGCTTCGGAACCAGAAAAAATAGGATCAGGGGGATTACGCAAATGGGAGCACCGGACAAGAAGACAGTGATCCGTGAATTGATCGAGCAGGGCAAGGCCAAGGGCCAGCTCTCGACGAACGAGATTCTCGACGCGATCGGGGAGCTCGATTTTGGGCCTGAGCAGCTCGAAAAATTTTATGACACGCTGGAAGCGCAGGGCGTCGAGATTGTGGAGAACAGCCTCGAGGATACGCCGCTCGACGACATCGGCTTTCTGACGCAGGACGAGGACGGCGAGGATCTCGAGAACGCCTTGAACACCGACGGCATCGCCATTGACGACCCGGTCAAGGTGTATCTCAAGGAGATTGGCCGCGTCCCGCTCCTGACGCCGGAGGAGGAGATCGACCTCGCCATCCGCATCTCAAGCGGCGACGAGGCGGCGAAGAAGCGCCTCTCCGAGGCGAACCTGCGTCTGGTGGTCAGCATCGCGAAGCGCTACCTCGGCCGCGGGATGCAGTTCCTCGATCTGATTCAGGAGGGCAATCTCGGCCTCATCAAGGCCGTCGAGAAGTTCGACTACACCAAGGGCTTCAAGTTCTCGACGTACGCGACCTGGTGGATCCGCCAGGCCATCACGAGAGCCATCGCCGACCAGGCGAGAACCATCCGCATCCCGGTGCACATGGTCGAGACGATCAACAAGGTCAAGAAGGTTTCGAGCCAGCTGCTGCACACGAACGGCCACGAGCCGACGGCGGACGAGATCTCCGAGGAGCTCGATATGCCGGTGGACAAGGTGCGCGAGATCATGCGCGTCGCGCAGGAGCCCGTCTCCCTCGAAACGCCGATCGGCGAGGAGGAGGACAGCCACCTCGGCGACTTCATCCCCGACGACGACGCGCCCGCTCCGCAGGACGCCGCCTCCCACACGCTCCTCAAGGAGCAGCTCTCCGATGTGCTCGACACGCTGACGCCTCGTGAGGAGCGGGTGCTGCGTCTCCGCTACGGCCTTACGGACGGACGCTCCCGCACGCTCGAGGAGGTCGGCAGGGAGTTCAACGTCACGAGAGAGAGAATCCGCCAGATCGAAGCGAAGGCGCTGCGCAAGCTTCGCCATCCGAGCAGAAGCAAGAAGCTCAAGGATTTCATGGACTGAGCTTCCCTGAGAGAAAGGGGGAAACGTCATGCGCATGACGCTGGAGGCCGATTACGCTGTGCGGATTGTGGAGTGCCTGACGCTGCAGGGAAAACGCTGCGACGCCTCCTCCATATCCGAGCAGACGGAGGTGCCGCTCCGCTTTTCGCTCAAAATCCTGCGCAAGCTCGTGCAGGAGGGGCTGGTCGTCTCCTATAAGGGTGCGCGCGGCGGTTACTGCCTGGCGCGTCCCGCCTCGGAAATTACGCTCCGGATGGTGCTCGAGGCGGTGGAGGGGCCGTATGTGTTCAGCCGCTGCCGGCGCGACGAGGGAGCCTGTCCCCGGACGGAAACGTGCCGCATTTCTCCCATCTACGCGAAAATTTCCAAAGCGGTGCGGGAGAGCCTCGACGCGTACAGCTTCGCGGATATCTGCTTTCCGGACAGGGAGGATTCCGGCGGAAAGGAAAGCTGCTGATTTTACATAAAAAAGGGAGCCTTAGCACAGGCTCCCTTTTTTATCGCGCTGCACAGGAAGTTCCCGGCGCCGCCGGGAGCTTCCTGCATTCTGTTTCGTTTCCTGCGCCGGTTCCGCCGCATCCGCCGGGACGGGGCTGCAGCGCACCGAGACAATCCCGCCGCTTTCCAGCATATAGACGGAAAAGCGGAGATCCATCCGCTTGACGGCCTCGCCGCCGAGCATTTTCTCCATCTGCTCCTCGTCGGTCTCCGGCGTCCAGTCCTCGCTGCAGAGCTCGAGAGGGGAGAGGCCGTCCGCGTCCGTCACGCCGTCGAACCGGTGCTGAACGGCGCTGTCGATCGGCTGTGTGGCCGCTTCTCCGAAATTTTCCCCGAGCGTCTGCCGGATTTGCCCGGCGCAGGAGAAAACCGATTCTGCGTCCGGGTGGACGTCCTCGAAGCCGAGCTTTCGGGCAGTCGCCGCGCCGGCACAGCCGGAAAACAGGCCGGGGATCAAAACAAGCGCCGCGAAAGCGAAAATTCGCCTCCGGGCGCCGGACTTTCTTTTCATGCTT
>CALWIH010000099.1 GCA_944380675.1 uncultured Clostridia bacterium | reverse complement strand
TCTATCCGCCTTTTTGAAACAGGCGTTCTGGACGCGGAGGAAACGGTAAAACGGCTGAAAACAGAGGTCTTGCAGGATCAGTGGACATTCCATACGGAAAAGCTTCTTGCCTTTGTGAAATTTATTGAGTCCAAAGAAATCCGGGAGGAATAACGATGGGAAAGGAACAATTCCTTGCTGTCATGCCATATATCAGCGCCGATCTTATCAGTATGATTGCAAAAAAGAAACAAGTCACCGAAGACGAAGCCATCGCCATGCTGTACGCCTCCAAGCTCTATGCGGCGCTGGAGCAGGAGGAGACCAAGGTCTGGCAGTACAGCACGGAGATGCTTTATTCGCTTTTTGAACAGGAAGAACAAACGGGAAGTATTTGCTATCCCGATGTGTAAGGAGGCTGCCGGTATGAGTCAGGAAACTGCTTTCGCCGTATTCTGCATCGAAAACTATAAAGTCCACAAATCGCTGACAGGGAAACAGACTGAGGCGCTTTTCCGCCGTTACGGTGTGTTCGACTATCTGCGCGAATTTTATGATGTGCTGCATACAACGGGCTATCAATACATCAATAACGATATTGACATCTATCTGAAATCCCGTAACGCGGTTATTCCCGTGCAGTGATCGGTACAGCCGCGTTCGGCTGAATTAATATCGGATGTTAAATCAGCCGAACAAAATGGAAAGAGCATATTGAAAGCCTGCGGAAAAATCCGCAGGCTTTTCTCATCCCATTTTCATACCGTGCGCCTGTTTCTTTTCCTCGATCTTCTGCCGCAGCTTCTTTTCAATAACCGCCCGCTGACCGTCCTCGTTTCTGCGGAGGCGATCCGTAAACATATCATAGCTGCCGGAGTTGATGCGGGAGATGATATCCGATAAAGTCACTCACCAGATACCGTTTTGACAAGGTAAAAGAGCGGGCCAAATTGAAATCTTCAGTTTCCAGGCTGGTTTGCATCCTGTTTCCCGAACTAGAAAAGCTGGTTCCTTCTCTGCATATTGCTTCTGTCTACGCTCTGCTGGAGGAGTTTCCCGGAGCCAAACAGATTGCCGGAGTCCATTTAACAAGACTGAAAGCATTGCTTGAAACCGCCTCTAAAGGCCGTTATAAACGAGATATGGCCGTAGAAATCCGGGAGGCTGCCAGAAACTCTATTGGCTCCCGAATGCCCGCCAAGTCTCTGGAATTGCAGCACACTAAGGTCACGCCGCTGCGGTCGGCAGGCTGGGAAAGGATCGCCTGCTCCTCGGTGGAGGGCGGGTACTCACGGATCGCCCATACACAGCGATAGCTGTCGCCTACGATATAGTGGTCGGAAAGAAATTTGATTGTGCCGGGCAGGATCATGTCGAAAAAATCCTTTGTACGGATTTCTTCCTGTTCCTCCGGTGTGAGTACCTTTGGCTTTCGTTTGAACATTTTTCCTCCTTCCGTCGTCTTGCAGACAGAGGGAGGGCATAAAAAATCAGCCGCTTTGCTGTCTGCAAAACGACTGATTGGTTTTCCTGGTTTGAACTTACAGTTCCATTTTCGGAGCGTAGCTCTCGGCAATGTTTTCTTTTACATCATCCTCTGTGGAAATCTCCTGTACCGGCGTATGACATATGGCAAGCTGCGAAAGCTGTTCGATCCGCCGCTGCGCTGCGCCGATGATTGCGCGGATACGAGTATCGTCTATATATTCCTCCGCGCCGTCCGCGGACAAAGCGTCGGCAATCAGTTCCCCGATATCCGACAGGCTGTCAAAATCGATCCAACTGAAGTCAGATACCAACTTTAACTGCTCCGCATGATGATTTTTAAACGGCTTGCAGACGACCTCTTTTTCCGAGCGCATCTGCGCGGGCACCTTGTCGTAGCCGAGGGAGGAGCCGCTGTCATAGATGGGCGCAAAGCCGAGCCATTCCAATGTTTCGCCATTGCGGATCGCGCCGAAATTGTTGAAATGCCGGTCTTCGTTGGCGATGATATAGTCCAGCACGATCATTCGGTCGAGATACGGCACGGTGTCTTTGATGCCGAGCGCCTCGCAGCAATTCACAAAGTGCTGATACACCGAGGTGCTGTTGTCCTTTTTCTGTGTTTTGAGAATGCGCCACGCCGGGACCAGCTCGGTGTTTTCGGTAATGAAATCCTCGCACACGCTGTACGGCGCTCCCTTGTTCCAGGTGACCGTGTACGGCACATGGGGGATACCGAGCCGTTCCGTGATTCCGGATGCGATCACCTCGTTGAAAGGCTGCTGTCGGAACGGGTTGCTGCCGCCTTTGATCAGGCAGCGTTTACCGTCTATGATCTTCCACCGCTTTTTCAGATTACCGTCCGAGGTGTTGTCGGGGGAACTGAAATCCAGCGCGTCTTTCTTTTTATTTTCCCCGAACAAGACATCGCCGATATCGTCTGAAAAATCATTCTCAAAAAAGTTGATACTGTCCCAAGTAAGGTTGGAGCCTTCGGGACAGATCCAATACTGGTCGGACAGGCTCAGCCCCCAGCAGCGCACCAGCAGCATTTTGGTGCTGCTGATTTCCAGCGCCTCCAGCGCCTCGCGCACACCCGAACGGCTGGCGGGGATGGAACGGTCTGTCCACCACTCGTTGAGCGCCGCTCGGTCAGCAGCGCCTTTTCTTATCGGAATGCCGACCGGCAGATGCTCCGGCGCATAGACCGTCCCGATTTTTTGTATAAAGCCGGTGGCGTCATCCAGTTCCAGTTCCGCCACTGGGATTCGTTTATGCATCAGGGTGCATTTCAAGCTGTTCACCTCATTCCGTTTTTTGCTCACAGCAGAAGATGTTGCTTTCAAAGCGCGCAGCTTTGCCTGCAGCGCCTTGCGCTGTTCTATCTGTCCGGCAAGCGGTTCGATTTCCGAATCGTGCAGATACCGGCTCTGCTTCACGCCGCTTTGAGACCATTGATGATAGTAATAGACCTTTCCGTTGATTTGTTTCTTTGAGATATATCCTTTCGGCAGATCGTTGATTTTTGCTGTCAATTCCGCTATTTGATTCAAAAGCTCATTGTCCTGCATCCGTACCGCCTCCGTTCATCGATTGTTATTATACCCTATTTTAACCCCTTTCGTCAATGAGAGAGTGGGAATCGCCCATGAAAGGTTACAGTTTTACGGCTGCCACAATCAGCCGGCCGTTTTTTCCCGAACCGTAACAGGTGGACAGGGTGATGATCTGCTGACCGTACACAGGCGTAACGCCGGTATCATATGTTGGCGCAGGATTTATGGCCGAAAAAGTAAAGGAATCCTTGCGAGGTGTAGTGTCAGAAAAAGCTACAGGTGATCTTGAAAAATCCCTTGGAATTACGCCTATAAAGCTCAATCGAGATGGGGATTGGGCTGCAAAAATCGGATTTTCCGGATACGACCGAAAAGGTACATCAAATATCTTGAAAGCGCGCATTTTGGAATCGGGAAGCAGCAAACAAAGAAAGCGCCCGTTTGTTTCTCCGGCGGTAAAGCGATGGAAAGCAGAAACCGAAAAGCGAATGGCGCAGGAAGCAGAAACAAGCATTGATAAAATATTGGAGGGATAGCCTATGTCACTGATCGGCGTCAGATAACGCGGTGCTTGTGTCTTTCAGCGCGAATGGGGCTTACGATGCGCTGGCAAAAAAGACGTCTGAAAAGACAAAAGAGTGACAAAAATTCTCGATTTTTTCAAAGTATCCGCAAAAGATTATAACTATGATTGTAATTTTTAATTTTTGCGGTTACTAACACGTTACTAACAAATTCTCATTTGAGACAAAAATAAAAACCGCATGGATAGCTCTAAAAAGGCTATCTCATGCGGTTTTTAAGTGGCGCGCCCGAAGGGACTCGAACCCCTGACCTTCTGATTCGTAGTCAGACACTCTATCCAGCTGAGCTACGAGCGCATTTTGCAGGCTCTTTTAAGCTGCTAGAGTATAATACCACGTTTCTAAGAAAAATGCAAGGGTTTTTTTCATTTTTTCGCAAAGAATTCTCGAAATCAGCCGGGATGCCGCTTCCCGGGGCCGCGCGAGGCCAGCTCCGGGGCGGTGCGGGCCGGCGTCAGGCGCTGCTGCCGCACGGGGATCGGCTGGCGCCGTTCCGGCTCCGGCTTCGGCGCGGCGGGAACGAGGTGCAGGATTGTGCAGCCGCACGGCAGGAGGAAAACGCCGCCGTCTTCCCCCGCGCCTGTGCCGAAGAGGACGCGCGCCCGCCGCCACTCGTGCGGAAGATACAGCATCCGCGGCGAAGCGTCCCGGTTGACGGCCACAAACAGCGAGTCGCCGTCCGATCCGTGCCGGAAATACGACAGCACCTGGTTGCCGACGCTGAACGGCTCGAGCGAGCCCTCGCGCAGGCAGGCGCACGACACGCGCATCGCGCCGAGGCGGCGGTACCACTCGATCAGCTCGTGGTTTTCGCCGCCCCACGGATAGCAGCGCCGGTTGAACGGATCCTTGTAGCCCTCCATGCCGGCCTCGTCGCCGTAGTAGACGCACGGCACGCCGGGGAGGGTGAACTGAAGCGCCGCCGCGAGCCGCAGCAGGCGCAGGCCGCGCTGCCGCTGTTCGGGCGAGAGGCGCGCCGTGCTTTGCCACTCGCGTCCGCGGTTGCCCGTCGGCTCGCCGCCGAGCACCGTCAGGGCGCGCTCGGTGTCGTGCGTGCCGATGTGGTTCATCAGCAGGCGGAGGACCTGCGGCGGGTAGTTCTCGACGATCGAGAGCACGCGGTCCATCATCGCCGCGGGGTCCGCGCCCGTCAGGAAGCCGAGGATCGCGTCGCGGAAGGGGTAGTTCATCACGCTGTCGAGCTGCCTGCCGAGGAGATAGCGCCGCCGCTGGCCGTAGGCAGATTTTGTGGACGCGTCCTCCCAGACCTCGCCGAGGACGATGGCCTGCGGATCCTGTGCCTTGACGGCCTCGCGCAGATGGTCGAGAAACTCGTCGGGTAGCTCGTCGGCGACGTCGAGACGCCAGCCGGACGCGCCGTTCTTGAGCCAGGAGCGGGCGATGCCGTCCTCGCCGGTGATGTAGCGCGTATACTCGGGATTGTTCTCCTTCACGTTCGGGAGCGTCACGAAGCCCCACCAGCTCTCGTACTGCTGCGGCCAGCGCTGGAACGAGTACCACGGATAGTAGGGCGACTCCTTCGACTGGTACGCCCCCTTTCCGGGATAGCGCCCCTCGCGGTTGAAGTAGACGCTGTCGCTGCCCGTATGGCTGAAGACGCCGTCAAGCAGGACATGGATGCCGAGCTTTTTCGCCGTCGCGCACAGGGAGACGAAGTCCTCCCGGGTGCCGAGAAGCGGATCGATGTTGGAATAGTCTGCCGTGTTGTACCGGTGGTTCGAATGCGCCTCAAAGATCGGGTTGAGGTACAGGCACGTCACGCCGAGGCTTTTGAGATACGGGAGCTTCTCCTCGATGCCGCGCAGGTCGCCGCCGAAGTAGTCGGAGTTCGTGACCTCGCCCTTCTCGTTCGGCCTCCAGTACGGATCGCCGCGCCAGTCCTCGCGGAGGGTGCGGTCGGCGGGCACATTCTCCTTCGGCGTCCCCGAGGCGCGGAAGCGGTCGGGGAAGATCTGATACATCACCCCGCCCGCGAGCCAGTCTGGCGTCGTGAAGCCCTCCTCGTAGACGGTCATCTGCCAGCGAGGCGCCTTCGGGTCGACGAGATCCTCGCCGCCGAAGCCGCGGCCGAGGCGCAGGCAGCCGTGCCAGGTGTCGATGTAAAACTCATAAAAATACAGGCCGGCCCTGTCGGGGGTATAGTGGCACTCCCACCACTCGTACGCCTCCCCGTTCATGCCGCACCAGAACATATTGCAGGTGTCGCTCCCGCCGGCATTGCGGGAGACGACGAGCCTCGCGCCGGTGCAGCGCTGATCGCGCGGCACGGTGATGCGGAAATGGACGCGCGTCCCCGAAGCGACGGCCCCGACCGGGTCGCGGTATTGCGGATTTCTGGAATGGAACATCGGCCACAGCCCCTTAGTGTATGGAATCAGGGAAAGAAGTCCTCCCTTCCCAGTGCTTTCGTGGATATTATATCACAATTTCAGCCTGAAACAAATGATCTTTCGCAGGAAATTAAGATTGTGAAGCAGACGCCTGCGCGCTCAGCGGAAGCGGCAGTCCTTCCGATCGAAGACGGGCAGCTTCTCCGCCCGGACGAGCGGCGCGTACAGCGACGGGCGGCGGAAGGCGTCGCCGTGCACCTCGTGCGCGCGGTAGCGGCGCAGCGCCTCGACGGGGAAGCACGCGAGGTAGATTCCCTCCTCCTCCCCGGCCTCGAGGACGAGCGTATCGCGGCTGCCGGAGTCGCCCTCGCGGTAGGCGATGCCGTCGAACGCGGAGGAGTGGCCGTTGCAGTCCGGCTGTCCGAGGGGATAATTGCACGTCGCGATGCACGTCATGTTCTCGTACGAGCGGGCGCGCAGCTGCGAGAGGCGGTTGATTTCCATCGGGCAGGCGTTCGGCACGAGAATAAGCTCCGCCCCGCCGAGCATCAGCAGGCGGGCGCTCTCGGGGAACTCGCGGTCGTAGCAGATCATCGCGCCCACGGTGAGCTCGCCGTCCCGCGCGGCGAGGCGGGCGGTCGGGAACGCGTCCCCCGGCGTGAGGAAGCGCTCCTCGCCGAAGTCGCAGGTATGGCACTTCGCGTAGGAGAGGACGGGCGCGCCCGTGCGGTCGAAGAGACGCAGCGCGTTGCGCGGAGCGGGGGCGTACCGCTCGAGGAAGGTGACGCCAATCGCCATCGAGAGGGCGCGCGCCTCCCGCGCGAAGGCGGAGACGAACGGCCCGTCCGCCTCGACGGCGTCCCCGGCGAGCTGCGCCGGGCTCTCGATCCGGTAGCCGCAGCTCCACATTTCGGGAAAGAGGGCGAGGTCGGCGCCCATCGCCGCGGCGCGGCGGCACGCCTCGAGTCCCTTTTCGAGATTTCCCTCTGCGCTTCCCGTGGGAAGCAGCTGCAGCAGGGCGACACTGAAGGTTTTCATGAAAGACGCTCCTTTCCGTCACAGCGGCGGCTTTCCCTCGCGGCGCGCGCGGCGGTAGGCCGCGGGCGTCTGGCCGACGCGCTTTTTGAATTGATCGATGAGGCCGCGGGCGTCGGAGTAGCCGGTGAGGGCGGCGATCTCCGCGACGCTCCTGTCCGTCGAGACGAGCAGCGACCGCGCCCGCTCGACGCGCAGCCGCGTGAGGTACTCGTACGGCGGCTGGCCGATGGCGTCGTGAAAGACGCGCTGGAAATAAAATTCGCTCAGCCCGCTTTTTTTCGCGAGCTCGCCGACGCGCAGCGGCTCGGCGAGGTGCAGGCGCAGGTACTCCGCCGCCTCGCGCATCGCGTCGCGGTACCGCGCGGAGGTGCCGCACTGCACCGACTGCGCAAGCTCCGCGAGGAGCTGATGCACCCAGAGCGAAGCCATGAAGTCCGCCTGCCTGCCGGGCGTGCGGGAAAGCTCCTCGAGCTGGCCGAAGAGCTCGAGCGCGCGGGAGGGCTCCCACGACGCGGCGCGCAGGGAGTCGCCGTTGATGAGGCGCACCATGCCGTCCGCCGCGGAGCCGGAAAAGTGCATCCAGAAGAAGCGCCACGGCTCCGGCCCGGACGTCGCGTAATACTGGTACTGCGAGCAGTCGATGACCGCCGCCTTCCCCGCCGTGAGCTGCTCCTCGACCCCGGCGTACCGGAGCGTCCCGCAGCCGGAGATTGTCGCGAAGAACAGCCAGCTCGCGAGGCCGTCGCGCTCGGTGAAATATTCGCTGCCGCTGACATATTCGCCGAAGCCCAGCGGGCAGAAGGGCAGCAGCTCGCCCTCGCCCATCGAGGGGAAGAAGCCTGCCCGCCCGCCCCTTTGCTCGTCCATCCGAAATCGCAGAAGCATCCCGCGTCCCTCCTCTGGAAATCGCAGGATTCCTGTATTTTTGGGCAGGAATCCCGCTGGAAACGTCCGAAAAAGCCTGCTATGATGATTGTAGCACAGGCGGCAGAAACACGCAATATCAACCGAATGATTCAGAAAGGCGGGTCGAAAATGAATTTCCGTGAAAACGCGATGGCGGTGCTCCACTACGAGCCCTTTGAGAAGCTTCCGGTCGTCTCCTTCGGCTACTGGGGCGAGACGGTGCAGAAATGGGCCGAGGAGGGCCACATCACCCGGGAGGAGGCAGACGATTACTGCCGGTACGGCGACAACGGCGCGGGCGACAACGCGATCATGCGAAAGCTCGGCTTCGACTTCAACTGGAACTCCTGCGTCGGGATGCAGACCGACCTGTTCCCGCACTTTGAGCTCAAGACGCTCGAGGAGCGCCCGGACGGCAGCCGCATCATCCGCGACGAGAACGGCCTCATCACGCTCGTGAAGCCCGGCGTCGTCTCCATCCCGGCGGAGATCGGCACCACCCTGACGGACCGCGAGGTCTGGGAGCGCGACTATCTGCCGCGCCTGCAATTCTCGATGGAGCGCGTCCCGCTCGACCTGGCGGAAAAGCTCCGCTCCGACGAGGGCCGGGAGCTGCCCATCGGCCTGCACTGCGGCTCGCTCATGGGGCGCGTGCGCGACCTGCTCGGCGTTGAGCAGATGAGCTACCTGACGGTCGACGACCCCGACCTGCTCGAGGAGATCGTCGACACGATGGACACGCTGTGCTATGACTGCGTGAAGGCCATGCTCGAGACGGGCGCGAAATTCGACTACGCCCACTTCTGGGAGGACATCTGCTTTAAGAACGGCCCGCTCGTCGTGCCGTCGTTCTTTGAGGAGACCGTCGGCCCGCACTACAAGCGCATCACCGACCTGCTGCTTTCCTACGGCGTGGACGTCGTCTCCGTCGACTGCGACGGCTGGATCGATCGCCTCGTCCCCATTTGGCTCGAAAACGGCGTCAACACGATGTTTCCGATCGAGGTCGGCGGCTTCATCCCGTGTCCCGACCACCGCATCGCCCCCGACGCGAAGTTTGAGAACGTGCAGTATTACTGCGACAAGCTGCAGAACCTCAAGCTGTAAAGCGAAAAACACACGAAAAAGCGATCGAAACGCACGCCCGTGCGTTTCGATCGCTTTTTTGCTTTCTTCGGATTCTTTT
>CALWIH010000098.1 GCA_944380675.1 uncultured Clostridia bacterium | reverse complement strand
ACCGAGCGGGTTTTGGGGCGGCGCGACCCGATGCTGTACGGGCATTTCATCGAGCATTTTCACCGGCAGATTTACGGAGGGATCTATGACCCCGGCAATCCGCTCTCCGACGCGGATGGCCTGCGCGAGGACGTCCTCGCCGCGATGCGGAAAATCCGCGTGCCGATCCTGCGCTGGCCGGGCGGATGCTTCGTGTCGTCGTACCACTGGAAGCAGGGCGTCGGAAAGCGGCGGACGCCGTTCTTCGACAAGGCGTGGCGCGTCGAGGACCCGAACAGCTTCGGCACCGACGAGTATGTGAAGCTGTGCCGCAAAATCGGCTGCGAGCCGTACATCTGCACGAACGCCGGGACCGGCACAGCCGAGGAGATGAGCGACTGGGTCGAGTACTGCAACCTCGAGTCCGAGGGCGAGTTCGCCAAATGGCGCGTCGAAAACGGCTTCCCCGAGCCGCACCGCGTCCGGTACTGGAGCATCGGCAACGAGAACTACGGCGGCTGGGAAATCGGCGCGAAGTCCGCCGGGGAGTGGGCGCGGCTCGTTCTTGAGTCCGCGAAGATGATGGTGCACGTCGACCCGACGATCGAGCTGACCGCCGCCGCGCTGCCCGACCTCGACTGGAACCTCAGCCTCCTGCGCGCGTGCGGCGACCGCCTCGGCTGGATCTCCATCCACAAATACTGGGATCCCATCCACCAGACGAACGACTGCGCGCCGTACGGGCAGGTGATGGCCTACACCGCCGACCTCGAGACGGATCTCAGCCGCGTGCGCGGCCTGCTGACCGCCCTCGGCCTCGAGAAGACCATCCGCGTCGCCTACGACGAGTGGAACCTGCGCGGCTGGTATCACCCGAACGTCCACACGCTGCGCCAGGGCGTCACAAAGGACGAGTATCTCACCCCGCGCGACAAGAACGACGACAACAGCCTCTACACGATGGCCGACGCCGTCTTCACCGCGTGCTTCCTCAATACGCTCAACCGCAACTGCGATCTCGTCGGCATGGCGTGCTTCGCGCCGATCGTCAACACGCGCGGCTGCATCTTCACGCACCGGGACGGCATCGTCCTGCGCGGAACGTACCACGTCTTCGACCTGTATGTGAATTACCTCGGCGCGCAGGTGCTCGACCTCTGGTCGCCCGACGAGAACGCGCTCGAGGCCGTCGACAGAGAGGGGAAGCCCGTCTCCGTCTGCGAGCTCGACGTGCTCGCCACGCGCCGCGACGACGGGCATTTCGCCGTCGCCGCCGTCAACAAGAACGCGGAGGAGGCCCGCACGCTCACCCTTTCCTTTGATGGCTTTGTCCCGCGCGAGGCGCGGATTGTGCGCGTCTCTGCGCCCGGCAAGGACAGCTATAACGATATCGGCCGCGGCGAAATCCTCCTGACAAAGGGAGACTGGCAGGCCGCCCCCGAGGGCTGCTCCTTCGAGCTTCTGCCGCACTCCGTGAACGTCATCGAGCTGCGCTGACAGGCCCGGCCATGCAAAAAGTTCCTCTCCGCCGCTCCGCGGAGGGGAATTTTTTGTCATATTTTCTGGAAAACTCTCATAAAAAAATTCCACATTTCCCGCCGCGAAACTACTATTAACAATTTATTCATTTTTTTATCACCTAATAATCACCTGCCGCTGATAAACTTGGGATTGCAATTATGGGGAAATTTCGCTAAAATAGAATGCGTGCGACCGGAGCAAAATTGCCAGATATGACCCCTTCCCGCTCCGCCGCCGTTCCCCGGTCAGGGGAGAGGGGTTTGAAACTATAGGAGGAATATAGGATGATTGAGGTCAAAAACCTCACAAAGCGGTACGGCTCCAACGTGGCTCTCGACCATGTCAGCTTTTCCGTGGAGGAGGGAACTATCCTGGGCTTCCTGGGGCCGAACGGCGCGGGCAAGTCCACCACGATGAACATCATCACGGGCTATCTCTCCGCGAGCGAGGGCGAGGTGACGGTAGCGGGCCACAGCGTGCTCGAGGAGCCGACGGAGGTCAAGAAGCTCATCGGCTATCTGCCGGAAATCCCGCCGCTGTACATGGACATGACGGTCAAGGAGTACCTCGACTTCATGTACGAGCTCAAGAAGGTTACGATCCCGAAGGAGAAGCACATCAAGGAGATCTGCAATCTCGTCAAGATCACGGACGTGTACAAGCGCCTGATCGGCAACCTGTCGAAGGGCTACAAGCAGCGCGTCGGCATCGCGCAGGCGCTGCTCGGCAACCCGCCGGTGCTCATCCTCGACGAGCCGACCGTCGGCCTTGACCCGAAGCAGATCATCGAGATCCGCAATCTGATCAAGAACCTCGGCCGCAACCACACGGTGGTGCTCAGCTCCCACATTCTGCCCGAGGTGCAGGCCGTGTGCGAGCGCATCCTCGTCATCAACAAGGGCGTCATCGTCGCGGACGGCACGCCGGATAAGCTGAGCCACGATCTGTCGAGCGACCACCGCCTCATTGCCCGCATCGAGGGCGACGAGCACGAGGTGCTGCAGAATCTGCGCTCCGTCAAGAACGTCATCGAGCTGCACTCCTTCGGCGAGAAGGAGCCCGGCGTATTTGAATACTCCATCGAGGGCGCGCCCGGCAAGGATCTGCGCCGCGACCTGTTCGCGTGCTGCACCCGCTGCGGGATGCCGCTGCTCGCGCTCAAGTCGAGCGACCTCTCGCTCGAGGATGTCTTCCTGCGCCTGACGAGCGACACCTATGTGCCGCGCTCCGTCCAGCGTCCCGCCGTCATCGCGTCCGGCGACGAATTTCATGTAGAGAAGGGAGGGGACGAGGCATGATCGCCATCTGGAAGCGTGAGCTGCGCTCCTATTTCTGTTCCCCTATCGCGTATGTGTTCATGGGGGTTGTGCTGTTCCTGTTCGGTATGTACTACTGGCAGGTCGTCCTGATGGGCTCCTCGTACTACATCGGCCAGGTGTACGGCGTCATGTTTACCTGGTGTATGCTGTTCCTGCCCGCGCTGACGATGAAGACGTTCAGCGAGGATCGCAAGAATAAGACGGATCAGGCGCTCATCACCGCGCCCGTGAGCGTCACGGGCATTGTGTGGGGCAAGTTCCTTTCCGCGTTCAGCATTTACCTCTTTACGATGCTCATCACGCTCATTCCGGCGTTCGTCATCGGCCTGTTCTCCGATCCGAGCTGGGCGAGCGTTTTCGGCAACTTCCTTGCCTCCCTGCTGTACGGCGCGGCCATCATCGCGATCGGCGTGTTCATCTCGTCGCTCACGGAGAGCCAGATTGTCGCCCTCGTCGGCACCGTCGGCACGAGCATTCTGCTGATGCTGATCGATTCCCTCGGCGCCGTGTTCGGCAACGAGATTATTGAGACCGTCGTCTCCTGGATCTCGTTCCAGGCGCGCTACACACCCTTCACGAACGGAATCTTCAACGTCTCCAGCGTCGTCTTCTTCCTGAGCGTCGTCGCGGTGTTCAATTTCATCACCGCCCGCCGTCTCGAGAGCAGAAGATGGAGCTAAAGGGAGGAGGACAACCATGAATCACGATAACGAGACGAAGCGCCGCCCCGACGCCTCCCCCGAGGAGGCCGCCGAGGAGGCGAAGGAGGCCGCGGAGACGGCCGAAGCCGCCGAAACCGCCGAAGCGGCGGAGACTGCGGAAGCCGCGGAGACCGCGGAGCCGGCGGAGGAGTCCGCCGCGAAGAAGGAAAAGAAGAAGCCCGCGAACGGGAAAAAGAAGAAGGAAAAGGTTTCCCTCAAGAAGGCGCTCACGAGCGAGAAGTTCAAGCACGGCTCCGCCGCGACGGCGCTGACGGCGATCTTCATCGCCGCCGTCGTGCTCGTCAACGTCATTTTCGGCATTCTCGGCGAGCGGTTCCCGTCGATGAACTTTGACATGACGAAGAACAGCGACAACTCCCTCTCGGAGGACGCCGCCGAGGTCGTCGACACCGTCGACGAGAAGACGGAAATCATCATCATGCTCGACGAGAGCGCGGCGAAGTCCAACACGAATTATCAGAAGGTCGACGCCATCACGGCGCGCATGGCCGAGCGCAACTCGAACATTACCGTTGAGTACAAGGATCTCGACACGGAGCCCGGCCTGCTCAGCGAGTATGACGGCCTGTCCTCGGGCAGCGTGCTGGTGCGCACCGAGAAGCGCTACCGCGTCGTATCGTCCGGCGATCTGTTCCCGTCGAAGTACGACGAGAATTACAATGTGATCCACTACACAAACATCAACGGCGCCCTGGCCTCCGCTCTGAGCGCGGTCAACGCCGACGAGATGCCGCTCGTGGCCTTTGACACCGGTCACAGCGAAATGCTCGACGGCTCCTCGTTCAAGAGCCTGCTGACCGACAACAACTTTGACACGGTCGACTTCAACCTCATGACCGACGAGATCCCGGAGAACACGCAGATCGTCGTGCTGGCCGTTCCCGCGACCGATCTGGCCGAGAGCGAGGTCGAGAAGCTCAACGCCTATCTCAACGACACGAGCTCGGCGCTTGACCGCAGCCTGATGCTCATCTGCTATCCCGGCCAGAGCGAGCTGCCCACGCTCAACAGCTACCTCGGCGAGTGGGGCATGAGCGTGACGCCGTCCATGGTGCTCGAGGGCGACGCATCGTGCTATGTGCAGTCGCCCGATTCCATCATCGCGACCGTCTCCGACAGCCTTGACCTCGACGGCGACGGCAGCTACGGCTACATCCTCAGCCCCCAGACGAATCCCATCGAGTTCCTCTGGGAGAGCCGCAACAGCGTGCAGACCTACTCGCTGCTGACCTCCTCGTCTCAGGCGTACCTGTACGACGTGGCGGCCCAGGAGGAGAAGACCGACGAGACCGGCACCTATAACCTGGCGGCTCTCGGCCTGAAGGGCGTCAAGAGCGACGAGGGCAGCTACTTCAACGCCACCGTCATCGTGTGCGGCAGCCCGTACCTCTTCAATTCCTCCTTCACCGGCTCCTCGACGTACGGAAACGGCAATTACCTCACAGATCTTGCCCGGTATGCCACGGGCACGACCGGCTCGTCGACGGCTGTCTACAGCACGCCGACCGAGTCCATCACCTATGATATCACCATGTCGAGCGCCATGACGCTGTCCGTCGGCTTCATCGCCTTCGCCATCGTCATTCCGCTGGCCTTCGTTGTGGTCGGAATTGTGGTGTTCTTCCGCAGGAGGCATCTGTAAATGAAGAAAAACGCGAAATATCTGATCATTGCCGGCGCGGCTGTCGTCGTTCTCGGCGGCGCGGCGGCGGCGCTGGCGCTCACGGGCGGCGGGGAAACGGCGGAGGAAGCCTCCTCCGCGGCTGCCTCGTCCTCGGCGGCGGTCACTCTGATCGACAAGACGGAGGCGGACCTCGCGAGCGTCACCATCACGAACGAAAACGGGGAAATCGTGCTGCGCGCGCACACCGAGGAGGCGGTGACGAGCGCCGCCTCCTCCGAGGAGGACGCGTCCTCCGAGGCGTCCGAGCCCGAGACCCAGGTTGTCTATGAGGTCGAGGGACTCGAGGGTCTCGCCCTGAATTCGAGCAGCGTCTCGACCGTCGCGAAGGCGGGCTGCACGCTCTCCTCCCAGAAGACGATCGGGGCGGTCGACGATTTAACGGACTTCGGCCTTGCCGATCCGTCCCTGACGGTGGACGTCGTCTATCAGGACGGCTCGACCTTCTCGTATGACGTCGGCATCCAGAACGGCAGCTACTATTATGTGAAGACGAGCGAGTCCGACGACGTTTACATGGCGTCGATCAGCTCGGTGCTGTTCGGCACGGTCAACGATCTGGCCGACACGTCGCTCTATGAGCTCGAGATCGGCGAGGATACGTCGAGCGCCGCGAGCATCGCGCAGACGACCGGCACCTACACCGACGCGGCCATCTTCGACCGCATCCACCTCTACGGCTCGGCCTTCGAGCGCGAGGTCGTCATCGAGTACGACGCGGAAGACGGCTATCTGATGAAGGAGCCGCGCAGCGCGGCGACCGATTCGACGAGAATGTCGAATATCACCTCCACGCTGACGAGCCTCTCGGCGGACAGCCTCGTGAAGGCGCATCCGACCGGGGAGGAGCTTGAGACGTACGGCCTCGCGGAGCCCGCGGCCGTGTGCGAGTTTACCTCCGGCGGGAACGACTACGTCCTGACGGTCTCCGCCGCGGACGCCGACGGCAGCCGCTACATCGTTTACAGCGGCATCGACGCCGTCTTCCGGATTGCGAACGATTCCGTCACCGCCTGGGCGGACGCGAGCCCGTTCTATCTGCAGAGCGTGCTGACGCTCCTGCCGAACATTGTCGACGTCCGCACGATGACGCTCAACTACGGCGGCGAGGAGTACGTCTTCACGATTGACCGCGCGGTCGACGAGGAGAACAGCACCGAGGACAACACGGCTTACACCTACACGGTGAAAAACGCCGACGGCCTCGAGCTTGACTATGAGGAGAACTTCAAGCACTTCTACCTCGCGTTCATCTCGATCACCGTCTCCGAGGACACCTGGGAGATGCCGGAGGGCGAGCCCGACCTCTCGTGTACCTACACCTATCAGGAGGGCGGCGAGACCGACACGATCGAGTACTACAAGGTCTCCGACCGGCGCTACGCGATTGTCCAGAACGGCCAGCTGATGGGCCTTGCCCTCTCTGACCTCGTGAACACCGCGACGACCGACCTCGTCCTCCTCAACAACGGCGAGGAAGTCCCCGATCCGAACTAATCCCTTTCCCCCAATGCCCGGAATCTGACCCGCAGCGGCAGCGCAAACTGCGCTGCCGCTGTTTTTTCCGGCAGACGATTCGCCGTTCCCGTGGGGGGACGCGCTTTCAGCAAATCCCGGCGGGCAGGAACGCGCCGCCGCGCGCAGCGGAGCCGTTCTCCCGGAGAAAATGACGGATTTTCACGATGCCGATTGCATTTCAAGCGGTTTGTGTTATACTATATGAAAACAATCTCGGTACAGGCGAATTGACTGTGCAATATTACATGACAAAAGCTTCCCTGGGCGGGGGCACTTTTCCTTCCGGGAACGGCAGACGTCCGGAGGGCTGCGCCTGCGGGGGAGAGTGCGGAGGCGTGTCGGAATATACAAAGGAGGCAGGGCAGTGACGGAGAAACGGACGGGAGCCATTCCTTTTCCAAAGATTCTGTGCGGCGTCTGTTTTGCGCTGTGCTTCTTTGCCTTCATGCTGACCGAGGCGGTGATCAACGAGCGGTGCGCCGTCATTTTCGGAAGCGGCGCGGTCAATGCGCTGTATGCCTTTGGACTCGTCTGCACGGGACTCGGTTTTCTCTCGTTCTCCCTGCTGCGCAGGATCTGCAGAGGGGAGAAGGCGAGAAAAGCCGCGCTGATTGCGATCGGCGCGCTCTGCCTCGCCGCCGCCGCGGCGCTTCTGCTTGTGGACCGGCCTGCCCCGTTTCTTATGAGCGCTGCCGCCGCCCTGCTGCTGACGGGCCATATCGGCGGCTGTGTGTATTACAATATGGCGATGTACTTTGCCGGGAGCCGCTTCACGGGGAGAAGCATCGGCGTCGGGATGGCGGCGGCAATCCTTCTGCAGTTTGCGGTGCAGAAGCTGGCGGCGCAGTCGGTTGTCTTCCTGCTCAGCCTCCTGCTGAGCGTCGCGTTTGTGATGTATTTCATCATCCGCGCGCCGGAGGACTGGATTCTCGAAAATCCGCTGCCGTACTCCTCAGACGGCCGCAAGGGGCGCAAAGCGGCCCTTGCCCTGATCGCTGCCGTCGTGCTGATGAGCCTGGTTTCCGGCATGATCGACAGCGTGCTGACCGCCATGCACGCCGAGCAGGCGTATGACGTGTACGGCGCCGTCCGGCTCTTCTACGCGCTGGGGCTGGTGCTGGCGGGCGTGATTGCCGACGTCCGGGAGCGGAGCTGGCTCCCGATCGCCACGGTGTGCGCCATTTTGCTCTCCTCGATCTGTATGTTCTTCCTTTCTGAGGAGGCCGGTTATTTCGCGGGCGCCGCGCTGATGTATCTGTACAGCGGCTTCTATGTGATTTTTTTTACCGTGACGTTTCTCGACGGCGCGCCGAAAAGCCGCTGCCCGGAGCTCTGGGCCGGGATGGGGCGCGTTGTGCGCAGCTTTTCGGTGGCGGCTGCCGTCCTGCCGTCCATCGCCGTCTATGACGTCTGGGGAAGTACGGCGCTCGCGGCGGGAAGCTGTGTGGCCTCCATCGGGGTTCTGCTCGTGCTGCTCCCGCAGCTTGGCCGCGCCGTCTCCGCGCCGCAGGAGGACGAGCACAGCGCCGCTCCCGGAAAGCAGGAGCTTTCCCCGCAGGAGCGGCTGGAGCGGTACGCCCGCCGCTGCTCTATGACGCCGCGCGAGACGGAAGTGCTCGAAAAGCTCCTGACCACCGACGACGACCTGCAGGGGATCGCCGAAAGCCTCTACATTTCCCGCCGGATGGTGCAGCGGTATGTCACCTCCATCTATGAAAAGACTGGGACGAAGTCCCGCCTCAGCTTGTTCCAAAGCTATATGAACGACAAAGAAGAATGAACCGAATTTCGCCGCTTTCCACAAGGAAAGCGGTATTTTTTTGCCCGCTTTGCAAAATGGCGCACATACGAACCCCTGTTTCAGGCGGATTGGCGCACCTGCGGCCTGCAAAAAAGCGTGATTTCCCTGTATCATGAAGCCATGCAAATAAAAAGAGGAGGGGATGACAATGTTCAAAAAAGCGGCGGCAATCGCCCTGATTCTATCCCTGCTTCTGTTCCCTGCGGCCTGCGGGAACGAAGCAGCGCCGGAGGATACGGCGGGGAGCGCCCCCGAGGTCTCTTCTGCGGCCGCGCCGGCCGGGGAGGCGGAGAGCGGCGAGCCTGCGGAGCCGGAGGAGTCCGCTCCTCAGCTTTCCGCAGAGGAAAAGAGGCTGCCTGAGCTGGTCGCGGAGACGAACCCCGCCAACAAATACGAGGAGCTTATCGCTGCGCGCGACATCTGCACGGATCGGTTCAACGCCGCCGTCGCGAGCGCCGAGCGGGCGGGCCTTTCGGAGGACGAGACGATCAGCGAGCTCACGGCGCAGTGGCAGGAGCGCTTCGGCAACCTGCACGATTATCTGGCGGAGTTCGAGGAAATGAGCGGCGAAGAGAAAAGCGCGCTGGATGAGGACGAGGATTTCGTCTCCCACGCGGACTACTATATGTCCGCCCTCTCAAAAATCTTTAATA
>CALWIH010000097.1 GCA_944380675.1 uncultured Clostridia bacterium | reverse complement strand
AGCACCTCCTCGCCGAGGGGCGAGCTGGAATCCACAATCAGCCGCCCCTGATAATACCGCAGCGCGGCCTCGAGGACGGGCAGGGAATCGGACCAGACGGCGAGGGGCAGCTGCGCGAGCGGCCCGTGCTCCGCGAGGAGGAGCGCGTCGTCGACGGACTCGACGCGCACGAGCGCCGCGGACGCGCCGCTGCGCTCGGTCTCGATGAGATCGTCGTCGAGGTGGGAGGAGCAGAGAAGCGGCTCGCTCAGCTCAATGTCGTCGCCGAGGAAGAACACGCCGTCCGGGGACGAGGCCGCGCGGCAGTCCGCCTCCGTTTCCGGCGGGACGGGCAGCTCGTCCGCCTTGGAGACGAGCGCCAGCGTGTACTCCGGCCGCGCGCCGGAGCCCGCGCCGAGAATCCGCGCGCCCGCCGCCGCGAGACGCGCCGCGTCCTGCGCGAAGTCGAGCGGGGACGTCGCGTGCGGCACCGAGAGCCGCGCCGCGAGAGGGACGTCCGCGTGCGGGAAGACGGATTCGAGCATCCGGCAGCTCAGCTCCACCGGGGCGTTGTCGACGCCCACGGCGTCCGCGCCCATCGCCTGCAGCGTGATAAGGGCGGGGAGCAGCTCCTCGCCGTCGCCGAAGCGATCGGGCGTGAGCGTCACAATGACGGGAAGGTCCGTCGGCCGCGCCGCGAGAAGGGCCGCGCGCATATCGGCGAGGGAGGTCTGGCGCTCCACGAGCAGGAACGACGCCCCGGCCTCCTCAAGCGCGCGCACCTGCTCCCGGTAGGAGGCGAACAGGTCGTCGAAAACGTCCGCCTCGTCGTACGGGAAGCGAATGCCGGACGGCCCGAGCCGCCCGCCGACGGGCAGATCGCCCGCCTCCTCCATGACGAGCCGCACCACTCCGGCGTTGAGCTCGCGCACGCGATCCGAAAGTCCCCACGCGGCGAGCGCGGCGCGGTTGGCCGTGAGCGTCGGCGCGAGGAGCGCCTGCGCCCGCGCCCTGCGGAAGCCCTGCGTCTTCGCGCGGACGAAGTCCGGGTGCTCGAGCGCCCAGAGGGCGGGGCAGCCGCCCTCCTCCATCCCGGCGGCGCGCATCTGCGAGGCCGAGACGCCGTCGGGCAGAAAGGGCAGGGCAAACGGCGGCTTTCTCATCGGGCGTTCTCCCTCGTTACATCCGCTCGGGCGCGGTGATGTTGAACATCCCGAGGACGTTGCGGATCACCGTCAGCGCGGCGGAGCAGAGCTGCAAACGCGCGTGGGCGAGGGAATCCTCCTCGCCGCCGATGCGGCAGGCGTTGTAGAAGCTGTGGAACAGGTTCGCGAGCGTGATGACGTAGCGCGTGATGCGCGCCGGGTCGTACGCCTTCGCCGCCGCCGCGATCTCGTCGGTGTACGACGCGATGTGGCGCAGAAGCTCGATCTCCTCGGGCTTATTCAGCAGCGCGAGCTCCTCGTCGGTGCAGGGGCGCAGCGTCAGGCCCTCGCCCGCGAGCTTCTGGAACAGGCTGCAGATGCGCGCGTGCGCGTACTGCACATAGTACACGGGATTCTGGGAATCCTGCTGGACGGCGAGGTCGAGGTCGAAGTCCATCTGCGTGTTGGCCTCGCGCATATTGAACAGGAAGCGCGCCGCGTCGATCGGCACCTCGTCGAGCAGGTCGGCGAGCTGGATGGCCTTGCCGCTGCGCTTGCTCATGCGCACGACCTCGCCCGCGCGCACGAGGCGCACGAGCTGGATGAGGACGACGTCGAGCTTCGAGCCGTCCATCCCGATGGCGTCCATCGCGCCCTTCATGCGGGCGACGTGGCCGTGGTGATCCGCGCCCCATACGTCGATCAGACGCGTGAAGCCGCGGTTGAACTTGTTGCGGTGGTAGGCGATGTCGGCGGTGAAGTACGTCGGGTTGCCGTTCTGGCGGATGAGCACCTCGTCCTTCTCCGCGCCGAAGTCGGTCGCGCGGTACCAGAGCGCGCCCTCCTTCTCGTAGGTCAGCCCCTTGTTTTTGAGGATCTCGACGACCTCGTTCAGCTCGCCGTCCTCGTGGAGCGTGCTCTCGAGGAACCATCTGTCGTAGTGGATGCGGTACTTTTCGAGGTCGCGCTGCATCCGGGCGATGTTCTTCGGCAGGGCGTACCGCACGAGCGCCGCGCGCCGCTCCTCGGGGGAGACGGCGAGGAGCCCGTCGCCGAACTCGTTCGCGTAGTTCTGCGCGTGCTCGCGGATGTCGTCGCCGTGGTAGCCGTCCTCCGGGAACTCGACGGCGTCCTCGCCCTTGTAAATCTGCAGATAGCGCGCCTCGAGGGAGACGCCGAACTTCTCAATCTGGTTGCCCGCGTCGTTGACGTAGAACTCGCGCCAGACGTCGTAGCCCGCCGCGTCGAGAACGGCGGCGAGGCAGTCGCCGAGCGCGCCGCCGCGGGCGTTGCCCATGTGCATCGGGCCGGTCGGGTTCGCGGAGACGAACTCCACCATCACCTTTTCGCCCTTGCCGGTATCGCTGCGGCCGTAGTCCCTGCCGAGCGCTTCGACGTCGCGCAGCACGTCGGCGTAAAAGCGCGGCGTGAGGAAGAAGTTGAGGAAGCCGGGGCCGGCGATCTCGCACCGGTCAAAGTACGTCGGCGCGAGGTCGAGGCGCGCGGCGATCGCCTCCGCGATCTTGCGCGGGGGCTGGCGGAACGCGCGCGCGCCCGCCATCGCGGCGTTGCACGCCCAGTCGCCGTGGCTGCGGTCGGCGGGGACCTCCAGCGCGAAGGCGGGCGCTTCCGCCTCGGGCAGGGAGCCGTCGGCCATGGCGGCCTTCATCGCGGCCTCGATGGCCGCTCTCAGTTCGTTGGTTGCCTGTTGTACGAGCTTTGACATGGTATAGGTTCACGCCTTTCCGTTATTGTTCCTCGGTGTTCTGTGTGGTTTCCTTTTTTTCGGCTCCGGCCTCGCGGACGGTGACGATGATCTCGTTGACGCTCGCGAGGGCGGAGTTGACGTCGAGCGTATAGCGCACGGAGAGCTTGCCGCCGGTTTCGCCCAGCTCGTTTTTGAGCTGGTGGGTGTACACGCCGACGGTCATCGCGCCGAAGCCGGTGTCGTAGCGGCACAGGTGACGCTTGCCGCGCTCGAGGACGAGGCGCGTCTCGTCTCCGCCGGAGCGCAGCAGCGTGACGCAGCCGTCCTCAATCTTGAGGGTCGAGGTGCGCCCCTTCTGCGGAGGCTGCGTGTCCTCATACTCGCGGTACATGATGTACCGCTTGCCGTTTTTCTCCGAATACTGGCCGAAGGTCGTCACCTCGATCTCCTCCTGCTCCCCGTTGACAATCTGCCTGCCGAGGATCGAAATCAGATAATTCTCCTTCATTTTCACCCTCCGCGCCCGCGCGCTCAGCGTAATTCTCTTCATGTTCCTCTCATTTCCGATCGTTTTCCGCCGGCGTTTGCCCGGCGTTTTTGTCTGCCTCGAGCCAATAAATGTTATGATACAGCAGAAGAATCTGCATGAATTCGTCCTTCTGCTCGACGGATCGCTTCATGATGCGCTCCCAGGCTTCGGCGCTCATGCGTTCCTGCGAGACGAGCAGGGTCGCCAGCTTCCAGTGGCTGAGCAGCCAACAGAAGCTTTCCCGCCTTTCCGGCGGAAGCTCCCCGATTCGCCGCACCAGCTCCTCAATCAGCGCTTTTCTCTCCTCCATCGTTTTCCCTCCCGATGCAAGATGTCCAGTCTGATTTCGACTGGCTCTATCAGGATAGCACAAACGAAGCGGGAAGTTGGAATGGATACATTCCAAAGGAAAATTTTTTCTGCACAGCCCCGCGCTGCAGGATTCGCCTCAATAGCTCTCAATATCAATGTGCTCGACCTGCCCGTCGAGATTTTCGCCGAGCAGAATCTGCGCGATGCCCGCGAAGCCCTCGGTGCGGTCGCTGACGTAGAAACGCCGCCCGCCCCCGTGCTCCGGCGGCGCCGCGAGATTGTGGCTGAGAAGGAAGCGGCGGCACGCGAGCGCCGTTTCCCTCCCGGAGTCGACGAGCGCCACGTCCCCGCCCATGACTTTGCGGATCACCGGCTCGAGCAGCGGGTAGTGCGTGCAGCCGAGAATCAGCGTGTCCACGCCCGCCTCCTTGAGCGGCGCGAGATAGCGCTCCGCCGTCAGAAGCGGGATGGGGTCGTCCTCGCCGAGAAAGCCGTTCTCCACCAGCGGGACGAATAAGGGGCAGTCGCGGTCGAAGACCTCGAGCGCCGGGTCGATGGCGGAGAGCGCGCGGCGGTAGGAGCCGCTGCGGATCGTTGCCGTCGTGCCGATGACGCCGATTCTGCCCGTCCTCGTCGCCGCGGCGGCCGCGGCGGCCGTCGGGGCGAGGACGCCGAGGAACGGCACGGGGAGGCTTTCCCCGAGATCGGCGGCGACCGAGCTGACGGTGCCGCACGCCGCAATCACCATCTTCACCCCCTGCGAGAGGAGGAACGCCGCGTCCTGCCGCGCGTACCGGCGGATCGTCTCGCGGCTGCGCGAGCCGTACGGCACGCGCCCCGTGTCGCCGAAATAGACGATCGTCTCGTCCGGCATCCCGGCGGTGAGCTGGCGCACGGCGGTCAGCCCGCCGAGGCCGGAGTCAAAGACGCCGATCGGCCTTGGATCCATGCGTTCCCCTCCTTTCAGCGGGCGAAGGCGAGGTCGATGAGGCGGTCAAGCAGCTCCGGGCAGGACACGCCGCACGACTCCCACAGCTTCGGGTACATACTGATGGACGTAAAGCCCGGCAGCGTGTTGAGCTCGTTCAGAATGATCTCCGTCTCGTTGCGGACGAAGAAGTCGACGCGCGCCAGACCCTCGCAGCCGAGCAGGCGGTACGCGCGGCAGGCCGTGCGACGTACCTCCTCGATGACCTCCGGCGTCAGCCGCGCCGGGATGTAGAGCCGGGACGTGCCGTTGATGTACTTGTCGTCGTAGTCGTAGAACGCCGCCGACGCGCCGATCTCGCCGACGAGCGCGGCCTCGGGCTTTTCGTTGCCGAGCACGGCGCATTCCACCTCGCGCCCGACGATGCACTCCTCAATCACGACGCGCCAGTCCTCGTGGGCGGCCTTCGCGACCGCCGCGTCGAGCTCCCCGGCGCTCTCCACGCGGCTCACGCCGACGGACGAGCCCGCGTTGGCCGGCTTCACGAACACCGGATAGCCGCCGAGCTCCGAGAGGATGCGCGCGCGCACCGTCTCCGCCTCCCCGGCGTAGTCCGATGCGTAGAACCACAGATATTTCGCCTGCCGGATGCCCGCCGCGTCGAGCAGCGTGTGCGACACGGCCTTATCCATGCACACCGCGGACGCGAGCGCCGCGCAGCCGACGAACGGAATGCCCGCGAGCTGCAGCAGTCCCTGCACCGTGCCGTCCTCGCCGTTCTTGCCGTGCAGGACGGGAATCACCGCGTCGACGCGGAGCATCTTCTCCGCGCCCGGCAGCACGAGGCCGTGGACGCTGCGGTCGGGCGAGAGGAACGCCTGGCGGTTGAGCGGGGAGTTCTCCCACTCGCCGTTCTCGACGGCCTCCGGGGAGGCCTCCGTCAAAAACCAGCGGCCGCTTTTCGTGATGCCGACGGACAGAACGTCGTATTTCTCGCGCGAGAGATTGCGCAGAACGGTGGCGGCGGAGAGCCGCGAGATCTCATGTTCGGACGAGCAGCCGCCGAAAAGGACGGCGATCGTTTTCTTCATAGCAAATCTGCCTCACAATTCAAAGTTTTCGGGGACGCTCCCCTTACCTCCATATGACGGCTCCGCCGCGGATATGCGCCGGGCTCCGTCTGAACCTTTATCTTACCACAAACGCGCCGTCCGTGCAATGTCGGGAGAATAGAAAGAACGCGCCTTTTGGCGCGAAGGCTGGATCATATTACCCATACGCCCCCGCCGGCGCGAGGCCGGGCGCGCCGGAGAGCGGGAATTTTCCGCCGCGGCGGGCGGGAATAGGGCGTGACAAACGGCGGAAGATATAGTATAATAGAGAATCAGGAAATTCGGAGCATCCGCGCGCCGTCCCGGTCCGGACGCGCCGCGCCCAAAAGAATCATACGACACGGAGTGATGATACCATTGGATCAGAAGGCATTTGATACCATCGTCGAAAAGCTCGGCGCGACGCTTATCGCGCAGGAGTTTACGCGCGCCGCGGACGAGAACGCCGACGGCGTCCGCAGAGCGGTCTTTGTCAGCGGCAGCCTCGCCTACGCCGTGACCTACACGATGTCGACGAAGCGCATGGAGCTGTGCACCTGCGCGACAGCCGACAGCGAGGGCGAAAAGAAGTGGAAGACCATCTCGAGCTGGCTCTACGACCCGCAGCCGGGCGAGGACGGCGACCTCGAGAGCATCGTGAACGACTTCATCGAGACGGTCGAGGGGCCGAAGCGCGTCGCCGCCGTGCAGACGGCGAAGAAGAAGCGCGCAAAGGGCGACGAGAACAACGCCGACCCCGTCTTCATGTTCAATCGCTTCTCCGGCGTCTTCTCGGATCTGCGCGGCGACCTGATCGAGGAGCGCTCGAAGTACGGCACCGTGCGCCCCATCGCGTTCATGCGCGGCTCGATTGTCCCGCGCGTGCAGAAGACGCTCGCCGCCCCGGCGAATGAGGCGCAGCTGCAGAAGCTCGCCGAGCTGTGCAGCGATCTGTACGAAAACGGCGATTTCGACGTGCGCTCCATCCTGACGATGGTGCTCCTCAACAGCCTCGACGAGGCCGCCGTCAGGGAAAAGCTCGTCCCGCTCTTTTCCGAGGATCTGCAGAAGGCGTACAAGTCCGGCCTCAAGCTCCGCGGCAAGAAGGTCAAGCCCGAGAAGGTCAAGAAGCAGTCCCGCGTCGTGGCGGAGGCGCTCAAGAATACGCAGGGAAGGTAAGCCCTTCCGCCCGGCTTCCGACAAGCACAAAGCCCGTTCCGGTTCAGACGCCGGAACGGGCTTTTTTCGCGGTTTTTTGACAGGCGGTCCGCTCAGCCGACGATCACCTTGCCCTCGGGGCGCACGGCGGCGGCCTTGCGGGACTTCTTGCCCGCGATGGCGAGGCCGAGGGAGACGGGGCCGACGCGGCCGATGAACATCGTCAGGCACAGGCAGAGCTTCGAGACCGGGCTCAAAATCTGCGTGATGCCGGTCGTGAGGCCGACGGTGCCGAAGGCCGACACGGACTCGTACAGCGCGTCGATGCCGCTGACGCGGTCGTCGTTCGTCAGGAGCAGCACGGACGTGGACAGCACCACGACGAGGATCGCCACCGTCACGATGGCGAGCGCGCGGTAGACGACGGACTTGTCGATGCGGCGCTTGAGGATGATCGTGTCCTCATGCCCGCGGATGACGCTGATCACCGTCGAGGCCAGGACGACGAAGGTCGTCGTCTTGATGCCGCCGCCGGTGGAGGCGGGCGACGCGCCGATGAACATGAGCAGAATCGACATGATCTTCGTGATGTCGTGCTCCGCCCCGACGTTGACGGACGCGAAGCCCGCCGTGCGCATACTCGCCGACTGGAAAAACGAGGCGTTGAGCTTCTCGAAGAAGTTCAGCCCGTCGAGCGTGTTGGTGTACTCCATCACGAGGAAGAGGACGGTGCCGAGGGCGAGCAGAACAGCCGAGGAGAGCAGCACAAGCGTGCTGTGCAGCGAAAGGCGGGCGGGCTTCTTTTTCTGGAAGCGCGACTTGAGCTTCGCGGTGAAGACGTCGCTGATCACGATGAAGCCGAGGCCGCCGGTGATGATGAGGGCGGCGACGACGAGGCTCACGAGCGGATCGCCCGTGTAGCCGATGAGGCTGCCGTCCTTCCACTGAAAGCCGAGAATATCGAAGCCGGCGTTGCAGTAGGCGGAGATCGCCACAAAGGCGGAGATCCACACGCCGTAGGAGCCGAACTGCGGCACGAACCGGATGCTCAGCAGCAGCGCTCCCACAAACTCACACGAGAGCGTAAACGCGAGAATGGTCCGAACCAGCAGATAAATGTCCACGGAATTGCCCGAGGTGTTTTCCATGGCGAGCTGCACGTCCCTGAGGCCGAGGCGGCGGCGGACAAGCAGCGTGAAGCCCGTCGTGATGGTGATGACGCCGAGGCCGCCGATCTGGATGAGCGAAAGGATGATCACCTGCCCAATCACATTCCAGTGCGTCCAGGTATCGAAGACGACAAGTCCCGTCACGCACGTCGCCGAGACGGCGGTGAACAGCGCGTCGACAAACGAGGTCGCCCGGCCGTCCCGCGCGGAGAGGGGCAGCATCAGCAGGATTGTGCCGAGTATGATGATGAGCAGGAAGCTGCTCACCACAAGCCGCACGGGCGCGACGGCTTTTATTTTCTTCAGGAGGCCGGATAAGCCAACGGACATGATTGAAACACCAGCTCTTTCATAGGATGCGGCGCGGCGGCGGGAAAGCCGGGCGCCGGAATGTCTCAGCGGGCGGAGCGCAGGGAGAAGACGCGGTTCTCCGCGTCGAGCCTGTCGAGGAGAACGGCGAGCGGCAGGCCGAGCACATAGCAGGCGGCGAGCTCGCCCACGCCGACGGACAGGGCGTTGGCGAGGAAGGCGGGCCACAAAAAGCCCTCCGGGGAAACTATCGTAATCTCAAGGCCCACAATCAGGGCGTTGAACAGAACGGGCGGCAGCGGGACGAGCACCGGAATCCCCTTGACGCGGACATGGCGCACGGCGCGCGTCGCGATGGCCGCGAGCAGCGTGGCCAGCGTGCCGAAAACCATGTCCATCACGCCCATGTTGCTCCACAGGTTGCTCAGGAAGCAGCCGATGGTCAGGCCGGGAATCGCGGCGGAGGTGAACATGGGAAGCACCGTCATCGCCTCGGAAAAGCGGAACTGCACGGGGCCGAAGGCCCAGTTGAGCATGACGGCGACGAGGGTGAGGGCGGTGTACAGGGCGGCGATCATGGCCGCCTGCACGAGGAACCGGACGTTGGTGGATGTGTTCGCTTTCATTTTTTCATTCCTCCGTAGTTTTCTTTAAGGTCAGGAGTTTGCGACTGACCGCCCCTTCCGGTTATTCTGCGAAGGGAGCCATACTACAATACTATAAAGAGGAACGAAAAGCAAGGGCAAAGGCGCACAATTCTTCGCGGGGCGCGCCGAAGAACGGCGCGCAAAAACGCGTGAAAAAGGCGGGAAACCGCGCCGCAGAGGCGGCCTCCCGCCGGGAAATCAGTCTCGCTTGTCCCTGCGGCGGCCGCGC
>CALWIH010000096.1 GCA_944380675.1 uncultured Clostridia bacterium | reverse complement strand
CCCATTCTGCACACCTCCAAAAGCGTTTGCGCAATCCTTCGCCGCCGCCGGGAGCCGGAAAAAGGACCCTGTCACCCCTTTTTCCGGTCGCCCCATCGCCGGTGAAACGCTTTGCCTATCCGGCCTTTGCCCGATAATGCAGACATTCTCGTTCAGATGCTGTATAATAATAAAATAAATATCGCAAGCACGCTTTGCTTGCCGGAAATCCCGTAAGAGCGCGCGTTTCGCGGCGCAAGCTGATTCGGAATATTATTCCAAATGTGAATTATTTTGTTTTTATGTATTGGAATGATTTATCCTACATTATTATAATTATTTTCCAAATTATTTGCCTCTTACCCATCGAAGGAAAGTATGCTGTGCGATACCAAGTTTCTGTGCCGCCTGACGGGAGGTGATCACTCTGCTCTCCCACTGCTGCTTGAGATTCACAAACTCGGGCGGCACCTCCTTTCTCGGCCTGCCGAAGCGGACACCGCGGAGCTTTGCGGCGGCGATTCCTTCTTTCTGCCGCTGACGGATATTCTCACGCTCCGTCTGCGCGACATAGGACAGGATCTGCAGCACCAGATCCGCGACGAAGGTGCCCGTCAAATCCTTATCCGTGCGGCGCGTGTCGAGCAGCGGCATATCAAGAACGACGATATCCGCCTTTTTCGTCTTCGTGATATAGCGCCACTGATCCAGAATCTCCTCGTAATTGCGGCCCAGCCGGTCGATCGACTTGACGACCAGCGTATCCTCCGGCTTGAGACGCCGCAGAAGACGCTGGTAGCGCGGACGGTTGAAGTCCTTGCCGCTGAGCTTGTCCATATAAATGTTGCCCTCCGGCACGGGGAATTCCCGCAGCGCGATCATCTGGCGATCCTCGCACTGCTCCTTTGTGGATACGCGCGCGTAACCGTAAATCGTTCCTTTCATGACAAATACCTCCTGAAAATGATTTTCCCTCAGTGGACATGGGGCAAAGCAGTTTTTCCCTTGTTCACTGAGGACAGGATCGCTCCCTGCTATGATTGTACCCAAACGAAGCGGTTTGTTTTCAACAGAAAAAACGACAGGTCCCAGCTCACCGTGAACTGGGACCTGTCGTTTGACTGACTGCCGGGAAAACGGGGAAACAGGAAGCGGAGAAGGGGCCGCCTTACCGCACGGGGCAAACGCCGTTGGCGCATTCGGAATCGCCGATATCGAGCTCGGATTCCTCGTGCTCGTACTTGGAAATGAGAGACGGGTTGAACGGCTTCATGGCGGCTCTGCGGCGGAGGTACTCCTCCTCCGTGATGGCCTCGTACGGGAGAAGCTCGTAGAAGCTGTCATCGTAGCTGAGGAAGGAGAGGGCGACGACGTCGTCCCAGTTCTCCCAGACCCAGTTCTCGACGGCGTCCCACTCGTTGTCGCGGACGTGGACGGTGATGGAGCAGTTGTGGTCGACATAGTGCTCCATGAACATCTTATAGTTCTCGAGCTGCTCGATTGCGGAGACGTCGGCCTTCACGCGGCCGGCGGGAGCCTTGACGGGGAACTCGACGACCTTCGTCTTGCACGTCTCCGGATCCTGGCCGACCTCGGGGAAGACCGGGTAGCCGAGCTCCTCGCAGACGCGGCAGAGCGGGTCGGTCGCCGTGATGCGCACGCGGCGGACGTAGTACGGGGAATGCGAATAGTGGACGCCGCTCGAGACCGTCGGCAGCAGCGAGAGCGTGCCCTCGGGCTTGACCGTCGTGACGAGCAGCGGCTCGCCCTGGCCGAGCTGGCAGGCGATCTTCGCCGCCGCCTCGTGCGCCGCGGCGCGGAGCTTTTCGAGCAGGACGATCTGCCCCTCGCGGGTGAGCCGCACGGCGTTGACCATGTCCTGCCAGCCGGTCAGCGAGCAGCCGAGCAGGCGGTCGCGCTGCTGCACCTTGTTCCAGCGGTGCATTTCGAGCTCGCGGCACGTCATGCGGTAGCCGGCGCGCGCCGAGAGCCGCTGCGCCGCGAGCAGGGCCTCCTCGTCGAGGACGCCGTCTCTGACAAAGGCCATCACGTTGACGGTCGTGAGATTGCACATCCCGTGGCTGTCGAGCAGAATCTCGCCGCACGGGTTGCAGCCGTTGAAGTTCGGGCGGCGGCGGCGTCCGGCCTCCTCGTTGACCCAGCCCGGCTCGCCGGAATAGCGCATCTGCTGCAAATGCCAGTGCAGCTGCTCTCTCGTCGGCCTGCGGCGGTAATAGATGGAGTTGTTGCTCATCTGGCGGTGGGCGATGGACTTGTCGATCTCCCAGCGGCCGTTGACCTGGCGGTATAGATTGCTCTTCGCCTTGATGCAGTCCTGATCGTCCTGATCGATGAGGCCGATCTCGGACGTGCGGCGCACGCCGCCGGAGACGACGTTCTCGCCGATGATGTTCGCAATGTCGAGGAGGTCGAGCGGCGCGAGCTGCGTCACCCGCTCGCCGCGGCGGACGCCCGCCGTCGTCACGACCTTATGGATCTTGTCGAGCATCGCCATCATCGACTCATACCCGCTGGCCGTGCCGCCGAACACCTTGAGGCGCTCGCCGCGCGGGCGGATGGAGTCGTACTCGACGATGATCGTGTCGAGCTTGCTGTACTCGCTGTTCGTGAGGAGCCGGAAATAGTGCTCGAGCGCCTGCGCCCAGCCCTCCTTCGAGTCGCCGATCGCGATGGTGACGCAGCTGCCCCGGAAATCGAGGTTCGTGTATTCGAGGCGCTCCTTCACCGGGCGGGGGGCGTACGCCTTGTGCAGGATCTTCACGTCCGTGCGGATCTTCGGGAGCTTGTCGGCGTCCTCCCGGAGGACGCGTACGCCGACGCCGCTGCCGACCATCAGCAGATAGAACAGGTCGTGGTAGGCGTGGAAGTCGTCGATGACCTCAAACGCGCAGTTGTAGTTCGCCATCGGATACGCGTCCGCGACCGGCGTGTTGCCGACCCAGAGCGTGCGCCCCGAGAGGAACTGGCGCAGGTGATAAACGTTGTCATAGAGCTGCTCGGCCTCCTCGCGGGACGTCGGGGCCAAAGAGCAGTTGTACTCGACGGCGCGGCGCACCGTCTCCCACCAGAACTCGCGGCGTCCGTACTTCGGCAGATAGCGCGAGTAGGTGCGCGAATAGACGAAGGAGCCGAGCTGCTCCATCGGGTTCGGCGCGTGCTTGTAGGGGCTCAGGAACTCGCGGGTCAGGAGGTGCTCCTCCCATACGCCGCCGGCGCGCTCCTTCTCCTTCTCAATCCGGTAGAGGATGTACGCCTTCGCCGTGCGGAAAAGCTTCTGCTCGAACAGGCACTCCTCGACGGTGTCCTGAATCGTTTCAATCTCCACAATGTCCCGGCCCAGCGCGCTCAGCTTCTCCACGATCGCGTTCACGGCGCCGCGGATGGCCTCCTCGCCGTGTTCTCCCGCGGCGGCCGCCGCGAGGCTGATGGCACGGAAAATAAACTCGCTGTCAAACGGCACAATCGAGCCGTTTCTCTTTTTCACCTGCATATCTGTCGCTCCGTCTCCTTTTTCGATATCCGATTTCATCCGCCCGCAGGCTCTGATTTTCCCCCGGTTTCGGGTACGCGCAAAAGCCTCGCTTCCGGATTTCAGCCAATTCCTTTTCAGTATAGCGGTTTTCCGCGCAAAAATCAATGCCGGCGCTCCCCCGCGCGGAGGAGCGCCGGCACACCGGCAGGGACAGGCCCCGGCTTATACCCGGTTGTTGGACGCCCCGCCCACCATGCAGCACGCCTCGCGCAGCTGCCCGATGAGCGCATAGACCCACGCGCGGAGCTCCTCGACGTTCGGATTCTCCCGGCGGCGGTACGCCTCCACGCGGGCCGTCGGCGGAATGTGCATCGGCACATACTGGCCCGCCTCAAGCAGATTGCAGATATATTCGGCGGCTTCCAGAAGCTGCGCCGCCTTTTTCGCGTTGTCGCGGTTCCGGCGGTCCGCCGTGTCGGTGAGCGCCTGCTCGGCGAGGCGGATCGCGAGATCGGCGGAGCCCTCCTCGTTCACGTTCTCCGGGATGGCGGACGCCGTGCGGTTGCGGAAGAAGCCCTGCACGGCGGCCACGATGGAGGGATCGCGCACCGTGCCGTCCGGGTAGCAGATGCCGTGGACGCGCTGCCACATATCGTTTCCGATCATGAGCTCGAACACATAGAAGCCGAAACCGTATTCCTGCATCAGCTCGAGCTCCATGTCGTAGGGGTTGGAGCGGCACAGACAGCACGTCTCGTTGTTGATGACGGGCTTGTGATACTGCTCGCTGAGGCGCTTCATGATCTCGCACACGCCGCGCACGCGGCTGCGCGTCTCAAAATAATCGTGGTAGACGAGAATGTCCACGAGCGGAGCCGTCCTGCTCGGCTCGATCTCGTAGGCGTAGGTGTTGCCGACGCCGAGGGCGTTCACCGGATCCTTCTCGCGGATGTGGGCGATCGCGTGGCGGATGAACTGCCAGACGAGCTCCTGCTTCGCGCGGAACGACTCCATGTCCTCCGGCTTCTCCGAGAGGGCGTGGCGGAACGTTGGCTCCTCCGGGTAATAGGTGACGAATTCCGGCGTGTGGTAGCCCGGCTCGTTCGCCACGTCCCAGAACAGAAGGCCCGGTTCGCCGCCGACGGCGTCGCAGAGATCGTCGAAATACGCGTCGGCCAGATGATAATTCTCCGGCTTGAGCATACTCACGAGGCGCGGCTCGCCCTCCTCCGGCTCCTTCTCCTCGAAATCGGGGTAGAACGGGCGGCCGAAATAGACGATGGGCGAGGTGGAAATCCCGCGCGCCCAGGCGGTCCGCACGAAGTCCTTCACGGCGGCGAGGAAGCCCTCGCGATCGCGCAGATAGGAGACGTACGGCAGAAAGACGCGCGCGCTGTTCAGGCTCATGCGCTGCGCGTAGCCGAGCTCGCGGTCGACCACGTCGTGCCGGTAGTGCTCCCAGAAGTCCCGGTCGTCCCTCGCGTAGCTGGCGGTATAGTTGAAGCCCCTGATGTGGCTGTAATCGGCAAGCGGTTTCATGCAAAGCCTTCCTTTCTCACGAGGCCCGCTCCGTCACACATACCTGAGCGGGAAATAGGTGGTGTACGATTCGTAGCCAATCTGGTACATGGGCAGGAAGCGGAAGCCCTGCGCCTGCCCCGTCACCTTGAACGTGTCGCGCCACGAGCCCCATTCGCGCTCCCCGTCGTGGACGAGCAGGGCGGACGGATCGCTCCCGGCGGGGACCTCGAGGCGGCGCTCCTCGCCGCACAGCCCGGCCAGCAGGACGGGGCCGTACAGGAACGCGACGGTGTTCTTGTCCTCCGGCAGGCTCACGGCATGGATGGCCTGCGGCAGCAGGATGCGGACGGTGTCGCCGTCCTTCCATTCGCGGCGCAGGGTAACGAAGCCCGTCCCCGCGGCGAAGCGGCCCTCCTCCTCGCCGTTCACATAGACCGCGGCCTCGCCGCTCACCCACTGCGGGACGCGCAGCTTCAGCGTGAAGGAAACAGGCGCGTCCGTCCCGACGCGCAGCACCTCGGCGCGGCAGTCCGGGTGGTGCGGGTACTTCGCCGTGTTCTCGTGGATGTTCTGGCGCGCGCTCGAGGTGCTCGAGAGATGGAAGCTGCCGGTGAGCGTATCGCGCCGCAGGGAGAGCGAGACGGGGCGTCCGCCCGCCCGCACCTTCGCGTCGAAATCGAAATACTGCGCGACGGTCAGCTCGTCGTCCTCCTGATAGAGGATGGCGCGCTCCCAGGCGGCGTTGCCCTGCACGAGCGTGCCGTGGCAGCAGAAAAAGTCGTTCGTCTCGCTCGCCCAGCCCTTTTTCGAGCCGGGGGCGAGGGGCAGGAAGTACGTCAGCAGGCCCTCGTCCGGGCTGTCGTAGTGCTGGCCGTTCGTCCTGAAGCGCTGCCAGTACGCCTGCGCCATCAGGCCGTTGTAGATGTTCTTCTCGATGTAGTCGGCGTACTTCGGCTCCTTCGTCCAGCGGAACAGCGTGTCCGCGAGGCGGATCATGTTGTACACCGTGCAGTATTCCTGATTCTTGTCGCCGAGGCGCGCGCCGAGGGACTGCTTCGCCGACCAGATCTCTCCGCTCGTCTGCCCGCCGGTCGCGTAGGAGCCGCGCTCGTCCACCGCGAGCCTCCAGTACGCCTCCGCAATGTCGCGCCAGCGCTGCTCGCCCGTGACCTCATAGGCGCGCGCGCAGCCGAGCACCTCGGGGATCGTCGTGTTCGCGTGCATATTGGTGAGCACGTCGCGGCCCTCGAGCAGAGGGGTGAAGAGGCGGCCGCGGTAGTAGCGATCGAGCAGGATGCGGTACTTGTCCTTCCCCGTGAGAGCGAGCAGCTGCGCCCAGATCTCGAGCATTCCGCCCGTCTCGAAGTCGAGAATGTCGTCGAGCTGCTCGCGCGAGAACTGCGCCGTCCAGTCATAGAACCAGTCGGCGAAGCGGTCGGCCACCTCGAGCGCCTCTCGGCTGCCCGTGAGCTCGGCCATGTCGGCAAGGCCCATCAGCGTCTTGTGCAGGCAGTAGTGCGGCGCCCACACCTGCTTGCCGCGGGCGATCCAGTCGAGGTATTTTTCCGGGATGGAGCCCGCCCAGCGGCCTCCGTTCTCCTGCTGGCACAGGGCCAGCTCGTGCACGATGGCGTCCGCCTTGGCCTTGACCTCGATGTCGCCCGACGCGTACACGCGCATGGCGGCGGCGGAAAGCCAATGGCCGAGGAAATGGCCGCGCAGCTGGCAGGTCTGCGCCTCCCAGCCGCCGTGGATTCCCTCCGGGTGGAAGGGCATCGTGACCCTTCCCGCCTCCAGATTGAAGTTCAGCAGCAGATTCTCCGACTTCAAGTCCATCATGTACTTGCGGTTGCGCTCCTGGCGGCGCAGGAGCTCTTCCTCCCGCAGCTCCATGCCGGAGCCCCAAACGTTGTGCAGCAAAACAAACTCCTCCTTTTGTGTTTTGCGGATTTCTGCTTCCCATTTTACACGAAAAAGGAAAAAGCGCAAGTGTTGTTTTTTGCGGATTGCCGATCGATTTTCTCGCCGAACGTCTCCTTCGCCGGACGGCTCCGCGGGAAGGACGAAAGAATCCGGCAAAAATAATTTAAAAATAGACATTGCGAAACATTTTTCTGTCACTATAATATAGCTATAGCAATATCTTCCCGCCGCCGCGGGATGGAAACGGAGGAAAGCGTTTTATGGATCGAATCTGCCATTGGGCGAAAGCGGAAAACGGGACGGCCTTTACGCTGAACGGCCTGCCCGCCGGCGTCGCGGAGGCCATGCCCGGCGCGCGGGACGCGTTCAGCCTCGTGGAGGACGGCGTCGTGTGCTGGACGCGGACGCTCGCCGCGCCGGCGGAGCGCATGACGCTGCGCTTTCGGGCGCCGTACCGCCCGGTTTATCAGATGGTTCCCTCGGTGCAGTACGGCTGCAACGACTGCCTGTTCATTCAGGACTACAACGAGGTGCGCAACAGCTCCCTGCCGGAGAACGAGCGGCAGGAGGAGAAGACGCCCACCTACTTCCACGGCAATTTTGACCCGGAGACGGGCGAGCCGTGGCGCTTCGTCTGGCACCGCTCCAGCGTTCCGGGCGCGACGTACTCGGAGGGGGAGGCCGTCTCCGTCGGGCTGTTCCTGCCGCCGGATCAGCTCGACGGCGCGTGCGCGATCTACCCCTCCGGAGAGGAGACGGTGCACGAGCTGCTCTGGCCGGAGCAGGACAGCCGCCTTTCCCGGTACGAGCACCCGGAGGAGCATGTGCAGAAGCCGCGGGCCCGCCGCGTCTTCCGGGCCATGCTGGTCTTCGCGCCCGTCGCGGAGCCGCGGACGGCGTGGAGCGCGCTGCTCTCCGCGGCGTGGAAGCAGTATTACACGCTGAAAGCGCCCGCACGCAGCTATGAAGAGCTGTGGGAGCTCGGCGTCTCCTACGCAAAGCAGCTGTACACGGAGGAGCCGGACGGCTTTAAGGGATTCAGCATCGGCTTTACCTGGGAGGGAAAATGGGTCAAGCGCCGCGACCAGAAGTACGAGATCGGCTGGTGCGGACAGAACGCCTCCCTCGCGAACTCCCTGCTCGCGCACGCCCGCATGACGGGCGACGGGGACGCGAAGGAGAAGGGGCTCGCCGTGCTCGACGCGTGGATCGCGGCGCAGAAGCCCACCGGCCTCATTCCCACCCACTACGACGACAACCTCTACACGAACGGCTTCGCCAAAACGGTGGACGCCTGCAACCTCGGGACGGCGGCTCTGCAGTTCTTTGAGGCGGAGGATCACGCCGCCGCCCTCGGCTGCCCGCGCCCGCAGTACGGCGAGATGGCCCGCCGCATCTGCGATTTCGCGCTCGGCGTGATGGACGAGCACGGGCGCATCGGCAAGAGCTGGCTGGAGGCCGACCTCTCCCCCGCCGTCAGGCAGGGGACGACCGGCGCGTTCCTCGCCATGGCCCTGTGCGAGGGCGCGTCCCGGACGGGACGGCAGGACTATCTCGAGGCCGCGAAGAAGAGCTGCCGCTACTACATCCGCGAGCTGACGGACAACGGCTACACCACCGCCGGCGCGCTCGACGTTTTTTCCATTGACAAGGAGTCCGGCATTCCGCTGCTCAAGGGGAACCTCATGCTCTACCGCGTCACCGGCGAGCGCGAATTTCTGGAAAACGCGCAGAAGGCCGCGTGGTATCTCTCCACCTGGCAGTGGCACTACACCCGCGCCTTCCCCGCCGGTTCCCTGCTCGACCAGATGGGCTTCGACACCTTCGGCGGCACTGCCGTCTCGATCCACGGCGGAATGGATCCGTTCGCGCTGAGCTATGTGCATGAGATCCGCGATTTGGAGGAGCTCACCGGGGACGAGCAGTGGAGACAGCGCGCCAACGGCATCTGGCGGCACGGACAGATGTGCATCTCGGACGGCACGCTCGTCGTCGACGGCAAGGCGCCGCGCCCGGCGGGCAGCCAGGACGAGTCCATCGCGCCCTCCCTCAGCCCCCACCACGAGAACAGCCCCTCGCAGTGGCTCGTCGCCTGGCCGACCGCCTTCCGCCTCGAGGCGCTGCGCCGCATCCTGCCGCCGTTCGGCGACCGGCGCGAGCGCGTGCTTTAAGGAGCGGAATGAAGATAAGCAAGCGATAAAGCAAGCCCCCTGACGCCGCCCGGTTCGGGCGGCGTCAGGGGGCGTTGTTTCTCCCCATCATCCCGTCGAAAAGAAATCCATGCGGAAAGAACAAA
>CALWIH010000095.1 GCA_944380675.1 uncultured Clostridia bacterium | reverse complement strand
AGTCGCTATGGGGTTCGTTGGCAACTACGCCCCTTGTGGACTTCCACCACAGACTGGCGGCATGCCCGTCATACCAAGAAAAGGCCCCGTCCTTTCGGACGGGGCCTTCTTAAAAGACGAAATTACTCGTTGATGCCGATAACAACACCGGAACCGACGGTACGGCCGCCCTCGCGGATAGCGAAGCGGAGGCCCTCCTCGATAGCGATGGGGGTAATCAGCTCGACGTCCATCTCGACGTTATCGCCAGGCATGCACATCTCGGTGCCCTCGGGCAGGGAGATGACGCCGGTAACGTCGGTCGTTCTGAAATAGAACTGAGGACGATAATTGTTGAAGAACGGGGTATGACGGCCGCCCTCGTCCTTGGTCAGGACGTAAACCTGGCCGCGGAACTTGGTGTGCGGATGAATGGTGCCGGGCTTGCAGAGAACCTGACCGCGCTCGATCTCGTTTCTCTGAACGCCGCGGAGCAGAACACCGACGTTGTCGCCAGCCTCAGCGAAGTCCAGCGTCTTGCGGAACATCTCAAGGCCGGTGATGACGGACTTTCTGCGCTCCTCGGTGAGGCCGATGATCTCGACTTCCTCGCCGACCTTCGCCATGCCGCGCTCCACACGACCGGTGGCAACGGTGCCGCGGCCGGTAATCGTGAAGACGTCCTCTACAGGCATCAGGAAGGGCAGATCAGACTTACGCTCCGGGGTCGGAATGTAGCTGTCAACAGCGTCCATCAGCTCATGGATGCAGGCATACTCGGGAGCGTTCGGATCGGTGGAGGTGGACTCGAGCACCTTCAGGCCGGATCCGCGAATGATCGGGGTGTCGTCGCCCGGGAACTCGTACTCGCTCAGGAGGTCACGGATCTCCATCTCGACGAGGTCGAGGAGCTCTTCGTCGTCGACCTGGTCGACCTTGTTCATGAACACGACAATGTACGGCACGCCGACCTGACGGGCAAGCAGGATGTGCTCACGGGTCTGGGGCATCGGGCCGTCAGCCGCGGAAACAACCAGGATGGCGCCGTCCATCTGAGCAGCACCGGTGATCATGTTCTTGACATAGTCAGCATGGCCGGGGCAGTCAACGTGGGCATAGTGGCGGTTCTTGGTGTGATACTCAACGTGAGCGGTGTTGATGGTGATGCCGCGCTCTCTCTCCTCAGGAGCCTTATCGATGTTGGCGTAGTCCATATACTCGGCCTCGCCAGCCAGAGCCAGCACCTTCGTGATAGCAGCGGTCAGAGTGGTCTTGCCATGGTCAACGTGACCGATGGTGCCAATGTTTACATGGGGAAGGGATCTGTCAAACTTTTCCTTGGCCATTGGAATTTCCTCCTTTTTATCCAGCGAAATAATAAACTGCAACCTGAACTGTACTTTTCATTCTAGCAAAAAGATGCGTAAAAATCAAGCATAATCCAGCATTATTTTGGAAGTTATTCGCTCTTCTTTCCGCGCTCGGAAATGATGTTGTCAGAGACGAACTTCGGAACCTCAGCATAGTGATCGGGCTCCATGGTATACTGACCGCGGCCCTGCGTCTTGGAACGCATATCGGTCGCGTAGCCGAACATCTCGGACAGCGGAACCATGGCGTTGATCTGCTGGGCGCCGGAAACGGCTTCCATGCCGGAGATCAGGCCGCGGCGGGAGTTCAGGTCGCCGATAACGTCGCCCATATACTCCTCAGGAACGGTGACAACAACCTTCATGATAGGCTCGAGAATGACAGGATCGGCCTTGCGGGCGGCCTCCTTGAAGGCCATCGAGCCGGCAATCTTAAACGCCATTTCAGAGGAGTCAACCTCATGATAGGAGCCGTCGTACAGCGTAACCTTGACGTCAACCACGTTGTAGCCGGCCAGGACACCGGAGAGCATGGCTCCCTGAATACCCTGATCAACCGCAGGAATATACTCCTTCGGGATCGCGCCGCCGACAACGGCGTTGACAAACTCGTAGCCCTTCTCGGGGTTGGGCTCGATCTTGATCTTAACGTGACCGTACTGGCCCTTACCGCCGGACTGCCTGGCGTACTTGGTATCGACGTCCGCCAGCTTGCGGATGGTCTCTTTGTACGCAACCTGGGGCTTACCGACGTTCGCTTCCACCTTGAATTCACGCAGCAGACGGTCGACGATAATCTCCAGATGCAGCTCGCCCATGCCGGCGATGATGGTCTGGCCGGTTTCCTGATCCGTGTAAGCCTTGAAGGTCGGGTCCTCCTCAGCCAGCTTGGCGAGGGCAATGCCCATCTTCTCCTGGCCGGCCTTCGTCTTGGGCTCGATGGCAACGCGGATAACAGGCTCCGGGAACTCCATGGACTCGAGGATGATCGGGTGCTTCTCATCGCAGAAGGTATCGCCCGTCGTGGTGTTCTTCACACCGATGGCGGCGGCGATGTCGCCCGCGTACACGATCTCCAGATCCTGGCGATGGTTCGCGTGCATCTGCAGAATGCGGCCGATGCGCTCGTTGGTGTCCTTCGTGGAGTTGTAAACGGTGGCGCCGGCAGAAAGGGTGCCGGAGTACACACGGAAGTAGCACAGCTTGCCGACGAACGGGTCCGCCGCAATCTTGAACGCGAGCGCGGAGAACGGCTCGCTGTCGGACGCGTGGCGATCCTCTTCCTCACCGGTCTCGGGGTTGGTGCCCTTGATGGCGGGAATGTCGGTCGGAGCGGGCATGAAGGCGACAATCGCGTCCAGGAGCTTCTGAACGCCCTTGTTGCGGTAAGAGGTGCCGCAGACAACCGGAACCATCTTATTGGCAATGGTGGCCTTGCGGATGGTGGCGATGATCTCCTCCTTGGAAATCTCCTCGCCGCCGAGATACTTCTCCATGAGGTCGTCATCCTGCTCGGCGACAGCCTCGATGAGAGCGGTATGATACTCCTCGGCCTTGTCCTTCATTTCCTCGGGGATATCCTCGACGCGCATATCCTTGCCCATGTCATCATAATAGACATCGGCCTTCATCTCCACCAGGTCGATGATACCGCGGAAGGTATCCTCGCTGCCGATGGGGAGCTGGATCGGCACGGCGTTGCAGTGCAGGCGATCCTTCATCATCTGCACGACATGGTAGAAGTCGGCGCCCATGATGTCCATCTTGTTGATGTACGCCATGCGCGGAACACCGTACTCCTCCGCCTGACGCCACACGGTCTCAGACTGGGGCTCAACGCCGCCCTTGGCGCAGAAAACCGTCACGGAGCCGTCGAGCACGCGCAGGGAGCGCTCAACCTCAACCGTAAAGTCAACGTGGCCGGGGGTGTCGATGATATTGATGCGGTGAGACTCGAACTGATTGTTGGAGCCGCTCCAGAAGCAGGTGGTCGCAGCAGAAGTGATGGTAATGCCTCTCTCCTGCTCCTGCGCCATCCAGTCCATCGTCGCAGCGCCGTCATGCGTCTCACCGATCTTATGATTGACGCCCGTGTAGTAAAGAATACGCTCGGTGGTCGTAGTCTTACCGGCATCGATGTGGGCCATGATGCCGATGTTGCGGGTTCTTTCCAGTGATACCTGCCTAGGCATAGTTTCCTCCTTCTGTCTGAAAACGGTCTGTGGACATTACCAGCGGTAATGTGCGAATGCCTTGTTGGCCTCTGCCATCTTGTGCGTGTCGTCACGCTTCTTGGCAGCGCCACCGGCGCCGTTAACAGCATCCAGGATCTCGCCGGCAAGTCTCTCCTTCATGGTCTTCTCGGAACGGGCTCTGGAATACGTCGTGATCCAGCGCAGACCAAGCGTCTCGCGGCGCTCGGGGCGAACCTCCATAGGAACCTGGTAGGTCGCGCCGCCGACACGGCGGGCCTTAACCTCCAGAGAAGGCATCACGTTCTCCATCGCCTGCTCGAAAACCTCAAGGGGATTCTTTCCCGTCTTCTCGCTGATAATATCAAAAGCACCGTAAACGATCTTCTGGGCGACGCCCTTCTTACCGTCATACATGATGTTGTTGATCAGACGGGTCACGCGCTTGGAATTATAAAGCGGATCGGGCAAAACATCACGTTTTGCAACATTGCCTCTTCTTGGCACTTTACTTCCCTCCTTCACAAGAATGATATCACAGGTACTCGAAAGCGACAAACTCCCGTTGGCCTCAGAGGCGTTTATGTATATCAAACGCCACTGATTCACATTGTGTTTCAGCCGTAGGTTTCTGTCAGATTCTGGGGGAAAGCCGGATTACTTCTTCGCGCCGGCCTTCGGACGCTTCGCGCCATACTTGGAACGGGCCTGCATACGCTTCGCAACGCCCTGCGCGTCCAGCGTACCACGGATAATGTGGTAACGAACGCCAGGCAGGTCCTTAACACGGCCGCCGCGGATCATCACGACGCTGTGCTCCTGAAGGTTGTGACCGACGCCGGGGATATAAGCGGTGACCTCCTGCCCGTTGGACAGACGGACTCTCGCGATCTTTCTCAGAGCGGAGTTCGGCTTCTTCGGGGTAGCAGTCTTCACAGCGGTGCAGACGCCGCGCTTCTGGGGGGAATCCTGATCAATCGCAACGCGCTTCTTGGAGTTCCAGCCCTTGAGCAGTGCGGGAGCCTTTGCCTTCTTCTCGACGACTTCACGGCCAGTATGGACTAACTGGTTGAATGTTGGCATACGACACCTCCTCACATAGAGTAGTAAAATGTATGTGATGCGCTTTCGCGCGAATCACCGTTCTGACGCAGTACAACACACTGCCCCACATAGGGACAGTGTGTGCACCACGATTACCAATTATACTGTCAGATGGCCTCGTTTGTCAAGTCTTTCTCGACAGGTTCTATTTCTACGTCACTATAGCACTTCATTCCGGTTCCGGCTGGTACAAGTTTACCAATAATGACATTCTCCTTGAGGCCAAGGAGCGGGTCAACCTTGCCCTTGATGGCCGCATCGGTCAGGACGCGGGTCGTCTCCTGGAAGGAGGCGGCGGACAGGAACGAGTCGGTCGCGAGAGACGCCTTCGTGATGCCGAGCAGGACGGGCGTGAAGGTCGCTTCCTTGAGATCGACCTCGCCGTTCGCGATGCGATCACGGATGATCTGATTCTCCGCCTCGAGCTCGCTCTTCTCCACAAGGCTGCTCGGGAGCAGCGGCGTGTCGCCGCCCTCGTCGACGCGAACCTTCTTCATCATCTGGCGGACGATGACCTCGATGTGCTTGTCGTTGATATCAACGCCCTGCATCCGGTAAACCTTCTGGACCTCCTGAATCAGGTAGTCCTGAACGGCCTGCGTGCCGCTGATGGCGAGCACGTCATGCGGATTGACGGAGCCCTCGGTGATTCTCGCGCCGGCCTCGATCTCGTCGCCCTCGGCGACAATGAGGCGGGAGCCGAAGGGAATCAGATAAGAGCGGCTGTCCCCCGTCTCCGGATCGGTGACGACGACGTGGCGGTTCTTCTTGATCTCCTCGAAGGTGACTCTGCCGGGGATCTCGCTGATGATGGCGAGATGCTTCGGACGTCTGCCCTCAAACAGCTCCTCGACGCGCGGCAGACCCTGCGTGATATCCTCCGCGCTGGCGACGCCGCCGGTGTGGAAGGTTCTCATGGTCAGCTGCGTGCCGGGCTCGCCGATGGACTGGGCGGCGATGATGCCGACCGCCTCGCCGACGGTGACAGGATGGCCGTTCGCAAGGTTCGCGCCGTAGCACTTCTTGCAGACGCCGTGGCGGGCGCGGCAGTTGAGGATCGAGCGAATCTTGATGCGCTTGACGCCGCGGCCGACAATCAGGTCGGCTGCTGCGTCGTCCATCATCTGATCCTTGGAGACGAGCACCTCGCCGGTCGCCTCATCCACGAAGTCCTCCACGAGGTAGCGGCCGATCAGGCGCTCATGCAGCGTCTCGATAGCCTCCTTGCCCTCGCAGATATCGAAAATCTCGAGGCCGTCGGTCGCGCCGCAGTCGTCCTCGCGGATGATGACGTCCTGCGAGACGTCGACCAGACGGCGGGTCAGGTAACCGGAGTCCGCGGTACGAAGGGCGGTATCGGCCAGACCCTTTCTGGCGCCGCGGGAGGAGATGAAGTATTCCAGAATGTTCAGGCCCTCGCGGTAGTTGGCGCGAATCGGAATTTCGATAACCGTACCGGAGGTGTTTGCAATCAGGCCGCGCATACCGGCGAGCTGTCTGATCTGGCTCATCGAACCACGGGCGCCGGAATCGGCCATCATGAAGATCGGATTGTACCGGTCGAGACCTCTCTGCAGAGCGTCGGTGACGTCGTTCGTCGTCTTCTCCCACGTCTTCAGGACGGCGTCCTTTCTCTCGCTCTCGGAGAGAAGGCCGTTCTTGAACAGGTCGGTAATCTGGTCGATTCTCTTCTCGGCCTTCGCGATGAGCTCCTTCTTCTCCTGCGGGATCGTCGCGTCGCAGACGGCGACGGTGATGGCGCTCTTCGTCGAATACTTATAGCCCTGTGCCTTGATGGCGTCGAGAATGTCGGCCGTCTGGGCGGTGCCGTGAATCTTGATGCACTTATCAATGATCTTGCCGAGCTGCTTCTTGCCGACGAGGAAGTCGATCTCGAGCTTGAAGCGGTTCTCGGGGACGGAGCGGTCGACAAAGCCGAGATCCTGCGGGATCGGGCGGTTGAAAATCATGCGGCCGACCGTCGTGTCGATAAGGCCGCAGATCTTCTGGCCGTCGACCACGGCCTCGCGGCGCACCTTGATCTTCGCGTGCAGGCCGATGATCTTCGCGTCGTACGCCATGATGGCCTCGTCGAAATCGCGGAAGACCTTGCCTTCGCCGGGCTCGCCGTCCTTGTCAAGGGTGAGGTAGTACGAGCCGAGCACCATGTCCTGCGTCGGAACCGTGACCGGGCGTCCGTCGGAGGGCTTGAGCAGGTTGCCCGCGGCCAGCATCAGGAAGCGGGCCTCGGCCTGCGCCTCAGCGGACAGCGGCACATGGACGGCCATCTGGTCGCCGTCGAAGTCGGCGTTGTACGCCGTACAGGCCAGCGGATGGAGCTTGAGCGCGCGTCCCTCGACGAGGACGGGCTCAAACGCCTGAATGCCGAGGCGGTGCAGCGTAGGCGCGCGGTTCAGGAGCACCGGGTGGTTCTTGATGACGATTTCGAGCGCGTCCCAGACCTCGGGCTTCGTGCGCTCGACGGCCTTTCTCGCCGCCTTGATGTTGCCCGCGAGACCCGTCTCGACCAGACGCTTCATCACGAAGGGCTTGAAGAGCTCGAGAGCCATCTCCTTCGGGAGGCCGCACTGGTACATCTGCAGCTCAGGGCCGACGACGATAACGGAACGGCCGGAGTAGTCGACGCGCTTGCCGAGCAGGTTCTGGCGGAAGCGGCCCTGCTTGCCCTTGAGCATATCGGACAGGGACTTGAGCGGGCGGTTGTTCGGACCCGTGACGGGACGGCCGCGGCGGCCGTTGTCGATCAGGGCGTCGACAGCCTCCTGCAGCATTCTCTTCTCGTTGCGCACGATGATATCCGGCGCGCCGAGCTCGAGCAGCCTCTTGAGGCGGTTGTTTCTGTTGATCACGCGGCGGTACAGATCGTTGAGGTCGGAGGTCGCGAAGCGGCCGCCGTCGAGCTGCACCATCGGGCGGATATCCGGCGGAATCACCGGCACGACGTCAAGAATCATCCACTCGGGGCGGTTGCCCGAGAGCCGGAAGGACTCGACGACCTCGAGACGCTTGAGAATGCGCACGCGCTTCTGGCCGGAGGAGTTGCGCAGCTCCGTCTTGAGATCCTCGGAGATCTGCTCGAGGTCAATCTCCTCAAGGAGCTTCTTGATGGCCTCGGCGCCCATCGCGGCGTCGAAATCATCCTCATATTTCTCGCGCAGATCGCGGTACTCCTTCTCCGTGAGAATCTGCTTCTTGGAGAGCTCACGGACGGTGCCCGGATCGGTCACGATGTACATCGCAAAATAGAGAACCTTCTCCAGCATTCTCGGGGAGACGTCGAGCATCAGGCCGATGCGGGACGGAATGCCCTTGAAATACCAGATGTGGGACACGGGAGCGGCCAGCTCAATGTGGCCCATGCGCTCGCGGCGAACCTTCGCGCGGGTGACCTCGACACCGCAGCGGTCGCAGATCTTGCCCTTGTAGCGGATGCGCTTGTACTTGCCGCAGTGGCACTCCCAGTCCTTCTGAGGCCCGAAGATTCTCTCGCAGAACAGGCCGTCACGCTCCGGCTTCAGGGTGCGGTAATTGATGGTCTCCGGCTTCTTGACCTCGCCGTGCGACCACTCGCGAATTTTATCCGGGGAAGCCAGCCCGATCTTGATCGATTCAAAAACGTTAAATTCCATCCTTGTTCCTCCCTCTTAAAATTCGTCGCCTTCGTCGCCCAAATCAAAGGGATCCTCGTCGTCGAGCTCGCCCTCGCCGAACATATCGTCATTGTCTCTCGTGTAGTCGTCGTCCTCGGGCTCATCGACGGAGTAGCCGTCCATGTCGTCCGCAACGTTCTGTTCGGGGAAGAGATCGTCGGAGGGAGTGAAGCCGATGTCGTCATCGTCGTCAAAGTTCTGCTTGAGGTCGATTTCCTCGTTGTTCTTGTCAAGCACCTTGACGTCGAGGCCGAGGGACTGCAGCTCCTTGATCAGAACCTTGAAGGACTCCGGCACGCCGGGCTTCGGAATGTTCTGACCCTTCACAATGGCCTCGTAGGTCTTCACACGGCCCACGACGTCGTCGGACTTCACCGTCAGGATCTCCTGCAGGGTGTAAGCCGCGCCGTACGCCTCGAGGGCCCAGACCTCCATCTCGCCGAAGCGCTGGCCGCCGAACTGGGCCTTGCCGCCGAGAGGCTGCTGCGTGACGAGACTGTACGGGCCGGTCGAACGGGCGTGGATCTTATCGTCGACCAGGTGATGGAGCTTGAGGTAATACATATAACCAACCGTAACCGGATTGTCGAAGTACTCGCCGGTGCGGCCGTCCTTGAGCATGATCTTGCCGTCCTCGGACATTCCCGCCATGCGGAAGCACTCGCGGATGTCCTCCTCGTGCGCGCCGTCGAAGACAGGGGTCATGACCTTCCAGCCGAGCGCCTTCGCGGCCATGCCGAGGTGCACCTCGAGAACCTGTCCGATATTCATACGGGACGGAACGCCCAGAGGATTGAGGACGATGTCGAGCGGCGTGCCGTCGGGCAGGAAGGGCATATCCTCGACGGGCAGAATGCGGGACACAACGCCCTTGTTGCCGTGGCGGCCGGCCATCTTGTC
>CALWIH010000094.1 GCA_944380675.1 uncultured Clostridia bacterium | reverse complement strand
CGCGGCGCAGGCGTGGAACTCCTCTGTCTCCGGCTGCACCGCCGACATCCTCCTCGTCTGCGAGGAGGCCGCGCAGGGCGCGGGCGGCGTCTCCGGCGACGTCAAACCCGCCCAGACGGCGGAGAGCGCCGAATAAGCACCCCAGAACAGGATCAGGGAGAGTTGGAACATGGATATCAATTACTATAAGCAGTACGAGCCGATCTTCGGCGCGTGGCGCATTGAGCGGCAGATCGGCGAGGGCAGCTTCGGCAAGGTCTTCGAGATCGTGCGCGAGGACTTCGGCGTCACCTACCGGGCGGCGCTCAAGGCCATCACCGTTCCGGCGAGCGAGGCGGAGCTGCTCGACGTGAAGGCCGACGGCATGGACGACAGGAGCGTCCGCGCGTATTTCGGCGGCTTCGTCGAGGAGCTGGTGAAGGAGTTCGCCCTCATGAGCCGCCTCAAGGGCAACAGCAACATCGTCAGCTACGAGAACCACAAGGTGATTGAGCACAAAAACGGGATCGGCTGGGACATCCTGATTCAGATGGAGCTGCTCACGCCGCTGAACCGGTACACCGCCGACCACGCCGTCACGGCGAAGGACGTCATCCGCCTCGGCGCGGATCTGTGCCGTGCTCTCGAGCTGTGCCAGACGTATCACATCATCCACCGCGACGTGAAGCCGGAAAACATCTTTATCTCGGAGACGGGGAGCTTCAAGCTCGGCGACTTCGGCATCGCGCGCACCGTGGAGAAGACGACGAGCGGCCTCTCGAAAAAGGGCACCTACACCTACATGGCCCCTGAGGTCTACAAGGGCGATCCGTACGGCGCGACGGTGGACATTTACTCGCTCGGCATCGTGCTGTACCGGCTGCTCAACGGCAGCCGCACGCCGTTTTTGCCCGCCGCGCCCGCGCCGGTCACGCACAATGACCGCGAGAACGCCCTCGCGCGCCGTCTCTCGGGCGCGCCGCTGCCGCCGCCGCGCTTTGCCTCGGGGCCGCTCGCGGCGATTGTGCTCAAAGCGTGCGCGTACGACCCGAGGGCTCGTTATCAGAGCCCCGCGCAGATGCGCGCGGACCTCGAGAAGCTGCTTTTGCAGAGCGGGAACAACGCGGTTCTCGATCGCGGAGAGGGCTTCACCGATCGTGGCTCCGGCTCGTCCGGCGGACAGCCGCCCCTTCCTGTCATCGACCCGACGCAGAAGGATCCCCCGCAGGGCGGCGGGATTCCTCCGCAGGGCGGAAGACGGGGCCCGGCTCACGCGCAAAACCCGGACGGAACCGTCAGCGATTTTCCCGACCGGCACCCGCAGGGCGGCGGTGTTCCTCCGCAGGGCGGAGGACGGGGCCCGGCTCACGCGCAAAACCCGGACGGAACCGTCAGCGACTTTCCCGACCGGCACCCGCAGGGCGGCGGGATTCCTCCGCAGGGCGGAAGACGGGGCCCGGCTCCCGAACAAAACCCGGACGGAACCGTCAGCGACTTTCCCGACCGGCACCCGCAGGGCGGCGGGATTTCTCCGCAGGGCGGAGGACGGGGCCCGGCTCACGCGCAAAACCCGGACGGAACTGTCAGCGACTTTCCCAACCGGCCCCCGCAGGGCGGCGGCATTCCTCCGCAGGGCGGGGGGACGCCGCCGGCAAAGCCTGCCGCGCAGAAAAAATTCCCGGGGTGGGCGATTGGACTCCTTGTCGGGGCGGGCGTCGTGATTTTTGCGATTTTCGGCCTGTTCGTCTCCTCGCTCGGCAATACGCCGGCGGCAGATGTGACTTCCCGGACGGGGACGGCAGCGTCCTCCGCGTCTGTCTCCGTCTCCGAGGAAACGGAGAACGCCATGTACGGCGTGCCGACGTCCATCGAGATCGGCGATTATCTGGAAACGGAATACGACGGCGAGGGAAAAGTGATTGGGCAGCCCTCCTTCGAGTTTGACGGCTCCGTCTCCCGCAACGTACACGCGTACGGCGACGACGGAAAGGTGCAGTACATCGCCACCTACAACCTGCTCGGCGAGCTCGAGAGCTTCACCCTGTACACCAGGGAGCTCACAAACACGCGCATCGAGACCTTCGACCGCTTCGGCGAGCTGGAGCGCTTCAATATCGAGTATTACGAGGACGGCGTCAGAACCCGGACAGATTATCTCGATGCAAACGGAGATCTCACCAGCTACACATACTACCGGTACAACGACGACGGGAATTTAGCGCGAAGCGTCTCCTATAACCCGGACGGAAGCTTTTCCTCCGGAACCGAGTATGCGTATGACGGGGACAATATCGCCGCGTATTATTATTACAATGAAACCGGCATTCTGCTCGCATACTCCCGGTATGAACGGGACGAGGACGGCACGGTCATCTCTCACTCCTCCTACGACGCCGACGGCGTCCCGACCACCCGCACGGACTACGACAGCTTATCCCGCACCGTGAAGGAGTTGGTCTACGAGGAAACCGGCGCTGTCCAATCGCAGAACGAATACTTCTACGACGACGACGGCTTCCGCACCCGTCTCGAGCAAACCGGAGCGGACGGCAGTCTTGAGCGGTACACGGAATACGAGCACGGCGAGAGCGGCAATATCTCCGCTGTGCGCGAGTATGCGGCGGACGGTACGCTGCAGTACGAGGCCGAGAAGGACAAGTGGGGCAACTTCCTCATGTCTGCCTATTACGACGAAGCGGGAGCCATCACCAGCAAAACTGAAAACGCTTACGACGAAAAAGGACGGCGCGCTTCCGAAACCTCCTATGGCGCGAGCGGGGTGCTCAACTACGTCCGGGAGTACAACGAGGAAGGGCTGGCCGTCAAATGCGCCTGGTACGACGAGGGCAGTCTCTTGTATACGGAGACGACGGAATACGACGAAAACGGAAACGCCGTCAAGGAGAGCGTCTTCGAGCCAAACGGCAGCCTGCGGGATTACACGCTCACTGTTTACGGCGACGGCGGAACCATCACGCAGAAGCGCGAATACCGCAGCAACAACACGCTCTCCCTCACAACCGATTACAACGAAGACGGGTTGGTTTTCAAGCGCACAAATTACGGCGAGGAGGGCGATCTGACAGACTGGGCAGAGTATGCTTACAACGAAGCCGGAAACCGGGTGGAAACAACCCGCTATCTGGCGGACGGTTCCCTCAAATCACGCGAGACCAGCGAGTACAATGAAAACGGGCAGCTCATCCGGGTAAACCAGTACAACGAAAGCAACGTGCTCGAATCGTATGCGGAATACGAGTACGACGCGGCAGGAAACTGCACGCGGTATAACAACTTCCGCGGAGACGGCACATTGAGCGGGTATTTCCTGTATGAGTACAACGAGCAGGGGAAGAAGACAAAGACCTCGGCCTATGACGAAAACGGCGAGCTCACATGGTATGATATCACCGAATACGACGAGGACGGCACCTACCTGCGCACCACCACCTATGACGCTGACGGCACCCCGTGGTGACGCCGGGAACAAAAACGTTAATTTCATGACCAAAAGGCCTCGAGCGCAGGCGGTTTCTTGAAAAAAACAGGAATTCCGGATATGATAGTAAAAGAGAGGCGGCTTTCCCGCAGCAGCGGGAGAGCCGTCGGAAGAACAGAGGAAGCGGAGATTGGGAAATGGAAAAGATTATTTTATCGCTGAAAAACATCTACAAAATTTTAATGACAAATGATTTTCCCATTTACTCCGAGAGTGTGATCGGTGAGAAGGAGCGCAAGGGGCAGACGGTCATCCGGTTCTGGCAGAGCATTCTGATTCCCGAATTCAAAAGCCTTCCGGCCGGCAAGATGATCTGGCGGTACACGGAAAAGCGCAACCGGTACACGTCGCAGCTGTGCAACCGCAGCCTGCCCCCGTCCGTATTTCAGAAATACGAGAAGGAGCTTGCGGCCCAGCTTTCGGAGACGACGCTCCTTGCTCAGATTGACCGGTTCGTGCAGTTTCTCTCGGGAAGGCTGTATAAGCACGACGTCCTGCTCCGGCGCGCGCAGGAGCTGATCCGGCTCTGCCGGACAGAGGATCCGTATATGACCGACAAGATTGCCTCCCTGCTGCTGCGCATCGCGGAAAACGCGGAGGAATCCGCCCGCGACGCCCGCTTTCCCGTGTTTCAGGCCGGCTGCCTGCTGAGCGTGATGACGGTCTGCGCGGCGGCAGGAGAGGCCATGGGAGACCCGGCGCTCGGCGTGCTGCACCACGACAGCCTCTCCCTCGCCTCGCTCTGGGAAAAGCAGAAGCAGCAGCGCACGGAGACCGCCGCGCAGGCCGTCTTCTGGACGAATCACTCCGGGATGCTGCAGGACAGCGCTCTGCCCTACGACCGGTTCTTCGGCCGGGAGGAGGCCGTCTATGATCTGCTCGAGATCATCGGGAACCGGCAGAAATGCCTGATCTCCGGCATCGGCGGCATCGGAAAGACAGAGCTTCTGCGGCAGCTGATCCGGCGCTGCGTCGAGAGGGATCTCGCGGACACGCTGGCGGTCGTCCCGTATGAGAGCAATCTCGTCGCGAGCTTTTCCCGCGCCTTCCCCGGCTTTCAGGATCGGGAGCCGGAGGAGAGCTTTCACTCGATTCTCTATCAGCTGCGGGAGCGGACGGCGCGCGGGGAGCGGGTCATGCTGCTCCTCGACGACCTGCGCGGCGACGTGCGGGGCGACACCCACCTCGCGCAGCTCGCCTCCCTGCCGTGCGCCGTGATCATCACGAGCCGGCTCGACAGCCTCGACGGGTTCGAGACGTACAAGCTGACCGATCCCTCCGTGACGGCGGGCACGCTCATCTTCCGCGATCACTACGGCAAGGCGCTCCCGCCGCAGGACAGAGGCCTTTTGCGGGAGCTGCTGCAGAAGGAGATCATCTGCCACCCGCTGACGCTCCGCATGCTCGCGCGCGCCGCGAGAAGCCGCGGCTGGACGGTCGCGCAGCTGCAGTCGAGGCTCGCGGAGGCGGGCTGCTCGCTGAGCTGGGCCGAGGGCGACCGCACCGTGCTGCTCAGCCAGGTGTACCATCAGCTCTACTCGTTCAGCCGCATTCCGGAGGACTGCCGCGGCATCGTGGAGCTGTTCACCCTGCTTCCCCACGAGATCTTTGCGCCCGGCACGCTGACAGAGCTTTTCCCGCTGGTGTGCGGGGAACCGGACACGCTCCAAACGGCGCTCCAGCGCCTCGCCGCCGAGGGCTGGCTCGAGGAGTCGGAGAGCGGCTATTCGATGCACCCGCTCATCGCCCAGTGCCTGCGGCGGAAAACGGTGACGGAGGACGTTCTTCGCCCGTATCTGCCCGGAATCTTCCGCAGCCTGCCTTCGGAGACCTTCGGCGGGGAATGGGAGGACTCCTTCAACAGCCCTTCCTACCGCGCCGTCAACCGCATTCTGCTGTCGTTTACCGCGGAGCTGGCCGGGCCGGTCAGCCCGGAGCTTTTTCGGAATGTCTGCCTCTCCTATTACACCGTTATGCCCACGGCGCAGGAGAGGGAGGAACGCTTCGCCCTGCTCGATCGCCTGCGCGATCACTGCACGGAGGTAAACGACGAGCTGCTGATGATCTACGCGGTTGCAAACACGATCAACGAGCGCACCCTCAGTGATTTCTACACCTCGCTGTACGAGCAGCAGAGCCGCTGCCGCACCGTTTCCGTGGAGCTGTTCGACAGCTTCCGCTGCCGCGCGGCCATGTGTATGCGCAACGAGCGCCGGGAGCTTGCCCGAAAGATGCTGCTTGAGCTGATCGAGGGGGACGTCTCGCCGAATATCCGCACCAGCGCGTATTACTATATGTGCTGCCTGTCCTCGGAGGAAAGCGATCTCGAGGGACTTCTGAAATGGGGCGAGAAGGGGCTTGCCTTCGCAAAGGAGCACCCGGAAAGCAGCGGCAATATGCTGTTCTATATGCTGGCGGCGCCCTGCAACGTGTATCTTGTCTATCAGAAGGTCGAAGAGGCGGGCGAGCTTCTGAGCCAGATGACCGCGATGCTTCGGGAGGATACGCAGCCCTCCCTGCTGGTGGAATACTATTACTTCAGCGCCATCTACGAGCGGCTGTGCGGCAATCCGGAGGAAGCGCTCGCAAAATATCAGAGGCTGGAAGCTGTCCTCCTCGAGTATTCCGGCAAAAACATCACCTACTACAATATGCTGATGGAGAGCGCCATCACGCTGACGCGGATGAAGCGGTATCACGAAGCAATCGAGAAATTCCGGCAGGGACTGGCGTTCTATGCGGAGCAGGGCAATACGGTGGAATGCTGCCGCACGCGCTGCAATCTCTCCGTCTGCTATCTGGATATGGGAGACGGAGAGACCGCCCTCGAGCTCCTGACGGACGCGAAAGACGTCGCCCGCGGGATGGATCCCCTCTTCCACGGCGAGGTCTTCCGCAACCTCTCGCGCGCTTACCGGCTGCTGGGAGACGCGGAGCAGGAGCTTTCCTGCGTTACGGAAGCCCTGCCCCTCCTCGAGTCCGTTTACGGGCCGGAGCACGAGCGCTGCGTCGATCTGCGCGACCGGCTGGCGGTGCTCCGGGCGTAAAGCCAATACAGAAGATACAAAACAGGGAGTCCTGCCGAAAAGCAGGACTCCCTGTTTTTTGCCGGGGAAACGGATTACCTGTCCCTCTGCCCGCACCGCTCGCGGAGCAGGCGGCGGAGGAGCTCGTAGCGAAGGCGCTTTTCCTCCTTCGCGAAGTGCGTCTCCCGGAGCTGCTCGGGGTTTCCCTCGTAGCAGAGCTTTTCGTCTCCGAACTGCTCGCTGGTGAGGTCGAAGGTGCGGCCGTTCACCACATTGTAGCAGTGATAGTTCCCGTCCGGGCGGCGGATGCCGTACACCTCGCCGCCAAAGATGTCCTGCGCGAGAAAGGCCGTGATGGAGCACTGGCCGAGGGTTTTGTTCTCCGGCGTCCAGCCGTCCCGAAGACGCGGGGCGCACGTCTCGGCGCGCCACACGCCCGCGGAAAGCGCGTCGTAGAGGTCAAGCGGCGTCCGGATCCCGGGGTACTCGTCCGTGACAGCCGGGACGTCCGCCTGCTCCCAGCCGTAAAAGCGATAGGTGTTCATGAGAGGGCCTCCTTTGGATGATTCCTGTTCTTTTCTCTTTTCCCGCCCTGACGCCCGCTTCTCCTCTTTCCGCCGCGCGGCTGCTTCGCGGAAAAAAACGCGGCGGGAGAGCGTTGACAGACTCGCAAAAGCGGCGTCACGAATCCCCACGCTCCTCGACGCGCGGTTCCTGCACACGGCAAACAACGAGCATCGCCGCGAGGAACAGCGCGAGGGAGAAGGCGAAGGGCAGCCGGCGGTCGACGCTCGAGAGCAGCCCGGCGAGATAGCCGAACGGCGAGGAGAGGGCGACGGTCGACGCCATGATGAGAGCATTCAGGCGCGCCCGCTCCTGCGGGTCAAGGTTGAGCTGCAGCAGCGCGTCCTTGCGCGGATTGACCAGCGCGGCGGCCACGGCGGCGAGGAAGACGTAGACCAGCACGAAGCCGACCTCGTCCGCGGGGGAGAAAATCAGCGCCAGCGCCGCGGCGCAGTAGAGTCCGAGGCCGATCCACAGGGGGACGCGGAACCGCGCCGCGTTCAGCCGGTGCTGGATCCCCACCATGAAGACGAGCATAACGACGGCGTTGAGGATCGGGAACAGCGCGAGCAGATCCTCCGAGAGGCCGAGGCGCTGCGTCACATAGAGGCTGAAAAAGTTCGTGTTCACAATGTTCGCGATGTAGAGGAAGACGGAGACGGCCACCGCCTTGACGACGCCGCGATTGCGCAGCAGCTCGGGAACCAGGCGGCGGTACTCGCCGAGCATCCGGAACACGGAGACGTTTCTCGTCTCCGCGCGGCGGACGGCGCCCTGCTTCGTCTCGCGGCAGAATTTGAAGGTGATGAGCGTCTTGGTGAGCATCGTCATCGCGAACAGGAAGTACAGCACACGCACCACCGGCACGACGGAATACGAGCTGACGAACAGGCCGGAGATCGGCGCGAAGAAGACGGCCACCAGTCCGCCGATGTTCACCCAGGTATAGATCCCGACGAGATCCTTCTGGTGCGCGTCCTCAATCAGCAGGCAGTACCACGCCGTCTGGTTGATCTGCTCGAAGCAGTTCAGGACGGCGGCGAGGAGGAACAGCCAGAAATTGTTGGAGATCGACCAGACGAGGCAGGCCATCGACCAGCCGAAGAAGTCCCCGAGCATGGTGGTGAATTTCCGCCCGAGCTTATCGGCCAGAATCCCGCCGAAGAAGGAGAAGAAGACCTGCACGACCATCGTGACGGAAAGGATCGCGCCGATCTGTACGTCGGTGACGCCCTGCGTGTACATATAGAGCGTGGCGAACGGCGCGATGAGGTTGTACGGAATCCCCCACAGCGGTTCGATCAGCACCAGCGTGCGCGGATTTCCGCCGTTGTTCGCCAGCACCTGCATGAGAGGGTGCTCCCGCAGCTTTCGCAGCCCAACCTTGCGATTCATTGTTTTCATCCCTGCTTTTCCGTGATTTCCCGCCTATTTTACCACACTTTCCGGCGCGCGGGAAGAGGGAAAATGCAGCATTTTTCGCGGCCCTCCAAGCCGGCCTCTCCCGCAGGGAGGCTTGCCTGTCCCCGCGCATTTTGCTATACTGTTTAAAAATGTGTAAGGAGGGCTTGAGCCGCATGGCGGAATCCAATTTGACAAAGAAGGCGCTGGCTCTCGCCTTCAAGCAGCTGGTAAGCAGCCAGTCGCTGGAAAAGGTAGGCGTCAGCGACATCTGCGAGACCTGCCGGGTAAGCCGCAAGACCTTTTCCTATCACTTTCAGGACAAATACGCCCTCGTGGAGTGGATCTTCGAGACGGAATTCATCAGCGCAATCAAGGGCGCTCCCATCGACGAGCGCTGGGTCATGATAGACACGCTGTGCCGCTATCTCTACCGCGAGCGGAATTTCTACGGCAAGCTGATGCAATTCGGCGGCCAGAACTCTTTCCGCGAGTACTTTCAGACCTTTCTGTTCCGCTTCGTGGAGCACTACATCATGCCGAAGCCGGACGAGATCCGCGCGGTTGCCGGACAGGGCGGCGTAACGCCGGAGGCCGCGCAGCTGTTTTACTCCCACTTCGTCGCGGACGCCGTGCTCGTCGCCGTTTTCCGCTGGCTCAGCGAGGGCGCCGAGCTGCCGCCGGAGGATTTCGTCGCCCTTCTGCGCAGCACGGACATTCTCATCCACCTGCAGCGCGGCGCTTCGGCAGACGCGGCGGACGGCGG
>CALWIH010000093.1 GCA_944380675.1 uncultured Clostridia bacterium | reverse complement strand
TGGCGGAGAAGGCCGGGTACGGGGGCGAAATTTTCACCGCGTCCGCGGCGACGAGCACGGAGGAAATCGGGAATCCGGTGCACGGCGGGACGGAGCGCGTCCTGCGTCGTCTCGGCATTTCGTGCACAGAAAAACACGCCGTGCAGATGACACGGCGTGATTATCGGGACTATGATTTTCTCATCGGAATGGACGACTGGAATCTGCGCAATATGCGGCGGATCTGCGGCGGCGATCCGGACGGGAAGCTGTTTCGTCTGCTCGACTTCACCGATTCCCCGCGCGAGGTGGCGGATCCATGGTACACCGGCGACTTTGAGACGACGTACCGCGACGTCAGGGAGGGCTGCGAAGCGCTGCTGCGCTTCCTTACGCGCGAGGGAAAGCTGCGCCGCGGGCGCTGACCGTCCTCTCCCCTGTTACGCCTTCTCCAGACGGCGCAGCGTGGGCGCCATCATGACCGCCGCGACGGCGAGCGTGATGACATCCGCGACAGGGCCGGAATACAGGGGTCCCATCACGCCGGGCTCCGTCAGGAGCGGGAAAAGGAGAATCATCGGCACGCACAGGATGAAATCCCGCAGGAGCGAGAGCGTCATGGAGAGCACAGGCCTGCCGAGCGCCTGCAGGAAGATGCCAATCGACTTGTGCACGCAGCACAGCAGAATGGCGGAGAGGAAAATGCGGAACGAATAGACGGCAAACTCGTTGTAAAGGTCGTTCTCGCTGCCGAACAGAGTGATGATCTGCACCGGGAAGAGCTGAAACGCCAGCATCGACACCGCGCCGATGATTCCCTCCGCGAGGAGCATGGTTTTGAAGATTTTCCGGACGCGCTCCGCGTTCCCCGCGCCGTAGTTGAATCCGACGATCGGCTGGCAGCCCGCGGCAACGCCGACGACAAACGCAATCACGATCTGGAAAACCTTCATCACAATGCCCATCACCGTCATCGGGATGTCCGCGCCGTACTTCGAGAGCGCGCCGTACTGCACGGCGTCGTGTTCACATGACGCCCATGATGATCACGATGGAGAGCTGCGTCAGGAAGCTGCTGACGCCGAGCGGGAGGATTCTCCGCGCGAGCTGCGCCCGGATGCAAAAGCTTTTCACGGTCAGGCGGAAGGATTTCGGGCGGCGCAGATAGCAGACGCCGAGGATGGTGGAGGCAATCTGCCCCGCGATGGTGGCGAGGGCCGCGCCCGTCACGCCCCAGTGCAGGACGAAGATGGCGATCGGGTCGAGCACCAGATTCATGACGCATCCGAGAAGCGTGGAAAGCATGGCGAACCGCGGACTGCCGTCCGCGCGGATGACGGAGTTGAGTCCGTTCGTCACGACATAAAAGGGAATACCGATCACAATCACGTTGAAGTAGTCCACCGCGTAGGTATAGTTATTCTCCGTCGCGCCGAACGCGTACAGAATCGGGTCGCGCAGGAAAGCGAGCAGCACGGCGAGAACGACGCCGCTGAGCACCAGCAGCGTCACGGCGCTGCCGACGCTGCGGTTCGCGCTCTCCGTGTCGCGCTTTCCCTGACAGATGCTCAGATAGGCCGCGCAGCCGTCTCCTATCATGAGAGCGATGGCCAGCGCGATAACGGTGATGGGAAACACGACGTTTGTCGCGCCGTTGCCGAGATACCCTATGCCCCAGCCGATGAAAATCTGATCGACGATGTTGTACAGCGAGGACACCAGCAGCGACAGCGTGCAGGGCACCGCAAATTTAAGCATCAGACCGCCGATCGGCGCTTCGGCGAGATACCGGTTTGAACTCTGCTCCATAAAACTCATACCTCCTGATAAAAACGGGCGGTAACCTGAGACTGTGGCCTTCACACTCAGGTTACCGCCCGTATTCTGATTTCTGTCTGCCGCAGACCGGGGCGGAGCTCTGCAGGCGCTCTCCCCCGTACGGCTTTCTCAGTATGGCAGATTTTCGGAGTTTCGTGTAATAGTGCAGTTTTGCAGAACCTTTTCCACGCGGGCGATGGGATATTTGTGCGGAAAGTCCTCGGCCGTCACGGCGCCTTGCCGCTCTCCGGCGGGAGGCTGAGCTTCGCGGCAAAGTCCTCGTACGTCATCATGGAATTGAGGACGGGCACCATCGCGTTCGCGGAAAGATGCTCCGGCAGGCCGAGGTCGTGGAGAAAGCTCCGGCGGCGGGCCGCGCTGTCGTCCCGTCCGGTGAGGCCCGCCTCAAAGAGATCGAGCTTCGTGATGGGGCGGCTTTCCTGCTCCGGCTCCTCCCCGCCGCACGAGACGCCGGCGCGGAGGATGGCTTCGCGGAGCAGCCTGACGGGCAGTCCCTCGACGCCGAGCTTTCCCTCGCTCGAGGGCTTCTCCTTGCGCTTTTCCTTGCCGAGGACGTCGGGGATGTAGGCGTGTTTGATTTTGGACGGGTCAATCGCTCCCGCGAGGTAGTGGCGGATCAGAAAGCCCGCGCCGTCGCTGTCCGTGAGGATCAGCAGGCCGCGCGTATCGGCCAGCCTGCGCAGAAAGGCGAGCTGCTCCCTGTCGCGGAAGATTTGGAATCCGTGCGTCTCTATGATCAGGCCGTCGATCAGGGAGGAGAGCTTGATTTTGTCATACTTCCCCTCTACAATCACGGCTTCCTTGATTTTCAGTTTTGTCAAGCGAGCTTCTCCTTCTGCGCGGCCAAAAGCAGCCGCGCAATCATTTTTTCCATCACAATTCTGCGGCTGCCGCGCGCTCCCTTGAGCGCCGCGTCCGTGTCGAGCAGGACGCCGAGGCTTTCCCGCAGCGCCGCGAGCGAGAGGCGGCGCACGTCGCGCTCCGCGTTCCGCAGGCGGAATTCCTTCCCCTTGTAGTCGAAGTGCTTCGCGGGCTCCTGCGCGGTCAGGCCGCTCTGGATCGACGCGCGCACGCGGTAGAGATCGAGATAAACGGAGGACAGCGCCGCGAGAACGGAGACGGGCTCCTCGTTCTGGTAAAAGAGCAGGTCGAGGATGCCGTACGCCTTGTCGTACTCCCCCGCGACGATGGCCTTGCCAAGCATGAACACGTTCGCGTCGAGATTGCGCGTGACGAGACGGTCGATGATGGAAGCGGTGATCTCCCCCTTGCCGGTATAGGTGCAAAGCTTCTCGAGCTCGTTCGTCAGCGTGCGCAGATCGCTGCCCGCGTAGCTGATGATGCGCCCGGCGTTGGCGCGGGAGAGGTCGCAGCCTCTCCGGGACGCGGAGGCGCAGAGCGTCTTCTCGAGCTCCGCGCCGGTGCGGCGCTCAAACACGGCGCTCGTCCCCGCCTGATTCACGGCGGCGAGGAATTTCTTCCACTTCGAGGAGCGCTTCATGTCCGGCTCGACGGAGGGGCAGTAAAAGAGAAGCGCCGTCGTCTCGGGGAGATTCGCCAGCAGCTCGTGGAGCTTACTGAGCTCCGCCGCCCCGCAGGACTCGACGTCGAAGTCGGAGACCGTCACGCACTTGCGCTCCGCCATGAACGGCAGCGCCTCGACGGCGTCCGCTATCGCGTCCACCGGCGTCTCCCGCCCGTCGAAGCGCTGGAGGTTGAAGTCCGGGAAGGGGACGTCTCCAACCTTGTCGAGAAAGCGCTTCGTGTATTTATCAATCAGATATTTTTCCGGCCCATAGAAGAAGGTCACGCTGGGCGCGTTTCCAGAGTCGAGCTGTTTTTTCAGCTCCGCCTCCGTAAGCTGAGGCATCAGAATTCCCTCCTGACCTGTGTTTCATTTCCGTCCGAGACGCGCAGCTCCACTGTCCCGTCGGCTGTGGCGATCGGCAGAAAATCGTAATCGACGCGCCAGACGGCGCTGACGGAGTCCTCGTCCATGCAGAAGACGCCGCAGTCCGCGGTAAGCTCCGCGAGGCAGTCCGGCGCCTCCTCCAGAAGAAGGACGGTGCAGCCCTTCCATTCCTCCGGCAGCGAGGCGGCGTCCGCGCCGTCCGGCCAGAGAAGCAGGCTCTCCTCCCCGCAGAGGATGCGCAGAAAATCGCCGCTGCGCTCGACCGTGACCTCCCCGTCCCAGAGAGAAACGGAGTATGACGCCGCCGTGGGAATCGTCTCGCCCGCGAGCTCCGAGGCGGCGAGCAGCGTCCCGTTCGCGAGCGACGCGGGGCGGCAGAGCAGAACGGCGGCGGGCGTCTCCTCGAGGATATGCCCCGCGTTGCTGCACTCCGCAAAGCTCTCCCCCGCCATGACGAGCAGGTCGAGGCTGTGAATGTTCTCCGCCTGCAGCGCGCGGACGACGGGCGTCTCGGAGTACCCGGCGCAGCCCACGACAGCGGCCCGGCCGTCCCGCACGAGGACGACGGAGATCCCGTCTCCCGCGGAGAGGACGCTGACGCGCGTCACGCCGCGCAGGCAGAGCTGCCTCGAGAGCACGCTGACGAAAAACAGAATCACGCAGAGCAGCGCCGCCGTGCGGAACCTCGGGCGGCCGCGCCCGAGGAGGACGGCGAGTCCAAGCAGGAGGAACGCGCAGCCGAGAAAGAGCAGCGCCGTCCTCCCCGAAAAGGAAAAGCTCGCAAACGGCAGCTCCGCGAGAAACGCGGCGGCTTCCCGCAGGTAAAGGCAGAGCCACGAGGCGGGAATCGCCAGAACGGCTCCCGCGGGCGGAAAAACGGCGGCGAGCAGCACGGCCGCCGCGCCGAAGCCGAGCAGCAGCGAGCCGGGATAGACCATGAGCAGGTTCGCGGGAAGCGACGCGGGCGAGAGCGTCCCGAAGACCGGGAGAAGCAGCGGAATCGTGAACAGCGTCGCCCCGACGGACGGCGCCAGGGCGGTGAGCGCCGCTCTCTCCAACCGGGCGAACACGCTCTTCCCCCGCAGCTTCTCCGCAATCAGCCGCCGGAAATACGGCTCCGTCACCGCGAGTCCCGCCGTGGCGGAGACGGAGAGCAGAAAGCCGACGTCCGCCGCCGCGTACACGTTGAGGGAGCACAGCAGAAGGGCAGCGAAGCCGAGCGAGTTGAGCGTATCGGCATGGCGGGAGCACGCCTCCCCGAGCAGCATCAGCAGACACATGACGCCGCTGCGCGACACGGAGGGCGAAAAGCCCGTGACAGCCATGAAGAGGAAAATGCACGCGGACACGCCGAGCGAGCTGAGTCCCCGCGGCAGGCGCAGCGCGCGGAAGACGAGCAGAAAGAGCTGCGTCATCACCGCCATGTGGAAGCCCGAGACGGCGAGCAGATGCGATACGCCCGCCGTGCGGAAATCCTCCTCCACCCGATCGGAGAGCGACGTTTTGTCGCCGAACAGGAGGGCCTTGACGAGCGCGGCGTCCTGACGGGAAAAGATCTCGTCCGCGGCGTCGTACAGCCTCTGCTTGACGGAGAGAATCGCCGTCCAGAGGGAGTCCTCCCGTCCCGGCGTGGAGACAGCTCCCTCGTCCTCCGGGAAAGCGTAGAGGTAGACGCTGTCCGCGGCAAGGGATGCGCGGTAATTGAGGCCGTCCGCGTCTCCCGCCGGGAGGAAGAAATACATTCTCCCCTCGACGACGTCGCCCGGCCCGTCCGCGATGGGCTCCTTCGCGTAGAGGAGCACCTTTCCGCCCTCGGGGAAATCGTACCCGTCGATTCGCCTGACCTCCACCGTGTAGCGCCAGCGGTAGTTCTCCTCATACGGGAGATCCGCCACAACGCCGCTGAGCTCCGCCGTCCTGCCGTCGAGCAGATCGACGCAGGAGATGCGCTCCGCCTGCGCGTGGCAGCTCCCGAAGGCCAGCGCCGCAGAGAGCAGCGCGACGGGAATCACGCCGCCTTTCCGCACCGGTCGGACGAGAAGCGAGACGGTGAAGAGAATCAACGCGGCAGAGCCGAGGAAAAGTGAATATTGTTCACCAACAAAAAGAGCGACGACCAGTGCCGGCAGGGTGGAAAAGCCTACCAGCGCCAGAGGCCGCTTCATTGTCCCGTTCCGCCCCCTTTTCGGGCCGCCCCCTTTTCGGGCCGCCGCGCGGGGCGGCGGCCCGTCAGCATTGGGGTAAACCGCTCGTTTGTGCTCAGGCGTTCGTCTCCTTCACAAAGAGCGGAAGAGGTTCGAGGAAGATAATGTCGGTGCGGTGCATCGCGTCGCCCTCGGCGAGGACGCAGGCGCGCCCGACGACGTTGCCGCCGAATTCCTGCACGAGGCTCTCGATCGCGGCGAGGGATTCGCCCGTGCTGATGACGTCGTCGACAATCAGAATGCGCTTATCCTTGAGATCCTTATAGTCGTCCTCCGCGAGGAAAAGCTTCTGCACATGGTCCGTCGTGATGGACTTGACCTCCACATGGATCGGATTGCGCATATACGCCTTCACGCTCTTTCTGGCGACGACATACTTGCGGCAGCCCTGCCGCGCCATCTCGTAGGCGAGCGGAATGCCCTTCGTCTCGGCGGTAATGATGACGTCGTGCTCCGGACACTTTTCGAGCAGCGCCTTCGCCGTGGCCTCCGTGATCTCCACGTCGCCGAGCATGACGAAGCCGGCAATGTCCATCGTGTCGCTAATCGGGCAGATCGGCAGCTCACGGCCGCAGCCGGCGATGTCCATGTGATAGTACTTTCTCTCCGTATCGCTCATCTCTGTCTCCTCTTTTCGTTTCAGGTATGGGACGCCGAAATCAGCCGGGAGGCCACTTCATCGAGCGGCCGCCGAGCAGGTGGACGTGCAGGTGCTGCACCGTCTGACCGCCGTCCGCTCCGGTGTTCGCCACCAGGCGGAAGCCGCCGTCGAGGCCGAGCTCCTTCGCGAGACGCGCCGCCACCTCGAAGATATGCGCCGCGACGGAGGAATTATCCTCCGTGATCTCCGCGGCGGAGGCAATATGCTCCTTCGGGATGATGAGGATATGGACAGGCGCCTGGGGATCCAGGTCGTAGAAGGCCAGCACGCGGTCATCCTCATACGCTTTCTTGCTGGGGATCTCGCCTGCGGCAATTTTGCAGAAAATGCAATCGCTCATTTTTGAATTCACCACTTTCCTGACGTTGGAATATCGCGCCAAAACGCGAAAACGGAGAAGCCCGCCGCCGTGCAGCAGGCCTCTCCGTTTATTATAGCATACCAAATCGGTTCTGAAAAGCCGAAACTTTCGTCTTTTTTACCGGGTCGTCACGCCATCATGTCGGCGACAAAGCCCTCCGCCGCGGCGAGCGCCTCGTCGAGCTTCGTGAGATCCTTCGCGCCGGCCATGGCGAAGTCGGGCTTGCCGCCGCCGTTGCCGCCCGTCACCTGCGCGACGGCCTTGACGAGCTTGCCGGCGTGGATGCCCTTCGCGAGGGCGTCCTTGTCGACGGTGGCCGCGATGGAGCCCTTGCCGCCGCTCGTGCACGCGAGGACGGCGACGATGCTCGACGCCTGATCGCGGATGCGGTCGCACATCGTGCGCAGCGTCGCGGAGTCGGTGCCGGAGAACAGGGCGGTGATGATCTTCACGCCGTTAATCTCCTTCGCCTCGGAGAAGAGGCCGTCCATCTGCATCCCGGCGATGCGGCTGTTGAGCGACTCAATCGCGGAGTCCTTCTCCTTGAGCTCGCTGAGAAGCTGCGCGGCGCGCACGCCGATCTCGTTCGCGTTGTTGACCTTGAGGACGGCGGCGGTGCTGTGAATCAGCGCCGTCTCTTCCCCGAGCATCCGGAGGACGCCGAAGCCGGTCACGCCCTCGATGCGGCGCACGCCGGAGGCGACGGAGGACTCGGAGACAATCTTGAACAGGCCGATGCGGGCGGTGTTGGAGATGTGCGTGCCGCCGCAGAACTCGCGGGAGAAGTCGCCGACGGAGACGACGCGGACGATATCGCCGTACTTCTCTCCGAACAGCGCCATCGCGCCGAGCTTTCTCGCCTCGTCGATCGGCATCTCGCGGGAATCGACGTCGACGCCCTTCAGAATCTCCTGATTGACGAGGAGCTCGACCTTCGCGAGCTCCTCCGCCGTCATGGCGGAGAAGTGGGTGAAGTCGAAGCGGACGTGCTGCTCGTTGACAAGCTGGCCGGCCTGCTCGACGTGGTCGCCGAGGACACGGCGCAGCGCGGCCTGCAGCAGGTGCGCCGCGGTGTGGTTGCGCATGATGGCAAAGCGGCGCTCCTCGTCGACGCGCAGGGAAACCTCCTCGCCGACGGAGACGGAGCCCGCGGTGACGGTGACGTGGTGCAGGTAATTCTTCGCGTGGTTCTTCGTGGTGTTGTCCACGGTGAACATCGCGTCGGCGGACTCGCCGGAGCCGGTGTCGCCGACCTGACCGCCGCCCTCGCCGTAGAAGACGGTGCTGTCGAGGACGAGAACCGCCTCGTCGCCCGCCGTGACGGACTCGGCGCGCGCGCCGTCCTTCACGATGGCGAGCACCTTCGCGGTGCAGGCCGTCTTCTCATAGCCGAGGAAGCTCGTCTCCGGGACGCCGTCGAGCAGGTTGCTCTCGCCGAGCCAGGCGTCGGCGCCGGCGTTCTTGCGGGCGTTGCGGGCGCGAACCTTCTGCTCCTGCAGATGCTCGCGGAAGGACTCCTCGTCGACGGTGAAGCCGCGTTCGGCGGCGATCTCCTTCGTGAGGTCGAGCGGGAAGCCGTAGGTGTCGTTGAGGCGGAAGGCGTCCTCGCCGCTGATGACGCTCGTGTCGAGGCGGTCGATGAGATCGCTGAGCATCTGCATCCCCTGATCGATCGTCTTGGCGAAGCTCTCCTCCTCGACGCGGATCAGCTTCTGGATCATCGCGCGCTTCTCGGCGAGCTCGGGATAGGCCGTCAGGTTCTCCTGAATGACCGTCTCGGAGACCTCGGAGAGGAACGGGCGGTTGATGCCGAGGAGACGGCCATGGCGGGCGGCGCGGCGGAGCAGGCGGCGCAGCACATAGCCGCGGCCCTCGTTGCTCGGCATGACGCCGTCGCCGATCATGAACGTCGTCGAGCGGATGTGGTCGGTGATGACGCGCAGGGAGACGTCCTTCTTCTCGTCCTCGCCGTACTCGACGCCGGCGATGCGGCAGATGTGCTTCATGATGTTCTGCACGGTGTCGACGAGGAAGAGGTTGTCGACGCCCTGCATGATGCACGCGAGGCGCTCGAGGCCCATGCCGGTGTCGATGTTCGGATGCGCCATCGGCGGGTAGTTGCCCTTGCCGTCGCTGTCAAACTGGGAGAAGACGACGTTCCAGAACTCGACGTAGCGGTCGCAGTCGCAGCCGACGCCGCAGGTGGGCTTGCCGCAGCCGTACTGCTCGCCGCGGTCGAAGTAGATCTCGGAGCAGGGGCCGCAGGGGCCGGAGCCGTGCTCCCAGAAGTTGTCCTCCTTGCCCA
>CALWIH010000092.1 GCA_944380675.1 uncultured Clostridia bacterium | reverse complement strand
ATGGATTACTCGAAGATGGTGGCCTTCCACAAGGAGAAGAAGGCCGACTGCACCATCGCCGAGATCGAGGTTCCGCTCGCTGAGGCGTCCCGCTTCGGCATCCTGAACACGAATCCCGACGGCTCCATCTACGAGTTCGACGAGAAGCCGAAGGTGCCGAAGAGCACCAAGGCGTCGATGGGCATCTACGTCTTCACCTGGCAGAAGCTCAGAAAGTACCTCATCGAGGACGAGGCCGATCCGAACTCCTCGAACGACTTCGGCAAGAACGTTCTGCCCGCGATGCTCAACGCCGGCGAGCGGATGTTTGCCTATGAGTTCCAGGGCTACTGGAAGGACGTCGGCACGATCGACAGCCTCTGGGAGTCCAATATGGATCTGATCGATCCGAACGGCTCCCTCGACCTGAGCGAGCCCAACTGGAAGATCTATTCGAGAAACCCGGTCATGCCGCCGCAGTATGTCGGCAAGGGCGCGACGGTGCAGAATTCCCTCGTCGCCGAGGGCTGCAGCGTGTACGGCAAGATTGACTTCTCCGTTCTCTTTGCGGGCGTTTATGTCGCTCCCGACGCCGTCGTGCAGGATTCCATCATCATGCCCGGCAGCCGCATCGAGGAGGGCGCGGTCGTGCAGTACGCGATCGTCTCCGAGAACACCGTCGTCGGCAAGGGCGCGAAGGTCGGCGCGAGACCCGAGGACATCGAGAACAAGGACGAGTGGGGCGTCGCCGTCGTCGGCGCCGACTGCACCATTGCTCCCGGCGCGGTCGTGGCTCCCAAGGCCATGATCGAAGAGGGAACCACATATGAGGAGGGAACAAAATAATGCGTGCGAACAATATGCTGGGAGTTTTGTTCTCCAACGTACATGACGAAAAGATCCGCGAGCTGACGGAAAAGCGCGCCATGGGCTCCGTCCCGTTCGGCGGCCGCTACCGTCTGATCGATTTTCCGCTTTCCAACATGGTGAATTCCGGCATCAACAAGGTCGGCGTCATCACGAAGAACAACTATCAGTCCCTGATGGATCACCTCGGCACCGGCAAGGCGTGGGATCTCTCCAGAAAGAGAGAGGGCCTGTTCATTCTGCCGCCGTTCGGCGGGGCGAGCTCCGTGCCGAACAGCCGCGTCGAGTACCTCAAGTCCATCACCCGCTTCCTGAACAACTCCCGCGAGGAGTACATCGTTCTCTCGGACTGCGACATGGTCTGCAACATCGATTACCGCGACGTGCTGGCCTTCCATCTGGAGAAGGAAGCGGACATCACGCTTGTCTACCGCTTCGGCAAGATCCCGGAGGGGACGAGCGATCCGACCGTTTACACGATGGATCTTGACGGGAGAGTCATCGAAATGCTCGTCAATCCCGCCGTCAACGGCGAGTGCAACTACGGGATGAGCATCCTCATCATGAAGCGCGAGAAGCTCATGAGCATGATCGACGACTGCGTCTCCCGCAACCAGTTCAGCTTCAAGCGCGACTTCCTGCAGAGAAACGTCAAGGAGTGCAAGATTTACGGCTACGAGTTCAAGGGCACCGTGCAGACGATCTGCTCGATGAATTCCTACTTCGAGGCCAACATGACCCTGATGGATCCGAAGGTGCGCGCCGAGCTCTTCAACCCGAACCGCCCGATCTACACGAAGGTGCGCGACGATATGCCCGCCCGCTACGGCCTCGGCGCGAGCGTGAGCAACAGCATCATCGCCGACGGCTGCGTCATCGAGGGCACGGTGGAGAACTGCGTGCTGTTCCGCGGCGTCAAGGTCGGCAAGGGCGCGAAGCTCGAGAACTGCGTCATTATGCAGGACAGCGTCATCGGCGAGAACTGCCGCCTGAACTACGTCGTTGTGGATAAGGACGTTGAGATCAAGGACGAGCGCTCTCTCATGGGCTTCCAGTCCTATCCGGTGTATATCAGCAAGGGCGCCATCGTCTGAGCCTGCGGCGCCCGAAGCTCCGCCGGGCGGGATCCACGCGGAGAATGGAGAGGAGAACAGTATGAAGGTTTTATATTGCACAAGTGAAGCGAGACCCTTTGCCGCGACGGGCGGTCTGGCCGATGTGGCGGGCTCCCTGCCGCAGGCGCTGCGTTCCCGCCTGATCGGATGCCGCGTTGTGATGCCGCTTTACGAGGAGGTCCCGCAGAGTCTGCGCGACAACATGAAGTTCATCACCAGCCTGTCGGTTCCGGTGGCCTGGCGCCGCCAGTACTGCGGCGTCTATGAGGCGCGCGCCGGCGGGGTGATTTACTATCTCATCGACAATCAGTATTACTTCAAGCGCAAGGGTCTTTACGGCCACTATGACGACGCGGAGCGCTTCGCGTTCTTCAGCCGCGCCGCGCTCGAGATGCTGCCGTACATCGATTTTCATCCCGACGTGATCCACTGCAACGACTGGCAGACGGCGCTCGTCCCGGTCTACTACAGCATTTTCTATGCCAACAACGAGTGGTATCGCGGGATCAAGACGGTGTTCACGATTCACAACATCCAGTACCAGGGCAAGTACGGCAAGGAGCTGCTCGAGGACGTGCTCGGCATTCCGAGAACGGCGCTGCCGCTGCTGGAATACGACGACTGCGTCAACATGATGAAGGGCGCGATCGAGACGGCCAACCGCGTCACGACCGTCAGCCCGACGTACGCGCAGGAGATCCTCGACCCGTGGTTCTCCCACAAGATGGACTCCATCCTGCGCGAGCGTTCCTGGAAGCTCACCGGCATCCTCAACGGCATCGACACGGAGAGCTACAATCCCGAGACGGACAAGGACATTTTTGCGAACTACTCCGTCGAAAGCATGGACGGCAAGGCCGTCAACAAGCTCGAGCTGCAGAAACGCCTGGGCCTCGCCGAATCGGCGGACGTGCCGCTCATCGGCATGGTGACGCGCATGGTCGCGCACAAGGGCCTCGATCTCGTGAAGGAGACGCTCGAGCAGCTGATGCGCGATACGGACGTGCAGTTCGTCATCCTCGGCTCGGGCGATTACGAGTACGAGACGTTCTTCCGTGAGATGCAGAACAAATATCCCGGCCGCCTGTGCGCGTGCTTAGGCTTTATTCCGGAGCTCTCGCGCAAGATCTACGCCGGCGCCGACATTTTCCTGATGCCCAGCAAGAGCGAGCCCTGCGGCCTCTCGCAGATGATCGCGCTGCGCTACGGCACGATCCCGGTCGTCCGCGAAACCGGCGGCCTGAAGGATTCCATTCAGGACAGCGGCGACGGAGCGGGCAACGGCTTCACCTTCCAGAGCTACAACGGCGGCGATATGCTTTACGCCATTCACCGCGCTCTCGAGGGCTACGCGCAGGCAGACGGCTGGAAGATTCTCGTCGAGCGCGCCATGAAGAGCGACAACTCCTGGGGCCGCTCCGCGAACGATTACATCCGGATGTACCGCGAGCTTCTCAAGGCGGAGTAATCCGCCGGATATCCCCAATGCCGGCCGGAATCCGGCGCATCGAATCTGATACGGGGCTCCCCGCGGCAAAAGCCGCGGGGAGCCCTTTTGCGCGCCGCCCCGTAAATCTTCCCTTACTTGTTGCGTCAAAGGAAAAAAAGAGGTAAAATAGTTTCGTCAGGAAAGGAGGTCTGCCCGGTGCGGTATCAGAACGATGGAAATACCGGCACGGCCCGCATGGTGCTCCGTGCGGCTTTGATCACGATGCTCGCAATTGTCTGCCTGGCGTGCGGATGGATTCTCGGCAGCATCCGGCCGCTGCCTGCGGTGCAGGAGCTCGCGGGCGTCTCCGCGGACACGGAATCCACCGTGTCGTCCGAGATCCCCTCGTCCGCCGCGTCGTCCTCCGCCGCGCCCGTCTCGTCGGACGCCGTCTCCTCCGAGCCGGAGAAGGCGCTCTCGCCCGGAATGCCGGACGACGAGGGGATCTTCTCCGCCTGCTATGAGCGCGCGTACCGGAAGGCGTCCGGCATGACGACCGCCGACCTCGTCGGACAGGTCTTCATCTTCCGCTGCCCGACGGACGGCGCGATCAAGCTGATTGACGACTGTCAGCCGGCGGGGTATTGCCTCATGGCGGATTTCTTCGAGGGGAGGACGGCCGAGACCGTCCCCGAGACGCTCGCGTCCTACAACAATTCGAGCCGCGTCCCGATGTTCTTCTGCTGCGACGAGGAGGGCGGCACGGTGGTGCGCATCAGCCGCTTTTCGCAGTACGCGAGCCAGCCGTTCGAGTCTCCCGCCCGGGTGTACGACAGGGCGGGGAAGGAGTCCGTCGCCATCGATACGCGCGACAAGGCGCTCCTCCTCACGAGCCTCGGGCTGAACCTCAACCTCGCGCCTGTCGCGGACGTCTCGACCGATCCGTCCGACTTCATCTATGACCGCACCATCGGCCGCGGCGCGGAGGAGACGGCGGAGTATGTGCGCGCCAGCGTCGAGACGTATCGGCAGTACGGTCTCGCGTGTACGCTCAAGCATTTCCCCGGCTACGGGAACAACGGCGATACCCACACCGGCCTCGTTTATGACTCCCGCCCGATGGAGACGTTCGAGACGTCCGATTTCCTGCCGTTTGAGGCCGGGATCGACGCCGGAGCCGAGTTCGTGCTCGTCTCCCACAACGTCGTCGAGTGTATGGATCCCAGCGCTCCGGCTTCGCTCTCCGCGGCGGTGCACGACATTCTGCGGGACGAGCTCGGCTTTACCGGCGTCATCATGACGGACGACCTCGTCATGGACGCCATCACCGACTACATGGACGGCGAGAGCCCCGCCGTCGCCGCCTTCCTCGCAGGGAACGATATTCTCCTCTCGTCGAACCCGCGGGTCGACTATCAGGCGCTGTACGACGCCGTCGAGAGCGGCGAGGTCTCCGAGGCCCGGCTGCGCGAGTCCGTCGTGCGCGTGCTCGCGGCGAAATACGCGATGGGAATTCTGTAAAGACGAACACCTTGCCGGCCCCGGACGGCATTTCAAGGAGAAAGGAAGCAAGCCATGACAGATTTGAGCAGCCTCACCCTCACGCGCCGCGAGAAGCAGACGCTCGTCGAGCTCAGCCAGGCGACGCGGTACCCGATTGCCCGCTTTGAGCTGCACAGCGACGCGGAGCCCGACCTCGTCTCGATCGCCCTGAATTACGTCCGCATCACGGAGGAGGGGGACACGATGGAGCTCGTCAAGGAGCGCGGCGAGGCGCTTCGCCGCCTGATGGAGCTCGGTCTGGTTTTTATCGACTATACGGTGTCCGTGTGGGGCGCGAACGATTACGATGTGTATTACAGGAGTAAATTATACGAATTGTTTTGTCATATGGTGATGGAAGGGTCGAAACGGCCGGAGTATTTGTTTGATCTGGCGGTTTTGCGGAAAGGCCGTGCGGTTCTGACGAACCGCGGCGTCGAGGCGCTGGCTCTCTGTTAAGAGCAGGCTGCCGATTGGGAAAGGGAAGCCCCACCCCGGGCAGCTGATTTTTCATTTTCCGGGACGCTCCCCGGCAAATTGAAATTCAGCCGCTGCATTCGAACCCGCAGTCTCTGCTGAATTCCGGATGCAGCAAAAAACCGCCTCCCATTGGGAGGCGGCTCTGAAATCCTTCTTACTTCTCTTTTTTCCCCTGCGTGGAAACGCCCATGCGCGCTTCGGTGTTCCGAATGAGGTTGAACAGCGAGTTCGCGAACAGCGGGTACCGCTCCGTGAGCAGCTCCGGCGAGAGGGCGGGCGGCTCGTTCTTGCCGATTCCCTCAAGCTCCCCGGCGTTCTCCCCCGCCATCAGGCAGGCGGCGTTCGCCTCCGCGACGTTCTGGGCGGCGTCCGCGAGACCCTTGCCGAGACGTTCCGGGACGGCGAACAGTCCCTGCGGATTTTTTTCGTTCGCGGAGTACAAAATACGGAAGGACTTATATACGGCGGCGTTGAGCGCGCCCGAGACCTCGTTCGTGACGGCCTTGTTGTTGCAGCTCTGCAGGACGTCGTACACGATGTTGAGCGAGTTCGCGATGAGCTTTTTGTTCAGCGTCGGGAGCAGGCTTCCGCGGAAGCGGTTTTCCTTGCCGGCGGCCTCCGGGTCGGGGATGTCCTCCATGGAGAGAATCGCCCCGCTGCGGTCGGGCGTGCGCCCAAGCAGGTAATCGCAGGAGACGCCGTAGAAATCGGCGGCGCGCACCACGAAATCGAGGCCGCATTCGCGGATGCCCTTCTCGTAGTGCGACAGCAGCGCCTGGGAGATTTCCAGAGCTTCGGCGGCTTTTTTCTGGCTGAGTCCGCGCTCCTTGCGGAGCAGCGTGATGATGCGCGGAAAATGGCTGTTCATGTCCGAAGTTTCCTCCTCCTGCCCCGCAGCCTCCGTGGGTTGGAAAGGCTGCTGCCCTGTCGAACAGAGTCAAAAAATAGAATAACACAAAGTAAAGTATATACTATTTATAACATTTTGTAAACCGCTAGATACTGTGGCGAATATGCCCGGTATCCCCCAATATTTATGGTGAAAGGGAGACTTTACAGATGCAGTCCTACGTCATTCATCTGATCCGCCACGGCGTCACGGAGGGAAACCTGCTGGGCCAGTATATCGGCAGCACCGACCTGCCGCTCGCGCCGGAGGGAATCGAGCGTCTCAGGAAGCTCCGCGCCGCGGGAGGCTATCCCGCCGCGCAGGCATACTTTACGAGCCCGATGCAGCGCTGCCGGGAGACGCTCGAGCTGCTCTATCCGGGAGCCGAGGCGCGCGTCGTGGAGGATTTCCGCGAGTGCGATTTCGGCGAGTGGGAGGGCAAGACGGCCAGGCAGCTCGCGGACGAGGATCCGCGCTTCCTCGAGTGGATGGAGAGCTCGGCGCAGTCGACGCCGCCCGGCGGAGAATCCAGCGCGGTCTTCATGCACCGCGTCTGCGCGGCGTTTGAGAAGCTGGTCGAGGAGCTGATGCGCACGCGGACGACGAGCGCCGTCATCGTGGCGCACGGCGGCGTGCTGATGACGATCCTCTCGGCGTACGGTTTGCCGAGGGCGGGCTTCTATGACTGGATCACGGAAAACGGCTGCGGGTATTCGATCCGCATCACGCCCGGCCTGTGGATGCGCTCGATGGTCGCGGAGGTGTACGCGAAGCTGCCGGCCGGGGAGCTGTCCGAGCCGGACGATGGGAAAATCGTCCTGAACCTCGCGCGCGAGGCGGCGGACCGCGCCTACGGGAAAAAGGAAAACGAGGAGAAAGAGGAATAACGCGATGGAGAAGAAGGAGGAATTTCTGCGCGCCGTCCGCGAGGAGGCGGAGCGCGCCGTCACGGAGCTGCTGGAGCTGGCGAAGCTCGAGGAGGGCGACTTTCTCGTCGTCGGCTGCTCGTCGAGCGAGGTGGCGGGAAGCCGCATCGGCACCGACTCGAGCCCCGAGGTCGCGGCGGCGATCGTCGAAGGGCTGTACCCCGTCGTGGAGCGGCGGGGCGTGTATCTCGCGGCGCAGTGCTGCGAGCATCTGAACCGCGCCCTGATTGTGGAGGACGCCGCGCGGCGGCTGCACCGCCTCGAGCGCGTCAACGTCGTCCCGCAGCCGAAGGCGGGCGGATCGTTCGCGACGGCTGTCTGGCAGCGCATGGAATCCCCCTGCGCCGTCGAGGAGGTGCGCGCCTGTGCCGGGCTCGATATCGGCGGCACCCTCATCGGGATGCACCTCGCCCCCGTGGCCGTCCCCGTGCGGCTGAGCCTCTCGAAGATCGGCGAGGCCATCCTCCTGTGCGCCCGCACCCGTCCGAAGTATATCGGCGGCGAGCGCGCCCATTATCAGGAGGAGCTGCACTGAAGCGCGCGGACGCTTCGTCAAGAAAGAATTGCTTTCGTCCGTCTTTTGTGCTATAATACTGCATGAAACGGGGACGCCTTTCCCGGCGTCCCCTCCTTTATGCCGCTGTGGCGGAACTGGCAGACGCAAGGGACTTAAAATCCCTCGGTGGCGACACCGTACCGGTTCGATCCCGGTCAGCGGCACCAAAAATCGACAAGCTCCGACCGGGGCTTGTCGATTTTTGCTTCTTCACGCTGCTCTGTTTCGCTTTCCCATCATCCTTTGGGTCGATTTTTGGGAAGGAGGGCCGCGCGACGCAATCAAATTCACCCGGCAGGGAGAGCTGCTTTCTCAGCGGCCCGCTCCCCGCCGGGCTTTTTTATTCCTCTCCCTCCAGCGCCAGCCGCATGACCTCGTTTTTGCCCTCCGCCATGAACAGGCCGGCGTGCTCGCCGGTCGTCCGCAGCGAGTAGGAGACGAGAGGGCTTTCGAGGAAGGAGAGGAGAAACGCGTCCGCGTCCGTTCCCTCCGGCAGGGCTTCGGACAGAGCCTCTGTCAGCCGTTCCGCGAGCGCGTCGCCGCTGCCGAGGCTGCGCATCGATCCGGACGCCCACTCGGCGGGACTCGCCGTGCCGTCCGTCCTGCGCCAGTCGGCGTACTCCTCGTTGAGCGCCGACAGGAGCGCGTCGATGTCGTCCGACGCGCACGTCCCGTAGACGCGCATCAGCCCCTCATAGCCCGGGATGCCGGAGTCGTCTGCGAGAAACTGCAGCTGCACCTCGCTGAGGTTGACGCCGCGGTCCGTCGGATGGATGCCGGGCACGGTCACGAACGAGGAATCGTCCGCCGTCCACGAGGCCTTGGGCTCCCGGACGCCGAGCGCCGTGAGCGCCTCCTCCATCGACATTCCCCAGCGCAGCCCCTTGACGGCGGGCGTCCACAGAGCCGTCTCCTCCTCGGGCGGGGCTTCCTCCTCCCTGGATTCCTCCGGGGACGCGCTGCTTTCCGGCTCCGACGGCGCCTCCCGCGACACGGCGCTCTCGCTCTCCGCCTCCTGAGACGACCCGGTTTCGGGCGCTTCCCGGCAGCCCGAAAGCGGCGCCGGTACGAAAAGGCAGACCGCGAGCAGAAGCGCGGCCATTCGTTTTTTCATCATAAACTCTCCCTTTCGCGGCGGGGAACCCCGCACCTTTGCTTTTTTCATTGTACCAAAGACGGCGGGAAAAGTAAATCCGGCTCCGCGCCAGCCGCGAGCGCCGCCCCGCCCGCCGGCTGCCGCCCGGAAGGCGTTTTTTTCTGCAATCATTTCGCATTTTTATCTTTGTTTTAGGCTGCGGGTTTATGCTATGATAAAAGTACAAGCCGCCCCCGATGGCAAGAAGGGAGACGGGAAGGGAGAGAACGATCGATGAGACTGCTGCTCGCGGAGGACGAGGCCGCGCTGTCGAAGGCGCTCAAGGCCATTCTGGAACGAAACAATTACTCGGTGGACGTTGTCGGCGACGGACAGGCCGCCCTCGAATACCTCGAGTCCGACAATTACGACGGC
>CALWIH010000091.1 GCA_944380675.1 uncultured Clostridia bacterium | reverse complement strand
GCGCAGTCTCGCGGGGAAGCGTCACGAGCGAGGCGGGGGAGCTGTCCTTCACGCCGTCTGACGACCCGGACGTGATCGCGGAGAAGGTACAGGAGGCCCTCGCCATCATCGACGCGTACGTCGACGGCGGGAAGGAGGGCGAGCTGCAGCTCGGCTCCGAGCTCGCCTGGTACCTGATGACGTACGGCGGCGAGGAGGGAATGGAGGCCATCGGCCAGGTGACGGAGGCCGCCCCCATCCCGAACAGGTTTGAGCTGCTGGCGGAGGAATGGGCCGGGTCAGACGCCGAAGCGTACCACATGACGCCGGTCGAAGCTCCCGCCGCGCCGTTCCTGCTCGTGCCGGACAGCCTGCCGACCTTCGGCTCTCCCTTCGAGTCGAAGATCAACGGCGAGGCCGCCTACCAGCTGGTGCGCGTCCTCGCGACGGTCGAGACGGCGTCGTGCCCCTACTGCGGCGACGCCGCATGGGCGCTCGTCGATCTCGGCCCGAAGGAGACGAGCACAGACACGATCTGCTGGATTCCAACCTGCTGCCTGTCGCCGTATGAGGACTGGGCGCGGAATGTGCTGACGTATCCGCTCTGGGCCAAACCCGGCGTGACGGCGCAGACGTCGTCGGGCGAGACGGCGGACGCTTCCACGCTTGGCGCGGCGCGCGGCGTATTGGGCGGCGAGCCGGGGACGATCCGCCTCACCTGGGCAGAGGGCTACGCGTGCGAAATCCCGCGGGACGACGTCCTCTCCCCCGACCCGGACACGGTCAATGCGCTGACCGGCGGCGTGCCCGGCTGGGAGGAGCTGTTCCCGGGATAAGGAGCAGCGCCGCAGGAAAACTGTACAGGAGCGATTTCATCCGGCAGTGTGAAAAGCTGTCCGGGAAAAAGGAGGAATTTCTCATGAAGCCTTCCGGAAAGAAGCTTCTCGTCCGTTCGCTGATTGCCGTCTGGGCAGCCGGCTTCGCGGTGTCGGCCGTGTGGATCGCCGCACCCTTCTTTTCCCCGCCGAGAAAGCTCTCCGAGGTCGTCCCCGAGCTCGCGGACGTCCGGCTCACCCATGCGGCGGCGGCGCAGGTCACCGGCACGGGGAACGGCACGGCCAACCGGGAGATTCTCGCGGAGTGGGAGTCGTTTCTCAGCACGGCGACCGTCACGGTTTCGGGCTGGGGGCCCGGCCACAATTTCCTCCGGCAAACGCTCCCCAACCGCATGATTTTCGTCCGCGACGGCGGCGATCCGCTGCTGCTCTGGTACTGGCCGGATTTCCGGTACGGAGATTACTTCTACCAATTCAGCGAAGCGGATCGCGAAAAGGCGGAGGAGCTGTACCGCCAGCTTCTGCAGGACGGCCTCCCCGATCCCATTGGCTACAGCATCAACACAGGCGACGTGTTTGATCGGTGAGAATTTTGTGAGAGGAGGCGTGCCGGTATGTTTCTTAAGCGTTCCTTTGTGCTCGGCGTTCTCTGGTTCGCGTGCGGCGTGGTGTTTCTGCTGCGCGCGCTTTTGGGCGGCGGGGTCGTTTCCATTCCCCTTCTCCTGCTCGTCGCCGTCTGCCTCGGCGGCGGGGCGGCGGAGTGCGTGCTGTCCGTCCGCTGCGGGCAGGCTGCCGCTCTGGCTCTCCTCATTCTGCTGGCGGCGCAGTTCTCCTTCTGCGCGCTTTTCGCGCTCAGCATCATCTTTACGTCGGGCTACGGGGCCAGTGTCATCTGGATGACGGCGCTCTGCGCCGCTCCCCTGCTCGCCCTCTCCGGCTCGGCAATCCGGCTTCTGCGCCGCCGGTTTTTCGCGAAGCAAAGCCCGAAGGGCTGAGTGCTCCTTCCCACCAAAGATAAAACAGCCCTCCGGCTTTGCGCCGGGGGGCTGTTTTTGTCCGCAATATCGGTTTACGCCTGACGGTTCACCATCACGTCGAGGAGCTTCTGCTTGAGCTCGTTCTCGATGCGGCCGAGCTCAACCTCGGCCTCACGGCGCTTCTGGCGTCCCTCGTCCTGAATGTGGATGACCTCGTCGAGCGTGGAGATGAGCGACTCGTTCGCCGCCTTGAGCGTCTCGATATCGACGACGCCGCGCTCGGACTCCTTCGCCGTCTCGACCGTGGCCATCTTGAGCGTCTGGGCGTTGCGGCGCAGAAGCTCGTTCGTCATGTCCGTGACCTCGCGCTGCGCCTGCGCGGCCTGCTGCGAGTGGGTGATGCCCATCGCGAGCACCATCTGGCTCTTCCAGAGCGGGATGGTGTTGACGAGGGTGGACTGGATCTTCTCGCTCATGAGGGTGTCGTTGTTCTGCACGAGACGGATCTGCGGCGCCATCTGGATGGAGACCATGCGGGTCAGCTCAAGGTCGTGCAGCTTCTTCTCGAAGCGGTTGCACATGGCGGCGAGATCGTTCGCGGCCTGCGCGTCCTCCGGCAGGCCGGAGGCCTTCGCCTTCGCGGCGAGGGCGGGCAGATCCTCCTGCTGCACCTTCTGCAGCTTCTTCTTGCCCGCGAGGATGTACATGGAGAGCTCCTTGAAGTAGACCTTATTGAGCTCGTACATCTTGTCGAGGAGGGCGACGTCCTTCATCAGCTGCACTTGATGCTGCTCGAGGCTCTCGCAGACCTTGTTGATGTTGCCCTCGGCCTTCTCGTACTTCGCGCGCATCGTGTTGAGCTTATTGGAGGTGCGCTTGAAGAAGCCGAAGAAGCCCTTCTCCTCCTCGTCGACGTCAAAGTTCCGCAGCTCGCTGACGACGCCCGTCAGAAGCTCGCCGACCTCGCCGAGATCCTTCGTGCGCACGTTGTCGAGCGCCGAGCCGGAGAAATCGGCCATCTTCTTCTGCGCGCCCGCGCCGTACTGCATCACGAGGGAGGTGTTCGTGAGATCGATCTTCTTCGCAAAATCGTCGACCATCTTCTTCTCCTCGGGCGTGAGGCTCGAGTCGTCGAGGACGGGCGCTTCCTCCTTCTTCGGAGCCGTCTGCAGCTCCTGAGCGGGCTGCTCCGTCTCGAGCGTCAGGGTCGGGGCCGGGTCCAGTTCCAGCGTCACCTGGGGCATTTTCTCATCCATCTTGCAAGTCCTCCTTCGTTTTGGGGATCGTCGGTTCAGAGCTTGAGCTCAATCTTCTCCTCGTCCTCCGGCGGCTTCCCGGGCCGGAAATCCTTCCCGGTGAGCCCCTCGCGCGCGAACATGGCGCGCAGGACGGAAATGTCGGCGGACACGTCCATCGCGTCCTTCTCGTACAGGCTGTCGAGCAGGTTTTTGAAGGCGAGGTTGATCATGTCGAGCGTTTCCTCAATCTCGCGCTTCGCGCTGGCGAGCGTCTCGCCCTGCACGGGCTGACGGTCGAACTCGCGGTAGGCGTCGAGCAGCTTGAGCGTGGTGGGCAGGTAATAATTCATGAAGCGCCGGATCTCGGGCAGCTTCTCCGGGCGGTGCTCCACGACGGCGAAGATGCGGATGGAGACGTCCTCAATCTCGTCGAGGACGCGCGAGAGATCCGCGTCGGGGATGGCGTCGTTCGCCTCGTTGATGCGGCGGATGTACGAGCGCCCCTCCTCGATGGCCTCGTCGAGCTCCGGGTTGCCGGTGTCGGCCCTGGCGCTGCGGGCGGCCTCGCGGCGCTCGCGCTCCATGCGCGACTGCTCGGCGCGCAGGTACTGGCGGTAGGTGGCCTCGTCGGCCATGAAGGTCGTCCCGGCGCGGTCGATGTGACCGTTCGGGAACCAGCCGCGCTCGATCATCTTGTTGAGGTCGCGCACAACCTTCTTCTTTTTCAGCCCCACATGGGCGGCGAGCTGCTCGACCGGGATGAAATCCGCCTTGCCGAGGCTCTCGCAGTAGAGGCGGAAGCGCTTATGAAAGCCGCAGCCCACGCCTCCCGCAATGATGCCGACGCCGCACACGCCCGCGAGGGCGGTGAACAGTACGGCGGGGAACAGCATCGGGAACGCCCCGAGCGCCGACGCGAGCCAGAAGGCCGCGGCGAGCAGGCCGAAAATCGAGCCGAAGACGATGCCGAGCACAAAAATCGAGAGCACGCCCGCCCGCGACGGGACGGGGAAGCGCGGCTTTTCCTTTTTTCTCGGCTTGAACTCGGCGCGCGCCGCCGTCTGCGGACGCGGCGGAACCGGCCGCGCGTCGTATACGGGCGGCCTCTCCGGCTCCGGAGGCTTCGCGTTCTTCGGCGTGCTGAACTGGTCGACCGCCGATCCGACGCCGCGGCGGATCTCGTCGACATTTCTTTTGATCTCGTCAAACGTCCGGGAATGGGTAAAGTCGTCCACGGCGTCGCGCACAGCGCGCCCGACGTCCCTTCCCAGATCGATAAAATCGTTGTTGTTGCTGTTCATCTGCTGCCGTCCTTCCTTCACACAGACCCGGGACGGCGCCCGGCCATTTTTATCTATTATATCCTATTCAGGGGGAAAGCACAAGTCCCTCATGCCCCATCCCGCGCCACCACAACGGTGCCGCTGTCGAGCCATTTTTTCGACCGCAGGCGGAAAAGGAAGACGATTCCCTTGACGGTGAGCTCGCTCGCCATCGCGATCCACATCCCCGTCAGGCCGAGCGAGCCGATGAGCAGAAGCGCAATCGGCAGGCGGACGCCCCACATGGACAGAAGGTTCGCGGCGAACGACCACTTCGTGTCCCCCGCGCCGGAGAACGCGCCGGACGCGACGATCGACGCGGCGAAGAACGGCTCCGCGAACGCCTCGATCCGCAGCACGGATGCGCCGAGCGCCACGACGCCCGCGTCCGGGGTGAACATCCCGATGAGCGGATAGGCGAAGAGGAACATCAGAAGCCCGGTGCCCGTCATGATCGCCATGCCGAGGAACGTGCTCGTGCGCGCGAAGCGGACGGCCAGATCACGCCGCCCTGCGCCGATCGACTGGCCGACGAGCGTCGTCGCGGCGGTGGCGACGCCGTAGCCCGGCTGGTAGCACAGCGCCTCCGCCGTGACGGCGAGCGAGTTCGCGGCGACCGCCTGCGTGCCGAGCCCCGCGACGATCACGGTGACGGCGATCTGCGCGCCGCACGAGGCCGTATGCGCCATCGCCTGCGGGATGGCGATGCGCACCATCGCGGAGAGGCAGTCCCGCGTGAACGGGAAGCCGCCCGAGAGCCGGATGCGCAGCGGGAAATCGCGGCGGAAGAAGCGCCTGAGAAACAGCGCCGCGACGAGAAGCGCCGCCAGCGCGGAGCCGATAGCCGCCCCCGCCACGCCGAGCCCCGCGCCGGGCAGAAAGACCGTCATGCCGAAGAGCTGCGCGTCCCGCGACGGATAGATCAGAAGGAAATTGAAGCAGGTGTTGAACACGTTGAGCAGGATGTTGTACGCCATCGGGGTGCGCGTGTCTCCCATGCAGCGCAAAAGCGACGACAGAAGGGTGCTGATCGTCGTGAACGGCATCGCGCAGCCGACGATCAGGAAATAGGCGGACGCGTCGCCCCGCACGGCTTCCTCCGCCCCGAGCAGACCGGGCAGCGGGAACGACAGCCCCGCCGCGAGCCCGCCAATGAACAGGCCGAACAGCGCGCAGAAATAAAGCGACTGCCGGGCGACGTTCTTCGCCCTCTCCATCCCGCCCGCCCCGACGTGCTGGGCGACCTGCACGGCGAAGCCCGTCGCCGCCGCGCCGAGCAGGCCGTTGAACAGCCACACGGAGCTCGACACGACGCCGACCGAGGCCGTGGCGTTCGGCCCGAGCGAACCGACCATGGCCGTATCGATATATTGAACAAGCGTGAGCATAAGCTGCTGCAGAATCGCCGGCCACGAGAGCGAGAGCACGGCGGAGAGCTCCTCGCGCCGCGTCGGCGCGCGGCCCTCCTGCAGCAGCGCGGTGAACGATGCCATGAATACGCCTCCTGCGTCAAAACTTCCCGTTTCCCGGGGAACAGCTTCATTATAGCAAGCGGGGCGGCGCGGCGCAAGGGAGAGACGCAAAAGGGCGCGGCCTCCGGACTGCGCCGGGCCGCGCCCCTCTCCTCTTTTCGTTTCGGTCAGCCTGCGAGATTTTCAAGAAGCTCGCCGAGCGGCGCGCCGCTCCACACGCCGTCGCCGTACTTCGCCTCGTCAAAGGCGGAGAGCACATAGCCCTCCGGCGTGACGTAATACATCCCGATGCTGGTATAGTTGTAGTATCCCTCCGGCTCGCCGGACACGGTCACGGGAATCACCAGCCGCATCCCGGCAGCGAGCTGCGGGCTGTACTCGTAAATCGCGGTGTTCATGCACAGGGAGATCTCGTCTCCCGCCTCAAACAGCCCGGCGGTATCCTCCGTCACCCGAAGCGTATGCACGGCGTACACAGCGTACCCCTCGACGTTGTCCTCCTGCGCGATTACCTCGCCGCAGACGAAGGTGTCCGCAATCCCGCGCACCTGCTCCACCGGCGGAACGCTCATCAGCTGCGCGGGCGAATCGGCGGGATCGGCAATCGGGTACTGCTCGCGCAGCGCGTCGATCTCCTCCTGCGTCAGCCAGGCGCTGCCGGCTGCGTCCGCCGCCTCCGCAAAGGCCACAGCCCCGTTCTGCGCGTCGCGCGCCTGCGCCTTTTCGGCGCTGCCCGCGCCGTCCGCGGCGGGGGCGACGTCTCCCTCGGCGGGAGCGGCGAACATGGCCGCCGCTGCGCTCTCGTCCTCCGTCACGGCGGTCAAGGCGATGCCGTCCGTCTGCGGCCGGCCGCGCAGCGCGAAGACGGCGGCCGCGCCAATCACCAGGCAGCAGCACACCGCCATGGCGGGGCGAAGCACCCGCGCGGCCGTCCGACGGGGCGCGGGGGCGGGCTGAAGCTTCTCAAGCAGGGCGTTTTTCGTTTTCGCGTCAGGCGTCCAGGAGGAGGCGGCAGCGCGGTATTTTCCGCGGAACCGCTCGTCAAACTCATGATCGGTCATCACTCGTCCTCCTTTTCCATCATTTCCCTGAGCATCTGCCGCGCCCGCATGAGCTGGACGCGCACGGTCGTCTCGCGGCGGCCAAGCGCCTTCGCGATCTGCGCCGTGGGCAGATCCTCATAATAGAACAGGTGGACAACCGCGCGGTACTGCTCCGGCAGACGGCGCAGATAGGACTCCATCACCCCGTCCTCGGGGCGGTCCTCCGCGGGAAGCGTCTCGTCGAGCGGGACGCTCCGCCTGCGGAACGACGAGCCCCAGAAGCTTTTCATGCAGTTCATCGTCACGCGCAGAAACCACGCCTTCGCGTGCTCCTCGCTCTCGAAGGCCGGTCTTTTCCGCAGATAGCGCAGAAAAACCTCCTGATAGACGTCGTCCGCGTCCGAGCGGCTGCCGAGCTTGGCGTATGCCAGGCGATGGACGAGATCCCCGTACTGACCGACGGCCTCCTCCGGCGTCGGGGAGCGGTACGGCTGCTCCATGGCTTGCCGTCGCCTCCTTCCCGCGCCGCGGGTTCCTGTTCTCAAAGAAAATACCGCGGCGCTTTCATTTTTGTTACACGGTCAAAAAAGAAAACAGCCGGAGCCGCCGCGCGGCGGCTCCGCCCGTCAGAGCTTGAAATCGTCCGGGTCGTACTCGCGCAGCGGCGGCGGCGCGAACGGCTTGCGCTTGAGCGGATCGTAAGAAAATTTCCGGCAGGAGCCGTCCGGCTCGAGGTTCAGCCCGGCCTTGCAGACGACCGCCCCGTCGAAATCGGAGCCGAGCCTGCAGTAGGCGCAGTCGACCTCGATGTTCTCGTCAAAATAGTCCTTGTTCTTCCTGTGAAACAGCACGGGACCTTCCCTCCTTTTCCGGCAATCCATATTATAGCATTCCCCCGGGGGAATTTCCAGCCCCATTTCTCCTCTTGCGGGGGGCGTCCGCTTGTGGTACGATGCAGGAGAAAGGAAGTGAGGCTCATGGACTATACGCTGGTGCGCTCCCGGCGCAAAACGCTCGAGCTGCGCGTCCTGCCGGACGGCTCCGTCGAGGTGCGCGCCCCGCTGCGCGCCGCGAAGAGCGCGATCGACGCGTTTGTCCGCTCGCGGGAGGGCTGGATCCGCGAAAAGCAGGCGGTGCAGGCCGGCCGCGCCGCGCAGCGGGAAGCCGCCGCCTCCTCCCTGCCCGCCTCGATCCCACTGTTCGGGAGGGAACTGCCCCTCCTTCTCCCCGGCGCGCCGGAGCCGGGCGGCAGGGCGCTGCGGCTTTCGTCCGCCGATCCCGCCGGAATGCGGGCGCTGGCAGCCGCGCTCTACCGCGAGGCCGCCGGGCGCGTCCTGCCGGAGCGGGCGGCGTACTGGGCAGAGCGCGTCGGCCTCGCGCCGGAGAGCGTGCGCATCGGCGCGGCGAAGACGAGCTGGGGCTGCTGCTCCGGGAAGGGAGGCGTCACGTTCTCGTACCGGCTCGCGGCGGCGTCCCCCGCGTGCATCGACTACGTCGTCGTGCACGAGCTGTGCCATCTGCGCGAGCTCAACCATTCCCCGGCGTTCTGGGCGCTCGTGGAGCGGCAGATCCCCGACTGGAAGGAGCGCCGCGAGGAGCTCCACGCGCTCGCGCGGCGGCTGTCGCTCCTCGGCCTCTGAGCCTCTTGACAAACCCGTCCGTTTCGTGTAATATGAAGGTAGCTTCATATGAAGCTACCTTCATATTTTTGTTTGCGAAAGGAGGGGGCGCGGTTGGAAAACAAAATCCGGGAGCTGCGCCGGGCGAAGGGGATGACGCAGCAGCAGCTCGCCGAGCGGGTGCACGTCTCGTCGCGCACCATCATCTCGCTCGAGCAGGGGCAGTACAACCCGTCATTGCTGCTCGCGTACCGGCTCGCCCTCGAGTTCGGCACGTCGATTGAGGAATTGTATTGTCTCGCGGACAATCTGAAACGGGAGGAGGAGCAGTATGAAAACATCTGAAACGAATTCCTATCCGAAAACCATCCGGCTGCGGATCTGGGGCTGCTGGGCGGCCATCGTGCTGATGACGGCCTACATGGTCGTGCTGGTCGAGCTCGGCGGAGGCGATTCGCGCGTCATGACGAAAACCGCCCTGCTCGTCACGCGGCTGCTCTACTTCGGCGGCGTGATTTATCTCGGCGTGCGGATTCACCGCAACAATAAGCTTCTCCGGGATCGCCTGCTCCTGCGCGAGCGGCGGGAGGCGGAGCGCGACGAGCGCACGCGCTTCCTGCACGACAAGAGCGGCGGCCTGCCGATGGACGTCTTTCTCGTCCTGGCGGCGGCGGTCGTGTTCGGCACGGGGCTTTTCAACATGGCGGCGTTCTACACCGCCTTCGGCCTCTTGTGCGCGGCGATCGCGCTCAAGGCCGGGACGTACCTCTACTTTGACCGGAAATACTGAGCGCCGGTTTTGACGGGAGCGGGAAAGCCAAAGGCAGGCTTTCCCGCTCCTTTGTGCAACAATACAATCCTGCGGGAAATCCGCCGCG
>CALWIH010000090.1 GCA_944380675.1 uncultured Clostridia bacterium | reverse complement strand
GACGCCATCTTTGACGCGCACATGATTCCCACGGCCACCGGCGAGGAGGTCAAGTTCCCCGTTGTGTTCCCGAACTACGGCTACATCGTCGTGAGCAAGGACTGCGCGAACCCCGAGGCGGCGATTAAGCTCCTCAACCTGTTCGCCTATCTGAGCGACGACGCGGCGGGCGTCGAGGATCCCGAGTGGCTCAACAACTTCTTTGACAAGGCGTACTCCGTTCTTCCGTACGGCCTGCGCGTCTTCAACCCGAACACCGACTATGAGCAGTATGTGCAGGTTTCCTCCGCGCTCGCCGAGGGAGACGACGTCGATGTGACGGCGCTCGGCAAGAACTCCGCGAAGTATTACAACTGCGTCGAGTTCGAGGCCAACGGCACGCCCGCCGCCGCGGCGGACTACTGCCAGCAGGGCAACGGCGAGTACGCGGCGTATTACAATTCCAAAGATCCGCTACATCACGGTGCCGATGCTTCTGCCGACCATCATCCTGATGCTCGTCCTCGCCCTCGGCGGCGTCATGGACGCGGGCTTTGACCAGATTTACAACCTTTACTCGCACATCGTCTATGAGACGGGCGATATCATCGACACCTACGTCTACCGCCTCGGCTTCCAGCAGGCGCAGTACAGCGTCGGCGCGGCCGTCGGTATGTTCAAGTCCGCGATCTCCTGCGTGCTTGTCGGCCTGTCGTACATCCTCGCCGACAAATGCGCCGGCTACCGCATCTTTTGAGGGAGGGATCCGCCATGAAATCAGCTTCCCTGAGAAAACGGGACGGCGTGGGCGTGTTCGGGGCCGTCAACGCGGCGTTCCTGACGCTGGTCTGCGTGCTGTGCGTCCTTCCCTTCGTGAACCTGCTCGCCGTCTCCTTCAGCGGCACGGCGGCGGTGCAGGCGGGGCGCGTGACCTTCTGGCCGATCGATTTCACTACGGCCTCTTATGAGTTCGCCCTCTCCGGCGGGAAATTCCTGCGGTCGCTCGGCGTGTCCGTGCTCCGCGTGGCGGTGGGCGTCACCATCAACCTGGTGCTGATGGTGATCACCGCCTACCCGCTCTCGAAGACGAAAAAGGAGGTGCCGGGCCGCAACTGGATCATGGGCTACTTTGTCTTGACAATGCTCATCAGCGGCGGTATGATTCCCTTGTATCTCGTCGTCTCGAAGCTCGGCCTCAAGGACACCATCTGGTCGCTCGTCCTGCCGACGGCGCTGCCGGTGTACAACACCGTCATCCTCATGAACTTCATGCGCGGGCTGCCGTCGGAGATCGAGGAGGCCGCCCGCATCGACGGCGCGAGCCCCATCGTCATCCTGACGCGCGTGCTGCTTCCGCTGCTCAAGCCCGCTCTGGCCACCGTCGGCCTGTTCTGCATCGTCTCGCACTGGAACGACTGGTTTTCCGGCTCCATCTACATGAGCAAGCCGGAGCTGTACCCGCTGCAGACGTATCTGCAGACGCTGCTGCAGAGCTTCGAGCAGCTCCTGCGCGAGGCCAACAGCCACGACATCCAGAACCTGATCGCCATGATGAACGCGCGCACCGGGCGGGCCGCTCAGCTCTTCCTCGGCGCGATTCCCGTCATGCTGATCTACCCGTTCCTGCAGAAATATTTCACCACCGGCCTTGTCATGGGAAGCGTGAAGGGCTGAGACAGGAGGAGCCTTCATGAACCTGTACGAATTTGGCCTATGGCTCGGCCTTCCGCCCGAGGGGGCCGAGGTCCTGCGCGACGCGTCCCCCTCGCCGGAGGAGGCGCGGGAGCTGCTCGCGCTCTTTGACCGCGACGAGCGCGCCTTTTTCGGGGAGCTGCGCGCGCGTCCCCATCCGGAGCGCCTCGCGCTGCGGCTCTACGCGCAGTACGCCCTCGAGCGCAGTCCCGAGTGGGAGGCCGCGGGCCTCTCGGAGCAGGTGTACCGCGACACGATGAGCGATCTCGTCCTCTGGTACCGCGAATACGTGCGGCAGAAGGGCGAGCCGGGCGTTGTCGAGTGGGAATGGCTCGCGCTGCCGCTCAAGCGGCGGCTTGTCCGCCTCGGAAGGCTGCAGTACCAGCCCCGGACGCTCGAGCGGGAAACGACGGTGCGCGGCGTCCTGTACCCCGCCGGGACGGGGGTGCTCGAGGTGCACATCCCCGCGGGGGACGCGCTTCTCCCGCGCGGCGCGGACGACTCCCTGCGCCGGGCAATGGCCTTCTTCCCGCCGGAGCGGCGGGCGCTCCTGCACTGCCATTCCTGGCTGCTCGCGCCGGAGCTCCGCGAGCTGCTGCCTCCCGGCTCCAATATCCTGTACTTCCAGTCCCTCTTCGACGTCTACGAGGAGGACTTCTCCTTCCGGCAGGCGGAGGAGCGCGTCTTCGGCGAAATCCGGGACGACATTGCCTCCTACCCGGAGCGCACCGGCCTGCAGAAAAGTCTGAAGCGATACCTGTTGTCCGGCGGCAAGGTCAGCATGGGGCTCGGCTACGTCCGGGCGGAGCTGACGAACGCCGGCTGAATGAAAAGAGGAGTTTGTATGAAAACGAAACTGAACGTGGCTGTCGTCGGCCTTGGAAACCGCGGCGTGAGCTTGCTCAAGCACTGCATCCTGCCGCGCGAGGGCGTGCGCGTCGCCGCCGTCTGCGACGTGTATGAGGATCGGCGCGAGCGCGCCGTAAAGCTGGCGGTCGAGGCGGGCCGCCCCGCGCCCGTCTCCACGGGGGACTGGCGTGAAATTCTCGCCATGGACGAGGTCGACGCCGTCCTCATTCTCGCGTCGTGGGAGTCGCACGTCGACGCCGCCTGCGCCTCGATGCGCGCCGGGAAGTACACGGGTATCGAGGTCGGCGGGGCGTACTCCGTCGAGGACTGCTGGCGGCTCGTCCGCGCGTACGAGGAGACGGGCGTGCCGTGCATGATGCTCGAGAACTGCTGCTACGGCCGCGACGAGCTCATGGTGCTCAACATGGTACGGCAGGGCCTTTTCGGCGAGGTCGTCCACTGCCAGGGCGGCTACCGCCACGATCTGCGCGACGAGGTCGCCTACGGCCGCGAGGAGCGCCACTACCGCTTCCGCAACTACCTCGGGCGCAACTGCGAAAACTACCCGACGCATGAGCTCGGCCCGATCGCGAATGTACTCGACATCAACCGCGGCAACCGGATGCTGACGCTCGTCTCCGTGGCGTCGAAGGCCGCCGGTTTGCACGAGTACCTGCTGCGCGAGAGAGGGGAGTCGTACGATGCGACCCAGATGCGCTTCGCCCAGGGCGACGTGGTGACGACGATCATCAAGTGCGCCCGCGGCGAGACGATCACCCTCACGCTCGACACGACGCTCCCGCGCTTCTATTCGCGCGGCTTCCATGTGCAGGGCACGAAGGGAATGTATATGGAGGACAACAACAGCGTCTTCCTCGACGGCACGGACAACGAGTTCGACTTCAAGTGGAAGGAAAAGTGGAACAACGCGGAAGCGTACCGCGAGGCGTACGACCACCCCGTGTGGAAGCGCTATCTCGAGGAGGGCGTGCGCGGCGGTCACGACGGCATGGACTGGCTCGTCCTCGGCGCGTTCTTCGACGCCGCGCGGCAGAACGCCCCCGCCCCGATCGATGTCTACGACGCGGCGGCGTGGATGAGCATCACCGCGCTGAGCGAGCAGAGCGTCGCCCTCGGCGGGACGCCGATGCCGATCCCCGACTTCACGAACGGCAGATGGCTCAGCCGCGAGCCGTGGCAGCCGTAAGCGGTAAGCACAGAAAAAACGGCCCGGGAGCAGCTCCCGGGCCGTCTTTCATGCTGTTTCGCTCAGATGTGGAACCGCCTGCGGATCTCCGCCCAGAACGGGTTCCAGTAAAACATCACAAGCCCCGCGAGGAAGACGACCGCGGCGCTCGCGCAGATAATCGCCGGCAGCGGCACTGTGAGAATCCCGCACAGCAGGAAGACGAGCGGCACGAGCGCGAGGAGTATCGATTCCCCGAAGTAGAGCAGGCTGTCCGCCGGGGGAATGTGCCGGACGAGCGCGAGCAGGAGCATCAGCGCCATGCAGACGGTGAAGACGATCGGCAGCGCGAAGTTGAGCGACCAGAGGCTCCAGCCGGTCGCGAGATCCCACAGCACGCAGAGGACGGCGGCCGCCCCCGTCTGATAAATCAGATTTTTGAGCACGCTTTTCATCTTTTTCCAGAAGAGGAGAAAGAGCACCCACGCGCTCGCGAACCCGCCGAGGACGTAGAGCACCCAGTAGCCGTGCTCCGGCCGCATGATGTTGACGGCGGTGCACACACAGAGGGCGACAATCGTGAGAAAGGCGAGAATCCGCAGAGCGAGCGCGCGCATCGGGGAGTGCAGCGGCAGCGGCGGAAAATCGGGCGCTTCGCCGTCCCACTCGCCGGAGAGCGGCGACTGGCACAGCGGGCAGTTCGCGCGGCTGCCGAGGACGGCGACGCCGCAGTGCCTGCATCGTTTCATGGCTGCTCCTCCTCTCCGCGGTTCGTGATGACGGTGATCGGCACGCCGAGATCGGCGAGCGTGCGGAAAAAGCGCCGCGGGACGTCCGGCGACCGGAAGGCCGACGAAAAGCACATCGACGTCACGCCGCCGCAAGAGCACACGCAGAGCTGCAGCTTCGGCGTGCTCGTCATCACGTCAAAATATTCGATATAGGGCAGCAGCGTCTCCGGGAGGGTGACGACGCCCATGTTGGAGAGCGCCGCCGTGCTCGACCGCTCGGAAATCCGGTACGCCGCGCGGATGGCGAGATCCTTGAGCGGCAGCGGCACGATGCGCGACATCGGGTTGTGCTCGAGATCCTCGAGGTCGTCGAGGCGGTTCTGCAGGTATTCGAGCGTCAGGCGCTGCGCGAACTGCTCCTTCACGACGGGCAGAATCTCCCCGATGGGCCGCGGGCCGTGCGGGAAGGCCATCCCCGTCGGGATCAGACTGAAAAAGTTGCGCGCCGACTGCGAGTCGAAATAGTTGCGCAGGTTGACGGGGATATTCAGGATGACGGGCTTCTTCCTGTCCGCGACGCGCATTTCCCCCGCGATGTTGCGCAGGAGGATCGACGCGAGCAGCACCGTCGCCGTCACGCCCTTCTCCTTCGCTGCGCGCAGAAGCTCCCGGCTCGGCGCGACGCCCTCGAGGATTGTCATCACGCCCTCGGGGTTCTTGACGCCGCGCAGCTGGAAGGCCGGCGGGTCGCCGGGATTGCGCTGCTTGTTCTTTTTGTCGTAGTAGTGGTCGAAGCTGTCGTTCTCCCGCTGGGCGAACGAGGCGTCGTAGTCGGAGAAGGAGAAGTCCGCGTCTCCCGCCGCCTCCGGATGGCGCAGCGAGAGGTAGCGGCAGACGAGCTCCTTGAAAAACTGCATCGCGCCCGTTCCGTCCGTCAGCGCGTGGTAGACCTCGAGGCTGATCCGCTGCCGGAAGTAGAGCGTCTGGAACAGGAGCTTCCTTGAATACTTGAACATCGTGCTGCACGGCGGAGCCGTCTCCTCGAGCACGAGAGGCCGCTGGGCGCTCTCCTCGAGATAGTACCAGAACGCGCCGTTTTTCAAAATGCAGCGAAAGACGGGAAAATTGTGAATGGTCGCGTCGAGAGCCTTCTGGAGAATTTCCGGATCAACCTCCTCGGTGAGGCGGCACGAGAAGCGGAAGACCTTCGGGTCGCGCCGCGACGTCGTCGGCGGGAAGATCTTGGCCGCGTTGTCCAGCCGGTTCCAGGCTCTGGCGGGCTTTGTGTTCATCTTGCGTCACCTCGCTCGTCGGCGGGGGGAAGAAACCCCCGGATCAGCCGGTGCGCCCGGCGCACCTGGGAAAAGCGCGTGGGAAGGGAGAAAAAGCCGTGCAGCGCGTCCGGCATCCGGTACAGCTGCGTCGGGACGCCCGCCTCGCGAAGGCGGCGCGCGTACGCCTCGCCCTCGTCGCGCAGCGGGTCATATTCCGCCGTGATGACGAGCGTGCGCGGCTGCTTCGAGAGATCCGGCGCGTTGAGCGGGGCGGCGTACGGGTCGCGGCGGCTCTCTCCGTCGGGGAGGTACAGATCCATATAGTCGCAGACGCGCTTCGACGTGAGCAGATAGCCCTCTCCGTTTTCGTGAACCGAGGGGAAAGGGGAGTTTTCGCTGTGATCGTCCGCCGTCGCGGGGTAGATGAGAATCTGGCGCTCCGGAATCAGTCCGCCGCGCGCGAAGGCCATCAGCGAGGCCGCCGCGGCGAGGTTGCCGCCCGCGCTGTCACCGATGACCGTCACATCCTCGCGCCGTGCCCGCAGCAGCCACGGATTTTTGAGCAGCTCCTGCATCGCGCAGTAGCAGTCCTCGAGGCCGGTCGGGAACGGGTACTCCGGCGCGAGCCGGTAGTCGACGGACGCGACGACGCAGCCCACCGCCTGCGCCAGCGCGCGGCAGACGGGGCTGTAGCTCTCGATGTTGCCCGTCACCCAGCCGCCGCCGTGGAAAAAGAGCAGCACGGGGAGGCGGTGGTTCGTCTCCTGCCCCGGCAGGAAGATGCGCACCGGCACCTCGTGCGTCCCGTTGAGCACCCGGTGCTCCCAGGTCCGGTAGAGGCTGCGCAGCTTCGGCGCCTTCGCCGCCGTCTCCGCCGTGCGCAGCAGGCGGTAATTCTTTTTGACGTCCGGCTCCGCGTAGGATAGCGCCCGCAGAGCAGCCCGCATATATTTGTTGATTGCCAAGCGGCCCTCACCTCTTCCGGCTTTCAGCTTACAGACAGTATTATTGTACCACGCAAAAGCACGGAACACAAGCCGCGCGTTCCTCTTGCCGCAATGCCGCCTTATGCGTATAATAGAGAAAAAGGGGAAAAGGAGAGAATGGTATGGTTCAGAGAGAAAAGGCGATGGATTCCAACGCAATCACCCGCGCGTATTTTGACGAGCTCCTCGTCGAGATGCGCCACATGGACGCCGTCGTGCCCGATACAAGGCTTGAGCTCTACGGCGAGACGTTCGCAACGCCCGTCATGACGGCGGCGCTTTCCCATCTGAAGGGCAAGGGCGGCGAGGGCGACGGCATGGTGCAGATGGCCGAGGGCGCGAAAACGGCCGGCGCGGTCAACTGGGCCGGCATGGGGGACGAGGCGCAGTTTGACGCGATCGCCGCCTCGGGCGCGCGCAGCATCAAGATCATCAAGCCGTACGCAGACGAAACGCTCGTCCTCAGCCGCCTCGAGCGCGCCGAGGCTGCCGGCGCGTTCGCCGTCGGCATGGATCTCGACCACTCCTTCGGCGCGAACGGTCAGCCGGACTTCGTCCTCGGCTATACGATGCGCCCGCGCACGATGCGTGAGATCGAGGGCTACGTCAAACGCACAAGGCTCCCGTTCATCGTCAAGGGCGTCCTGAGCGCCGTGGACGCGCAGAAATGCCTCGACGCCGGCGTGCGCGGCATTGTCGTCTCCCACCATCACGGGATTCTGCCCTCCGCCGTGCCGCCGCTGCTGGTGCTGCCGGAGATTGTCCGCGTCGTGGGCGGCAGGATTCCCGTTTTCGTCGACTGCGGCGTGATGAACGGTATGGACGTCTTCAAGGCGCTCGCCCTCGGCGCGACGGCTGTCTCCGTCGGCAGACCGGTGATGAACGCCGTCCTCGAGAACGGCGCGCAGGGCGCCGCGGATCTCCTCGGCGAGATCACCGCCGAGCTCGCCGGCGCGATGGCGCGCACCGCCTCGCCCGACCTGCGGCACATCGACCGCTCCGTCCTCTGGCGCAGAGACGGCAGCCGCCCGTAAACGCATATCGTCCCCGCAGGAAGGGAACACTGCGCGGGAGGGAAGCGGGGCACATTTCCGCTTGACCCGTCTGCCCGCGCATATTATAATATTCCATAGGATTCTGCGCTCCGGCGTGCCGGAGCTTTCCCGCCCGGGCGGGCTATTACAGACTGGAAGGGGCAGCATAACAATGAGTTTTGCAGAGGAATATCAGAAGAAGCTGGTTTCCGCCGCGGAGGCCGCGGCGGTTGTCAAGTCGGGCGACTGGGTCGATTACGGCTGGTGCGTCGCCACCCCGCAGGCGATCGACGAGGCGCTCGCCGCGCGGATCGGCGAGCTGGAGGACGTCAATTTCCGCGGCGGCATCCTGATGCGCGCGCCGGAAATCTTCAAGATCCCGGAGCCGGAGCGTCATTTCGCGTGGAACTCCTGGCATATGTCCGGCATTGAGCGCCACGCCGTCAACTCCGGCCTGGCGTATTATGCCCCGATTCGCTACTCCGAGCTGCCGCGCTACTACCGCGAGAACGTCGGGCCGATCGACGTCGCCTATTTCCAGGTCGCGCCGATGGACGAGCACGGCTTCTTCAATTTCGGCCCCTGCGCGTCCCACATGAGCGCCATGTGCGAGCGCGCGGCGAAGATCTACGTCGAGGTCAACACGAATATGCCGCGCTGCCTCGGCGGCACCGAGAACGGCATCCACATTTCGAAGGTGACGGGCATCGTCGAGGGCCAGAATCCCCCGATCGCCGAGATGGGCGGCGGCGGAGCGGCCACCGAGGTCGATCAGGTTGTGGCAAAGCTGATTGTGGAGCAGATTCCGAACGGCGCGTGCCTGCAGCTCGGCATCGGCGGGATGCCGAACGCCGTCGGCTCCCTCATCGCGCAGTCCGACCTCAGGGATCTCGGCGTCCACACCGAGATGTACGTCGACGCCTTCGTCGACATCGCGAAGGCCGGCAAGATCACCGGCGCGAACAAGAGCCACAACCGCTTCCGTCAGGTGTACGCCTTTGGCGCGGGCACGAAGAAGATGTATGACTACATGGACAACAACCCCGAGCTGATGGTCGCCCCCGTCGACTACACGAACGACGTGCGCGTCATCTCTGAGCTCGACAACTTCATTTCCATCAACAACGCCGTGAACCTCGACCTGTTCGGCCAGGTGAATTCCGAGTCCGCCGGCGTGAAGCCGATCAGCGGCGCGGGCGGCCAGCTCGACTTTGTGCTCGGCGCGTACCTCTCGAAGGGCGGCAAGAGCTTCATCTGCTGCTCCTCCACCTTCACGGACAAGCAGGGCAATCTGCAGTCCCGCATCCTGCCGACGCTCGCGAACGGCTCCATCGTCACCGATACCCGCGCGAACGTCCACTACCTCGTCACCGAGTACGGCTGCGTGAACCTCAAGGGCCTCTCCACCTGGCAGAAGGCCGAGGCCATCATCTCCGTCGCCCATCCGCAGTTCCGCGACGAGCTCATTGCCCAGGCGGACAAGATGCACATCTGGAGACATTCCAACAAGAGAGGCTGAGCCTCCCTTTCCCGGGACGTCAAAAGGACGCCTCCGCAAGCCGCGGAGGCGTCCTTTTTATATGGGTGTTTACTCCCCGATCCGGTTCACCACGCCGGCGAACAGCGGCAGGTTGTCGCTGCTCATGATGACGAACAGG